>JALSSF010000216.1 GCA_026984375.1 Methylothermaceae bacterium | reverse complement strand
CTGAATTTTACCATCGATCAAACCACCCGGCTCACTCCACCCCGGCGGGGATCACCGGCGCCGTGGAAACGGCCGCCTTCGCGGGCGACCGCGTGGACCCCGCCGAAGAACAGGTTCCGGTCGGGCCAGCGTTCGACCGCATAATGAGACGCCAGGGCCGCCACTGCGGTTTCGTCGAAACCGGCCTCCAGATTGACCACCCCGTCCTCGAAGTGAAGCCTGGGGGCCGAAACCGCCGCCTCGAGCGGCATGGCGAAATCGATCAGGTTGACCAGGACCTGAAGGATGGCGGTGCGCAGGCGGTTGGAACCACCGGAGCCCAGGGCGACGGTCTGTCCCGGCAGGCGGGCCAGGGTCGGTGCCATCATCGAGGTCATGCGGGTGTCGCAGGGCCAGCGGTGAAAGCCGTGGGGGTTGAGATCGGCCTCGCCGAGCATGTTGTTGAGCATGATGCCGGTACCGGGGATCAACCGGCCGCAGCCCTCGCCGTTGCTGGTGGTCAGGCTGGCGGTGTTGCCGTGGCGGTCCATGACGCTGATGTGCGTGGTGCCCCGGTGGCACAGAGGGTGGTGCGCCAGCTTTTCCCAGTAGCGGTGCAGCACCTCGGGGGCCAGCACGGCCGGTATGCCGTCGGCATGGGTTTCGTCGAGGTCGAGTTCCAGGCGGGCTTCCTGGGTCAGGGCCTGGGCCGCGGTCAGAAGCCTCAGGTGCATCGGGCTGCCGAAGCCTGACCGGGACAGGGGGAAGCGTTCCAGCAGCTTGAGGGCGAAGGCGATCAGAATCCCCCCGGAACTGGGGGGTGGATTGGTCAGGATGCGGGCGTCGCGATAGCGGAAGGACAGGGGACGGCGCCGCACCGGCGAATAATCGTGCAGATCGTCGTGTTCCAGCAGGCCGCCCTGACGGCACAGGGCCACGATACGGCGGGCGATGTCACCCTGGTGGAACAGGGCATCCCCTTCCCGGGCCAGGGCCTCGAGGGTGTCGGCCAATCGGGGCTGGACCAGCCGGTCGCCCTCCCGCACCAGGCACTCCGGTCGGGTCGGGCTGCGATAGGTGGCGAAGGTTTCCGGGTGGGAGCGGTAGATCGGAGCGACGACGTCGAAGATATAGGCCTGGAAGGCGTTGACGACCACGCCGTCCCGGGCCAACTGGATGGCCGGTCGCGCCACTTCGGTCATCGGCAGGCGTCCCAGTTGCTTCTGGATATGCCACAGTCCCCGCACCACACCGGGTGTAGCGACGGTCCCCAGACCGATGTGGAATTCCTGGGTGGCGGTGCCGAAATCGGCCCGGATGGGGTGAAAGTCCAGCGCTTCGGTCGGCCGCCGGCGCTTGGGGGTCTGGACGAAGAAATCGTAGATCCAGGTTTGACGGTCGATCTCGGCCAGTAGGTAGCCGCCGCCCCCCAGGGAGGCCAGCACCGGTTCGGCCACGCAGGCGGCCAGGTGGGCGGCGACCACGGCGTCGAAGGCGTTGCCGCCGGTCTGCAGGATCTCGGCGGCGGCCGCGGCGGTTTGCGGATGTCCGGCGGCGATGACCCCCGGGCGCGGAATTCGGAGCATGGTCGATCCGTTCGCAAAATTACGCATGGTAATGGGCGATGGCGGGGATTGCCAGGGTTTGGCAATCGTTGTGCTTGTGCTATGTTTGGCCGGAGTCAGAGAGGAGGGCGGGTCATGACCGAGGAAAACGGACATACGCGGCCGGATTTCGACGAGCATCTTCGGGAGGTGGTGCGAAGGCGGCGGAGCCGCGAGGCCGCCGCCGACGAGTTGGCGGAAGACCGCCTCAGCTTGTCCGGGAGGACCGGTGGAAGCGAGGCGTTTTCTTCCGCAGATCGCCGCTCCGCCGCTGGACGTGATGGCGGCGAGCGACTGATCTGGGTGGCGATGGGGCTGGGCGGCGCCGCCCTGGCCATCACCTTGGTTTTGGGGGCGCTGATGTATCGGCAGAGCGCTCACCTGGGTCGCCTGGACGAGTCCGTCGGTTTGCTGGAGGAGCAGATGGAGCTCAACAATCCCCAGCAGATCGGCAGCGGCCTGCAGGCGGACATCGCCCAGTTGAACGCCAGGTTGAACGCCGTGAGCGAGCGGCTGGCGCGACTGGAGGAGGCGGGAACCGCCGCGCCGGCGGATGACGAGCTCAGGGGGCAGATCGCCCGTCTCGATGAAACGGTCGCCCAGCTGCAGGCCCGGCTGGCCTCTCTGGAAACCCGGGCGGTGACCGAGGCCGCCGAGGCGAGGCCCACGGCCACCAAGCCGGCCGCCAAACCCCAAGGCTGGTATGTGGTCCTGGCCTCTCTGGCCGATTTGGAGGCGGCGAAAAAACTGCAACAGCGCTATCGCCGGCAGGGGGTCGAGGTCGATATTCAGCCGGTGAAGGTCAAGGGGGCGCGCCGCTATCGCCTCCGGGTGGGGCCGTTCGCCACCGCTGCCCAGGCGCGGCGTCAGGCGGCGCAGATCAAACGAAAGCTCAAGCTGACTTCGGTATGGGTGAGTCGATGAGCCGAACCCAGTTTCTGTGGCTCGCCACTCTGTTCGAGGGAGGGTTGGCGGTCATCGCCGGTCTGCTGGGATGGTGGCTCGGCATCAACCCGTTGGATCTGGTGCATTGGCGGCCGCAGGCCCTGAGTCTGGGGCTGTTGGGCACCCTGCCGCTGCTGCTGTTCTTCGGTTTGGTTTACCGGCTGGAAGTGCCGCAGCTGGAGCAGATCAAACGGTTGCTGCTCGAAACCCTGGGGCCGCTGCTGGCTGCGTGCCGGTGGTACGAGCTGGCCTATGTGGCGTTCCTGGCGGGGTTTTGCGAGGAGCTCCTGTTCCGCGGGGTGCTACAGCCCTGGATGGAGTCCCTGTGGGGCTGGTGGCCCGCGTTGATCGTCAGCAATCTCCTGTTTGGGCTGGCCCACTCGGTGACCCCCCTGTACGCGCTGTTGGCCGCTTTGACCGGGATGTATCTGGGCTGGTTGCTCGATGTGGGGGGCGAGCGCAATCTGTTGGTCCCCATGATGGTCCACTCAGTCTACGATCTGGCCGCGTTCCTAGTGGTTGTGGTCAGCTACCGGACCGGGTCGCCGCGTTGATCCCTTTAACCGCCTGATTTTTCCCTGCTTTCCGGGTTGTCGTTTTTGAGCTGCCTTTTGTTGCGAAAAGACACCCTTGACGGGTGTCGGCACTGTTCCTATAGTGGGCGTCACCGAGTGGGGATTTGTGGGATCCGGTGGGGAATCTGTTCAGGGGCCTGCATTCGCTGAATCTGGACGGCAAGGGCCGTCTGGCGATTCCTGCCCGCTATCGGGAAACCCTCGAAACCGACCATCAGGGCCAGATCGTCGTCACCATCGCGGTGGACAACCGCTGTTTGTGGTTGTACCCCTGGAGCCGATGGCAGGCATTGGAGCGGCAGTTGCTGTCCCTGCCGACCGCGAACCGCCATAGCCGGCGCCTCCAGCGGCTTCTGATCGGCCACGCCCAGGAATGCCAACTGGACGCCCAGGGAAGAATCCTCCTCAACGCCCCCTTGCGTCGCTACGCCAATCTGAACAAGAACGTGGTGCTGGTGGGATTGGGAAGCAAGCTGGAGATCTGGGAGGAAAAGGCTTGGGAGGTGCGCCGCAATGTCTGGCTGGAAGAGGAAGGCCTGGAAGATCTCAATGACTCGATCGATTTGAACACGCTGCCGCTTTGACGACCATGGATGCCATGACCCATCTGCCGGTGTTGCTCGACGAAGTGTTGGCCGGCCTGGCGATCAGACCCGACGGCGTTTATCTGGACGGCACCTTCGGCCGCGGGGGGCACAGCCGCGCCATTCTGGACCGGCTGGGCCCTCGGGGAGGGCTGGTCGCCCTGGACAAGGATCCCGAGGCGGTGGCCTCGCCCCAGGCGCGGCGGTTGTCGGAAGACCCCCGCTTCCGGCTGATTCATGCCGATTTCCGCCGCATGGCGGCGGTGGCCGACGAGCTGGGAATCGCCGGCAGGATCGACGGCATCCTCCTGGATCTGGGGGTTTCCTCCCCCCAATTGGACGATCCCGGGCGCGGTTTCGCCTTTCTCCACGACGGTCCCCTGGACATGCGCATGAATCCGGCGGAGGGGTTGTCCGCCGGGCAATGGTTGGCCGAGGCCCCGGAACGGGAGATCGCCGAGGTTCTGTATCGTTACGGGGAGGAGCGTTTCGCCCGCCGCATCGCCCGGGCCATCGTCACGACCCGGCGTCATCGTCCTCTGACCCGGACCACCGAGCTGGCGCGACTGGTCGAGCAGGCGGTGCCGCGCCGGGAGCGGAACAAGCATCCGGCCACCCGTACCTTCCAGGCGTTGCGGATCTATCTCAACCGTGAACTGGAAGCGCTGGAGCAGGCACTGCCGCAGGCGCTGACGTTGTTGGCCCCGGGGGGGCGGCTGGCGGTTATCGCCTTTCACTCCCTGGAGGACCGCATCGTCAAGCGCTTCATCCGCAGCCAGTCCCGTCCCCGCCCCCGGCCGCCCAAGCTGCCCGTTCCGGAGGGTGGGGAGAATTTGCCCCTGAAGGATCTGGGCAAGCGGCGCCCCGATCCCCTGGAAATCGCCGCCAACCCCAGAGCCCGCAGCGCGATTCTGCGGATAGCCGAGCGCCGATGAAACAGACGCTTCTTGTCGGGATCCTGGCTTTGGGCGTCGCCACCTCCGCCGTGGCCGTGATTTACGGTAAATATCGCAGCCGCATGCTGTTTCACCAGGCCCAAACCCTGGAACGGCAACTGGACCGCCTGGCGGTGGAATGGGAGCAGCTGCTCATCGAGGAGCACGCCTGGGCCGATCCGGCACGGATCGAGCGTCTGGCCCGGACCCGTCTCGGCATGGTCATTCCCAAGGCCGACGAGATCACCTATCTGGCCATACGGTGACACCATGACGCATCCTGTCCACGGCAACGTCACCTTGGTGTCCCTCTGGCGCCGGCGACTGCTGCTGGGAGCCTTCGGTCTGGTCCTGACCGGACTGTTGGTGCGGGCGTTCTACGTCCAGGTCTGGGCCCGGGATTTCTACCGCCGTCACGGTGATCGGCAGCAGATCCGCACCGCCACCTTGCCGGCCCACCGGGGGCGCCTGCTCGACCGGACGGGAACGCCGCTGGCGGTCAGTGCGCCGGTGCAGGCGGTCTGCATCGATCCGCGCCACTTTCATCCCGGCGAAGCCCGGTTACGCCGGCTGGCCCGTCTGCTGGGCGAGACGCCCGAGGCCCTGCGCCGCCGGATCGAGCGCCACCGGAACCGTGCCTTTCTTTACTTGGCGCGTCAGTTGCCCCCCGATCGGGCCCGGGCCGTCGAGGAGCTCGATCTGGACGGCTTGTTTCTGCGGCGGGAATTCCGCCGCTACTATCCGGCGGCGGAGGTGACGGCCCATCTGCTGGGTTTCACCGACATCGACCAGCACGGTCAGGAGGGTCTGGAGCGCCGCTTCGAGGCCCAGCTGGCCGGTGTTCCCGGGAAGATCCGGGTCGTCCGTGACCGGCGCGGCCGCATCATCGAGGCCGTGGAGGCGATTCGTCCACCCAGGCCGGGCCACGACGTCCGGCTCAGCATCGACCGGCGGTTGCAGTACCGGGCCTATCTGGAGCTGAAACGCGCCGTGGCGGAGCATGGTGCCAGGGGGGGTATGCTGGTGCTCCTCGACGCCCACACCGGCGAGGTGCTGGCCCTGGCCAATCAGCCCACCTTCAATCCCAATTCCCGGCCGGCCGCCTTCCGGGGGGCGTTTCGCAACCGGGCGGTGGTGGACGCCTTCGAGCCCGGCTCCACCCTCAAACCCCTGTCCATGGCCTGCGCCCTGCGGGAAGGGGTGGTGAGCGGCACCACCTCGATCGACACCCGGCCCGGCTGGCTGCGGGTGGGGCGCCACCTGGTGCGCGACCATCGCAATTACGGCGTCCTCGGTCTCGCCGGCGTTCTGAAGAAATCGAGCAACGTCGGCATCACCCGGATCGCCCTGCGGCTGTCGCCTGGGAAGTTCACCCGCTGTCTGGCCGATTTCGGCCTGGGAACCCCGGCCGGGATCGAATTCCCCGGCGAGGCCCGCGGGCGGCTGCCTTCTCCCCGCGGCCTGGGAAGATTCGAACAGGCCACCCTGGCCTTCGGTTATGGGTTGACGGTGTCGGCGCTGCAGCTGGCCCGCGCGTACACGGTGTTCGCCGACGACGGTGTGCTCCACAGCGTCACCCTGTTGCCCCGGGCTCAGGACGATCGGGCCCGGCGCGTCCTGTCGGCGGGGATCGCCCGGCGGGTGCGCGCGATGCTGGAAAAAGTGGTCAGCCGGGAGGGGACGGCGTGGCGGGCCCGTGTGCCCGGCTACCGGGTGGCGGGCAAGACCGGTACGGTCAGGTTGGCCGTGTCCGGCGGGTATGCCGAGGACCGTTATCGCGCCCTGTTCGTGGGAATGGCCCCGGCCAGCGATCCGCGCCTGGTGCTGGCGGTGGTGATCGACGAGCCCCGGGGACGGGAATATTACGGCGGCCAAGTGGCGGCGCCGGTGTTCTCCCGGGTGATGGAGGTAGCGCTGCGGCTGCTGGGCGTGCCGCCCGACGCCGTGCCGGCCGGTTCCAGGGCGATGCTGGTGCAGCTGCCGGGAGGGGCTGGATGATGCGGCTGGCCGACCTGCTGCCCGAGGTTTCCCGGTACGACATCGAGATCAGGGGATTGACGGATCGTGCCGATCAGGTCCGGCCGGGCGATGCCTTCCTTGCCCTGGCCGGCCGCCGCCGTCACGGCCTGATGTTTGCCCCGGAGGCCGAGCGGCGCGGGGCCGCCGTGGTGCTGTACGAGCCCGGTGCGGCCGAAGTGCCCGCATTGACCATTCCGACGGTGGCGGTGAGAAGGCTCGGTGAAAGGGTGGCGGAACTGGCGTCCCGGTTCTACGGCCATCCTTCCCGGGAGCTGGAGGTGATCGGCATTACCGGCACCAACGGCAAGACCTCCTGCAGTTTTTATCTGGCCCAGGCGCTGGACGGCGCCGTCGTCGGCACCCTGGGATGGGGGCGGTGGCCCGATCTGAAGCCGACCGACCACACCACCGCCCCCGCCGTCGCCACCCAGCGCCGCCTGGCGGCGTTGCGCGACGCCGGCGTCGCCACGGTGGCCATGGAGGTTTCCTCCCATGCCCTGGATCAGGGGCGGGTGGATCAGGTGGCCTTCGACATCGCCCTGTGGACCAATCTCAGCCGGGACCATCTCGATTATCATCGGACTCTGGCCGCCTATCGGGACGCCAAGCGCAAACTGTTCGCCTTTTCCGGTCTCGAAATCGCCGTGATCAACCTCGACGATCCGGCCTGGATCGATTTCTACCGCGGTACCGGCGCCCAGGTCTGGGGCTACGCCTGGCACAACCGGGAGCCGACGCCTTTCCCGATGCTCCGGGCCGAGGCGGTGCGTTTCCTGCCCGGCGGCATCGAGTTCACCGCCTGTCTGGGCCGGGAACGGGCGCCGGTCCGGGCCGCGCTGCTTGGGGAAGGGAATCTGGCCAACGTGTTGGCGGTGTTGACGGTTTTGCGGGCCAGGGGGATCGCTCTCGCCGAGGCTGTGGGGCGCTTGGTGCGGCTGCGGGCCGTGCCCGGCCGGATGGAATGCTTCTCCGCGCCGGGAAGGCCCCGGGTGGTGGTGGATTACGCCCATACCCCCGCCGCCCTGGAAATGGCGCTGCGCAGCCTGCGGCGCCATTGCCGGGGGGTGCTGTGGCTGGTGTTCGGCTGCGGCGGGGAGCGCGACCGGGGCAAGCGGCCCCAGATGGGGCGGATCGCCGAGCGCTGGGCCGATCGGGTCATCGTCACCGACGACAATCCCCGGGGCGAGGACGGCGACGCCATCGTCCGGGAGATCGTGGCGGGGATGCGCCATCCTCCCAGCGTGCTGCGGGACCGGGCGGCGGCCATCGCCGCCGCGGTCCGGTCGGCTGCCCCGGAGGACGTGGTGTTGGTGGCCGGCAAAGGCCACGAGACCTGGCAGGAGGTCCAGGGGCGACGCTTGCCTTTCAGTGATCGTGACGTGATCGTCAATCTTCTGGAATTGGAAACCGCACCATGCGTTTGAGCGAAGTGGCTTCGGCATTGGGAGGACGCCTCGTAGGCGAGGACGTGGTCTTCCACGGCGTTGGAATCGACAGCCGCACCGATTTGACCGGAAAGCTGTTCGTGGCGTTGCGCGGAGAGCGCTTCGACGGCCACGACTTTCTGGATCAGGCGCGTCAGGCCGGCGCGGTGGCGGCCCTGGTGGATCGCCCGGTGGAAACGGAACTGCCCCGGGTACAGGTGGACGACAGCCGCCGGGCTTTGGGGCGGCTGGCCCGGCACTGGCGCCGGGATCGTTTCCGGGGCGTCCTGATCGGGGTCACCGGCAGCAACGGCAAGACCACGGTCAAGGAGATGATCGCCGCCGCCCTCGGTGGTCCGGACACCGTTCTCAAGACCCGGGGGAATTTGAACAACGACATCGGCGTGCCCCTGACCCTGCTGCACCTGACGCCGGCGCATCGCTTCGCCGTGGTCGAGATGGGGGCCAACCGTCCCGGCGAGATCGCCTACAGCGCCGGTCTCGCCTTGCCCGACGTCGCGGTTTTGACCAATGCCGCGCCGGCCCATCTCGAAGGGTTCGGCTCGATCGCCGGGGTGGCCAAGGCCAAGGGAGAGATCGTCACCGGCCTGCCGGCGGACGGCACCGCGGTGCTGAACGCCGAAGACCGTTTCTTCGACGACTGGCGCGGGCTGGCGGGGAGACGGCGGGTGGTCGGTTTCGGATTCCGCCGGGGGGATGTCCGGGTCGAACGCCATCAGGGTCTGGTCTTCGAAGCCGGCCGCTTCCACAACCGTTTTTCCGTGGTCGCCCTCGGCGAGCGTTTCGAGGTCGATCTGGCCTTGGCCGGGCGTCACAACGTGGCCAATGCCCTGGCCGCCATCGCCGCCGCCCTGGCGGCCGGTGGCGATCCCGCCGCCATCACTGAGGGGCTTGCCGGGCTGACCCCGGTTCCCGGCCGGCTGCAGCCCCTGCCCCTTCAGGGAGGCGGCTGGCTGCTGAACGACTGCTACAACGCCAATCCGGCCTCCTTCGAAGCCGGGCTGCAAACCCTGCAGGCCCTGCAAGGGGAGCCCTGGGTCATCCTGGGGGCGTTCGGCGAACTGGGGCCGGAAAGCCTGGCCTGGCACCGGCAGGTCGGAGAAATGGCCCGACGCCGGGGGGTGCGGCGCCTTTTGGCGGTGGGCGAGGACACCAAGGCGGCGGTGGCTACCTTCGGCGGCGGCGGCCAGTGGTTCGCTTCCCGCGACGCTCTGGTCGAGGCCGCGCTGCGGCTTTGCCATCCCGGGGTTCGCGTCCTGGTGAAGGGCTCCCGAAGCCAGCGGCTGGAAACGGTGGTCGAGGCACTGAGGGAGCGGTAGGATGCTGTACTGGATCACCGACTGGCTTTCCGACTGGTACGGCGCGTTCCGGGTATTCCAGTACCTGACGCTGCGGGGCATCGTCGCGGTGCTGACCGCGCTGGTGATCTCGTTCGTCATCGGTCCCGGCGTCATCCGGCGCCTGGGCCGTTACGGCCAGCCAATTCGTGAGGACGGCCCCCGGAGCCATCTGAGCAAGGCGGGGACGCCCACCATGGGTGGTTTGTTGGTGCTGATCGCGGTGGTTACCACCACGCTGTTGTGGGCGGATCTAAGTAACCGGTTCATCTGGGTGGTGCTGGGGGTCACCCTGGCCTTCGGTGTGATCGGTTTCGTCGACGATTACAAGAAACTGGTGCAGGGCGACAGCCGGGGACTTTCCGCCCGGCAGAAGCTGTTCTGGCAGGCGGTGGTGGGGTTCGTCGCCGCCCTGGTGCTTTACCGCAGCGCGCAGACGCCGGCCGAGTGGACCTACATCGTGCCTTTCTTCAAGGACGTCCGCTTCGATCTGGGGTGGGGCTACGTCCCGCTCACCTGCCTGGTGATCGTCGGCAGCAGTAACGCGGTCAACCTGACCGACGGCCTCGACGGCCTGGCCATTCTGCCCACCGTGCTGGTGGGTGGTGCCCTGGGGGTGTTCGCCTATGCCTCGGGGAACGCAGTTTTCGCCAGCTATCTGGCGGTACCCTATGTTCCCGGCGCCGGTGAGCTGGTCACCTTCTGCGGCGCTCTGATCGGCGCCGGTCTCGGTTTCCTCTGGTTCAACGCCTATCCGGCCCAGGTGTTCATGGGGGACATCGGCGCCCTGGCACTGGGGGCGGCCCTGGGGACCCTGGCGGTGATCGTGCGTCAGGAAATCGTACTCGTGATCATGGGCGGCGTGTTCGTGATGGAGACCGTCTCGGTCATCCTTCAGGTCGCCTCCTACAAACTGACGGGAAAGCGAATCTTCCGCATGGCGCCCCTGCATCATCATTTCGAATTGAAAGGGTGGGCCGAACCAAAGGTGATCGTGCGTTTCTGGATCATCACGGTGATTTTGGTCCTCATCGGGCTGGCAACCTTGAAACTGAGGTAGGTCATGAAAGGCGGTCCGCTCAAAGACTTGCTCGGCGAAGACCCCAGAGTGGCGGTGGTCGGCTTGGGCGCCACGGGGGTTTCGGCGCTGCGTTTTCTCCGGGAACGGGGGGTCGAATGTCTGGCGGTGGACTCCCGCCCCCATCCCCCCGGACTGGACGAGGTCCGCAGCCTGGAGGGGGTGTCGGTGTTCACCGGCGGTTTCCCCGAGCAATTGCTGACCTGGGCCACTCACGTTTTGGTCAGTCCGGGCGTTCCGCTGGAACAGCAGGAAATCCGCGCCGCCCTGGAACACGGGGCCGCCCTGATCAGCGACGTCGATCTGTTCGCCGCCGCCGTTTCGGCGCCGGTGGTGGCGGTCACCGGTTCCAACGGCAAGAGCACCGTGACCGCCCTGGTGGCGGAAATGGCCCGCCAGGCCGGGATCGAGGTGCGGGCGGGGGGCAACCTGGGGCCGGCGGCACTCGATCTCGTCGATCCCGACTGCCGGCTTTACGTCCTGGAGCTGTCCAGCTTCCAGCTCGAACGCACCCGCCGCCTGCGTCCCGTGGCCGGCGCCGTGCTCAACATCACGCCGGACCATCTCGACCGCCACCGCGACCTGAGCGCCTATGCCGCGATCAAGGGGCGGCTGTTGCGCATGAGCCACTGGCGCGTGGTCAACGCCGACGATCGGAGAGTCATGCAACTGGCCGGCCAGGGAAGCGAGCGGACCTTGACCTTCGGCCTGCGTTCTTCGGCGGCGACCTGGCATCTGCTCCCCCGGGACGGGAAGCTCTGGCTGGCCCGGCGGGGGCGGGCGCTGATCACCGCCGGGGACGTGGCGCTGGCCGGGGAGCACAATCTCGCCAACGCCCTGGCCGCGCTGGCGCTGGCCGAAACGGCGAATATCCCCCTGGATGCCGCCCACGCCGCCCTGAAAACCTTCCGTGGCCTGCCCCATCGCATGCAGTTGGTGGCCCGGATCGACGGGGTCACCTGGATCAACGATTCCAAGGGTACCAACGTGGGGGCGACGGAGGCGGCCATCCGGGGACTGGAGGGGCCGTTGATCCTGTTGGCCGGCGGTGACGGCAAGGGGGCGGATTTTTCCCCGCTGCGCGCCTGCGGCCCCAAGATAAAGGCCGCTATCCTCTTCGGGAAGGATCGTCAGCGGCTGGCCGGCGTTCTGGCGCCGGTCACCGAGACCATTCTGGTGGAGGATCTGACGGCGGCGGTGTCGGCCGCCCGCAACCTGGCCCGCGCGGGCGATACGGTGCTGTTGTCGCCCGCCTGCGCCAGTCTGGATCAGTTCGCCGACTACCGCGCCCGGGGCGATTTGTTCGAAGCTTTGGTGAAACGATGGCAGTCAGCGGCGTAGTTCTGCGCGATTCTTCCGGAAAACGGCCACCGGTCGACGGCTGGTTGCTGGGGGTGACGGCGTGCCTGGTGCTGACCGGCTTCGTCATGATGACCTCGGCCTCCGTGCATCTCCACGGTGGCGGGCTGTATTTCGCCTGGCGTCAGCTGTGGCATCTGCTGCTGGGGGTTGCGGGTGCCTTCGTGGTCTGGCACATCCCCCTGCGCGTGTGGCAACGTCTGGGACCGGCGTTGCTGCTGACCGGGTTGCTGCTCCTGGCGGCCGTCAAGGTTCCCGGGTTCGGAGTCACCGTCAAAGGCAGCACCCGGTGGCTGAACCTGCCCGGTTTCCGTCTCCAGGTTTCCGAACCGTTCAAGTGGTTTGCCGTCGTCTACCTGGCCGGTTACGTGGTCCGTCACGGTGACGCTTTGCGGCGGGAATCCTGGGCGTTTCTCCGTCCCTTGGGGTTGTTGGGGCTAGGGGCGGCCCTGCTGCTGTGGGAGCCGGATTTCGGGGCCGCCGCCGTGCTCATGGCCACCGCAGTCGGCCTGCTGTTTCTGGCCGGTGCCCGCTTGCTGCCGCTGACGGCACTGTTCGCCGCCCTGGTCGCGGCCGCGGCGGCGCTGGTGATCTGGGAGCCTTACCGGATGCGTCGCCTCGTTGGATTTCTCGATCCCTGGGCCCACGCCCAGGACGCAGGCTATCAGCTGGCCCAGGCCCTGATCGCGTTCGGACGCGGCGGCTGGTTCGGCGTCGGCTTGGGCAACAGTGTCCAGAAAATGTTCTATCTGCCCGAAGGCCATACCGATTTTCTTTTGGCGGTGATCGGCGAGGAGCTGGGCTGGATCGGCGTGGCCGCCGTCATCCTGGCGTTCGGCCTTTTGTTGTGGCGCATCTTCGCCGTCGCCCGTCTGGCGGAGCGGGCCGAACTGGTTTTCGGCGCCTGGTTGGCCTATGGCATCGGCTTGTGGCTCGGGATCACCGCCGTCGTCAACATGGGGGTCAACCTGGGGGTGCTGCCCACCAAGGGTCTGACTCTGCCGCTGATGAGCTACGGCGGGGGCAGCCTGGTGGTCGACTGTCTCGCCCTGGCCCTGGTGCTGCGGGTGGACGCCGAGGCTCGGGAACGACTGGCGGCCCGGCCGGGGAGGAAGCCATGGCGCGGGTGATGATCGCCGCCGGTGGCACCGGCGGTCATGTGTATCCGGCGTTGGCGGTCGCCTGCTGGCTGCGCGACCGGGGGCATCAGGTGTACTGGATGGGCGGCCCCGATGGCTTGGAGCAGCGGGTGGTGCCGGCGGCCGGATTCCCGGTGGACACGGTTGCCGTCCGCGGGTTGCGGGGCAAGGGGGTCGGCCGTCTGCTCCAAGCGCCCTTCATGCTGTCGCGGGCCCTGTGGCAGGCGGGGAGGATTCTGCGCCGCCGCCGTCCCCAGGTGATGCTGGGCATGGGCGGGTTCGTCGCCGGTCCCGGGGGCTGGCTGGCGCGCTGGCTGGGGATTCCCCTGGTGATCCATGAACAGAACCGGGTGGCGGGAACCACCAACCGCTGGCTGGCACCCCATGCCCGCCGGGTGCTGGAAGGCTTTCCCCAAACCTTCGCCGCCACACTGAAACCGTGTTGGACCGGCAATCCGCTGCGCCGGGAGATCGCCGCTTTGCGGCCGAAGGCCGGGCGTTCGGGGCCGCCCCGCCTGCTGGTGCTCGGCGGCAGCCAGGGGGCCGAGGTGCTCAACGACACGGTGCCCCGGGCGCTGGCCGGCATGAGTGGCCGTCTGGAAGTGTGGCATCAGTGTGGCGCAGGGCGGCAGGCCGACGTCGCCCGGCGTTATCGGGAGGCTGGTTTCGCTCCGGTCCGGGTCGACGATTTCATCGAAGACATGGCCGCCGCCTGGCAGTGGGCCGATCTGGCGGTCTGCCGGGCCGGCGCCATGACCATCAGCGAACTGGCCGCCGCCGGTGTGGTCGCCGTTCTGGTTCCATTCCCCCATGCCATCGACGACCATCAGCGACGCAACGCCGAGTACCTGGTCGAGAAGGGAGGGGCGGTGCTGCTGCCGCAGTCGCGGTTGAGCCCGGCGGCCCTGCGGCAAACGATCGAGGACTTGATCTACGACCGGGAGAAACTGGGGAGGATGGGAATGTCCGCCAGGCAGGCGGCGCGTTTGGACGCCACCGAGACGGTGGCACGGATTTGTCTGGAGGTGGCCGATGGTGCCTAAACGCAAACCGGGTGCCGGCTGGCAACGGCGTGCCGGCAACGAGGCGGTGCAACAGCGCATGGCCGGCATCGGCCGGATCCATTTCATCGGCATCGGCGGGGTCGGCATGAGCGGTATCGCCGAAGTGCTGGTCAATCTGGGTTACCGGGTTTCCGGTTCCGACGTCAGGGACAGCTTGATGTTGCGGCGGTTGCGAAGCCTGGGGGTCGAGGTGGCGGTGGGACACGACGCCGCCCGGGTGATCGGTGCCGACGTGGTGGTGGTCTCCAGCGCCGTGGCCGAAGACAACCCGGAGTGGCAGGCGGCGCGCCGACACCACATTCCGGTCATCTCCCGGGCAGAAATGCTGGCCGAACTGATGCGGTTCCGCTTCGGCATCGCCGTCGCGGGAACCCACGGCAAGACCACCACCACCAGTCTGGTCGCCAGCATCCTGGCGGAAGGGGAACTCGATCCCACCTTCGTCATCGGCGGCCGCCTCAACAGCGCCGGCAGCCACGCCGCCCTGGGCGCCAGTCCCTACCTGGTGGCCGAAGCCGACGAAAGCGACGCTTCGTTCCTGCATCTTTCCCCCATCATGGCGATCGTCACCAACGTCGACCGCGACCACATGGGCACCTACGATGGCGACTGGGAGCGCCTCAAGGACACCTTCGTCGAATTCCTCCACCAATTGCCCTTTTACGGTCTGGCGGTGCTGTGTCGCGACGATCCCGGCGTGATCGAGATCCTGCCCCGGATCCACAAACCGGTTCTGACCTATGGCCTGCACCCGGAAGCGGATCTGCGCGCCTGCGCCATCGAGCCGAAAGGACTGAAGACCCGTTTCACCATCCAGGGACGGGGATTGGATGAGCCCCTGGCCGTCGAACTGAATCTTCCCGGACGCCACAATCTGCTCAACGCCCTGGCGGCCGTGGCCATCGCCCTGGAACTGAAGGTGCCGACCGCGGCGATCCGACGGGCCCTGGCCGATTTCGCCGGCATCGGCCGCCGTTTCCAGGTCCAGCGTCTGGCCTGGCGCGGCGGCGAGGTGCGTCTGGTGGACGATTACGGTCATCATCCCCGCGAACTGGCCATGACCTTCGCCGCCGCCGAGCAGGTCTGGCCCGGAAAGCGTAAGCTCCTGGTCTTCCAGCCCCACCGTTTCACCCGGACCCGGGAACTGTTTGCCGATTTCGTCGAGGTGCTGTCCCGGGTCGACGATCTGGTGCTGCTGCCGGTCTATCCCGCCGGCGAATCCCCCCTGGACGGCGCCGACAGTGCCAGTCTGGCCCGGGCGTTGCGGCGGCGGGGCCGGCAGGTGACCCTCCTGGAGGACCTGGCGCAGGTGGCCCCGGTTCTGCGGGAGCGGATGCGAGCGGACGACGTGGTGTTGGTCATGGGAGCCGGGAGCATCGGCCAGCTGGCAGGCAGGTTGCCGGAGATGCTGTCATGAACGCCCTGAAACAGCCGCTGCCTCCGGTTCGCGGCACCCTGGCGGAGAACGTGCCCCTGGCCGGATTCACCACCTGGCGCGTGGGAGGGACGGCACAGCGTCTGTTCCGTCCCGCGGACCGCGAAGACCTGATTCGATTCCTCGAAGGACTGCCAGAGGACGAACCGCTGACCTGGCTGGGACTGGGGAGCAACGTGCTGGTGCGGGACGGGGGCGTGCCGGGGACGGTCGTCGTCACCGCCGGCCGTCTGCGCACCCTGTCGCTCGAGGACCGGCGGGTTTACGTGGAGGCGGGGGTTCCCTGCGCCCACGTTGCCCGTTTCTGTAGTCTCCACGGTCTGAGCGGGGCGGAATTTCTCGCCGGCATCCCCGGCACCATGGGCGGCGCCTTGGCCATGAACGCGGGGGCTTTCGGCGGCGAGACCTGGGTCTGGGTGGAGGCGGTCGAGACCGTCGACCGGCATGGCGTCGTGCGTCGCCGTTCGCCGTCCGATTACCGGATCGGTTACCGTTCAGTGGAAGGCCCCCGGGGCGAATACTTCCTCGCCGCCTGGCTCCGGTTGCAGCACGGCGACATCGGGGCCGGCCAGCGCCGTATCCGCGAACTGCTGGCGCGCCGCAACCGGACCCAGCCCACCCGCTGGCCCAATTGCGGTTCGGTGTTCAAGAACCCGCCGGGGGAGTCCGCCGCCCGGCTGATCGAGGCCTGCGGTCTCAAAGGTCGCACCATCGGCGGCGCCAAGATCTCCGAGCTCCACGCCAATTTCATCATCAATACCGGCGGGGCGACCGCCGCCGACATCGAGGGTCTGATCGAGCTGGCCCGTGCCGAGGTGGCGGCCCGTTTCGGCATTCGATTGCAACTGGAAGTGCGTATCATCGGAGTCCCGCGATGAGAATCCAGGATCCAGCCCGGTTCGGCAGGGTGGCGGTGGCCATGGGGGGCGACAGCGCCGAGCGGGAAATCTCCCTGATCAGCGGCCGGGCCGTCACCGCGGCCCTGCAGCGCCAGGGAATCGATGCCGTACCGGTGGACGTCGGGGACCGTCCCCTGGACGCCCTGGCCGGCCGGGGGTTCGACCGGGTGTTCAACGTCGTCCACGGCCGCGGGGGGGAGGACGGCGTACTCCAGGGATTGCTGGAGGCCGTGGGTCTGCCCTATACCGGCAGCGGCGTTCTCGCTTCCGCCCTCAGTATGAACAAGGTCGCCGCCAAGCTGTGCTGGCGCGGGGCCGGTCTGCCGACCCCCGACTGGGTGGTGCTGGAGACGGAGGCGGATCTGGCCCGGTGCGGCGACCGTCTGGGTTTCCCCGTGATCGTCAAGCCGGTGCTCGAGGGTTCCAGCATCGGCATGGCCAAGGCGGAGGACGAAGCGGCCCTGGACGGCGCCTGGCAGGCGGCCCGGGTTTTCGGACCGGTGATGGCGGAAGCCTGGATCGACGGGGTGGAATACACCGCCGCTTTGTTGGAAGACGAGATGCTGCCCCTGATCCGCTTGGAGACTCCCCGCACCTTCTATGACTTCGAGGCCAAATATCGGGCCGACGACACCCGTTACCTGTGCCCGTGCGGGCTGGCGGCGGCCGAGGAGTGGGCCCTGCGGCGACTGGCGTGGCAGGCCTGCCGGGTGCTGGGGGTCAGCGGCTGGGGGCGGGTGGACCTGTTCCGGGACCGGCGCGGCCGACCCTGGCTGATCGAGGTCAACACCGTTCCCGGGATGACCGATCACAGTCTGGTGCCGATGGCAGCGCGGGCGGCCGGCATCGATTTCGACCAATTGGTGTGGCGCGTTTTGGAAACCAGTGTCACGCGTTAAAACCGTTCTGGGAGGATTGGCGTTGATCATCATCGCAGTGGCAGGGGTGCAGTGGATGCTGTCGACACCGGTCGAACGGGTTCGGATCCAAGGCGGGCCGCGTCACCTCCGGCTCGGAGAGCTGCGCCGGGTGGTGACCCCGTTGCTGGACGACTATTGGTTGCTCGACCTGCCGGCCGTCGCCGCGGCGGTACGGCGGCTGCCCTGGGTGGACCGGGTGCGGGTCGAACGGATATGGCCCGACGTGGTGCAGTTGGACATCCGGGAGCAGCGGCCCCTGCTGCGCTGGGGAAAGCGGTCGTTTCTCAACGAGCGGGGGGAGCGCTTCACCCCGGACGAGGTGGCCGCCCATGCCTATCTGCCCCTCCTCACCGGTCCCGAAGGCTACGAGATGCGCCTGTTTCGCGCCTATCGCAACATGAGCGCCGCCCTGCGGCCGCTGGGATGGCGTATCAGGCATCTGGAAGTGGACGAGCGCCGCAGTTGGCGTCTCCATCTGGACGATGGGGTCCGGATCGTTCTGGGACGCAGCGAGCCGGAAAGGACCTTCGTCCGGGTCGTCGCCGCCCTGCGGCGGCTGGGAAGGGAGCGGCGGGCCGAAATCGAATACCTGGACGCCCGTTACGAACATGGATTCGCCATCCGCTGGCGAACCGGGAAGGAGACGATACGGAAGCAATCTCATGGCTAGACGCAAAGCGCGCAATATCATCGTGGGTCTCGATATCGGCACTTCCAAAGTGGCTGCCATCGTCGGCGAATACAATCCCGACGAGGACGAGATCGAGATCGTCGGTATCGGCACCCATCCCTCTAAGGGGTTGAAGAAGGGGGTGGTGGTCAATCTGGAGTCGACCGTCCAGTCGATCCAGCGGGCGGTCGAAGAGGCGGAACTGATGGCGGGTTACCAGGTGCATTCGGTCTTCGTCGGCATCGCCGGCAGCCATATCCGCAGTCTCAATTCCCACGGCATCGTGGCGATCAAGGACAAGGAAGTCGCGCCCGCCGACGTCGAGCGGGTCCTCGATTCCGCCAGGGCGGTGGCCATCCCGGCGGATCAGAAACTCCTCCACGTGCTGCCGCAGGAATACATCATCGACAGCCAGACCGGCATCAAGGAACCGGTGGGGATGGCGGGAATCCGACTGGAAGCCAAGGTGCACATCGTCACCGGTGCGGTCAGCGCCGCCCAGAACATCGTCAAATGCATCCGCCGCTGTGGTCTGGAGGTCGAGGATATCGTTCTCGAGCAATTGGCCTCGGCCCATGCGGTGCTGACCGAGGACGAACGCAATCTGGGGGTGTGTCTGGCGGACATCGGCGGCGGCACCACCGACATCGCCATCTATACCGAGGGGGCGATCCGCCACACTGCGGTCATCCCCATCGCCGGGGACCAGATCACCAACGACATCGCCGTGGCGTTGCGGACGCCGACCCACCACGCCGAGAAGATCAAGATCCAACACGCCTGTGCCTTGACGCAGTTGGCGGACATCGACGACATGATCGAGGTGCCCAGCATCGGTGACCGTCCCCCCCGGCGGATTTCCCGCCACAATCTGGCCGAGATCGTGGAACCGCGCTGCGAGGAGTTGCTGTTGCTGATCCAGGCGGAACTGCGCCGCAGCGGCTTCGAGGATCTAATCCCGGGTGGGGTGGTGCTCACCGGCGGCAGTTCCAAGCTGGAGGGGCTGGTGGAACTGGCCGAGGAAATCTTTCACATGCCGGTGCGTCTGGGAATGCCGCGTCACGTCACCGGCTTGACCGACGTCATCCGCAATCCTGCCTATGCCACGGGCGTGGGGTTGTTGCTGTTCGGTCACGAACACCAGGCGGTACCCGGATTGACCGGGGAGGAATCGGGTTTGCGGTCCCTATGGCGACGGATGTGCAGCTGGTTTCAGGGGAATTTCTAGGATTGACGTTGATTTTGACAACCGAGAGCGGAGAGGAGTAAGACCATGACATTCGAAATGATAGACGAGTATGGCCAGAATGCAGTCATCAAGGTGATCGGCATCGGTGGCGGCGGCAGTAACGCGGTGGACCATATGGTCAGCAGTAACATCGACGGGGTGGAATTCATCTGCGCCAACACCGACGCCCAGGCGTTGCGCAAGTGCGCCGCCAAGACCGTACTGCAGATCGGCGGGGAGTTGACCAAGGGATTGGGCGCGGGGGCGAATCCCGAGGTCGGCAAGCAGGCGGCCATGGATGACCGGGACCGGATTCAGGAACTGATTCAGGGGGCCGACATGGTGTTTCTCACCGCCGGCATGGGGGGCGGCACCGGGACCGGGGCGGCGCCGGTGTTCGCCGAGATCGCCAAGGATCTGGGGGTGCTGACCGTGGCGGTGGTGACCAAGCCGTTTCCCTTCGAGGGCAACAAGCGCCGGGCCATCGCCGAACAGGGTATCGAGGAATTGAGCCGCTACGTGGATTCTCTGATTACCATCCCTAACGAGAAACTGCTGCCGGTGCTGGGCAGTCAGGTTTCTCTGCTGCAGGCGTTCGCAGCCGCCAACGACGTCCTGCTGGGTGCGGTGCAGGGGATCGCCGAACTGATCACCCGGCCCGGCCTGATCAACGTCGACTTCGCCGACGTGCGCACCGTGATGGCGGAAATGGGCATGGCCATGATGGGGACCGGTGCGGCCAGCGGCGAGAACCGCGCCCGTCAGGCGGCGGAAAGCGCCATCGCCAGCCCGCTGCTGGAGGACATCAATCTCCAGGGAGCCCGCGGCATCCTGGTCAACATCACCGGCGGTCTGGATCTGTCCATCGGTGAGTTCGACGTGGTGGGCAACACCGTCAAGGAATTCGCTTCGGAGGATGCCGTGGTGGTGGTGGGAACCGTCATCGATCCGGAACTGCAGGACGAGATCCGAGTGACCGTTGTGGCCACCGGTCTCGAGGGCGGCCGCAGCGCCGCGGCAGAAACGACCCCTGTTCGGTTGGTGGAGAAGAAGCCCGACGGTCAGGTGGACTACGAGGAACTGGAACGGCCGGCTGTGATCCGACGCCAGCCGGAGCCGGTGCGTAAGGTGAGCGTCGCCGGCAATACCGCGGTGGCCCAGGACGAAGATCTGGAGTATTTGGACATCCCCGCCTTCCTGCGGCGCCAGGCCGACTGACGATGCGGAAAAAAGGCCCCGGATCCCCCGGGGCCTTCGCCTCAGAGCCGCATCGGCATGATGATGAAGCGTACCCGGGGATCCTCCGGGTCCTCGGCCAGGCAGCTCAGGGTTGGGTCGGCGAAGGAGAGGCGGACGGTCTCCGAATCCAGATGGGTGACGGCGTCGGTCAGATAGGCGGCGTTGAAGCCGACGGTGAACGGTTCTCCCTGATACCACACTTCCAGTTCCTCCTCGGCTTCCTCCTGGTCGGGATTGTGGGCCGACAGCCGCAGCAGGTTGTCGGAGATGTCGAGGCGAATGCCGCGGTACTGCTCGTTGGAGAGGATGGACACCCGGGAGATGGCCTCCTTGAGGGCCTGGCGGTCGCAGGTCAGTACCCGGTTGACTTCCTGGGGGAAGACCCGCCGGTAATCGGGATAGCGGCCGTCGATGAGCTTGGCGGAAAAGACGCTGTCCGGCAGTTCGATCCGGATGGCGTTGGCGGTCAGATGCAGGGTGATCGGTTCTTCACCTTCGAGCAGGCGGAACAGTTCCTGCACTCCCTTGCGGGGAAGGATCGGTTGCCGCAGACCGGCGACCGGTTCGCCCAACTCCGCCTCACACCAGGCCAGGCGGTGACCGTCCGAAGCCACGGCGCGCACATGATCCTGATCCAGCTCCAGCAACAGGCCGTTGAGGTAATAGCGGACGTCCTGCAGCGCCATGGCGTACATGGTCTTGGACAGGAGCCGGTTCAGGGTGTCGGCGGTGATTCGGGCGACGGTCGTCTCGCCCTGGAGGCGGAACTCGGGGAAGTTCTCCGTACCCAGGGCGGCCAGGGCGAAGCGGCTGCGACCGGCGCGCAGCGCCAGCGTCTTTCCCTCCTTGAGCTGGCACTGGATCGTCGTCCCGTTGGGCAGCAGGCGACAGATGTCCAGCAGTTTGCGCGCCGGCACCGTGGTTTCCCCGTTCTCGCCTTCCACCGGCACGGCAGTGATCAGCTCCACCTCCAGATCGGTGCCGATCAGGGTCAGTTCGCCGTCCCGGACGCGCAGCAGCACGTTGGCGAGAATCGGCAGGGTGGAGCGGCGTTCGATGACGCCGGCCACCTTTTGCAGGGCCTCCAGCAGGGGTTCGCGGGTGATGGAAAATTGCATGAATTCCGGTCTCAGTTGGTCAACAAATGCAACAGCGTGGCATAGTCTTCCGCCAGTTTACTGTCGGTCTCCTTGAGTTCCTCGACCTTGCGGCAGGCGTGCAGCACCGTGGTGTGGTCGCGGCCGCCGAAAAATTCGCCGATCTCCGGCAAACTGTGGTTGGTCAATTCCTTGGCCAGGGCCATGGCGATCTGGCGCGGCCGGGTGATGGAGCGGGTGCGTTTGTTGGAAAGCAGGTCGGCGACGCGGATCTTGTAGTATTCCGCCACCGTCTTCTGAATGTTCTCCACGTTGATCAGCTTGTCCTGGACCGCGATCAGGTCGCGCAACGCCTCCTTGGCGAACGGTAGGGTGATGGGTTCGCCGGTAAACTGGGCCCGGGCGGTGACCCGGCGCAGCGCCCCCTCCAGTTCGCGGACGTTGGATCGGATACGCTTGCCGATGAAGAAGGCCACCTCCTCGGGCAGATCCACGCCCCACTGCTGGGCCTTCTTCATCAGGATCGCCACCCGGGTTTCCAGGTCGGGGGGCTCGATGGCCACCGGCAGGCCCCAGCCGAAACGGGACTTGAGGCGCTCCTCCAGACCCTCGATCTCCTTGGGGTAGCGGTCACAGGTCAGAACCACCTGATGCTTGTTTTCCAGCAGGGTGTTGAAGGTATGGAAAAATTCCTCCTGGGACCGCTCCTTGCCGGCGAAGAACTGGATGTCGTCGACCAGCAGGGCGTCGACGTTGCGGTAGAATTCCTTGAAAGCGTTGATGGCGTTGTGCTGCAGCGCGGTCACCATGTCGGAGACGAAACGCTCCGAATGCAGGTACACCACATGGGCGTCGGGATTGCGCTGGATGATCAAATTGCCGATGGCATGCATCAGGTGGGTCTTGCCCAGACCGACGCCCCCATAGATGAACAGGGGGTTGTAGGCCTGACCGACGTTCTCCGCCACCTGCATCGCGGCGGCTTTGGCGAACTGATTGGATTTGCCTTCCACGAAAGTATCGAAAGTGAAAGCCGGATTCAGATTGCCGCCAGCGTCGGGTTTGCGGCGCGGGCGCTTGCCGCCGGCGCCGAAATCGGGCCTCGCCGGCCGGTTCTTGCTCTCCCGGCGGGTACCCACTTCCAGTACCAGACGCAGGGCTCCGTTGCCGTTCCGGGGCAGGGCGTTTTCGATGCGGTCGATGAAATGCTCCCGGACCCAATCCAGGACGAATTGATTGGGCGCCAGCAGATGCAGCTCCGACTCGTTTTCCACTGCTTGCAGTGGACGGATCCAGGTGTTGAAATCCTGGGGGGGAATTTCATGTTCGAGTTTTTGAATGCACTGGTTCCAGAGATCGCTCATGGGCTAGGGCCTGACGCTGTAAAGAAATGGGATGGAAACCCGGTGCGCGGGTGGGGGTGCCACGTGACCGGGGGAGATACTATACCGGAATCGGCGCGCGACGACAGCGTTGACATCCAGTTCATATCGGCGTAACATTCCATATCTTTTTGTTAATGGTTTCAAATATTTAGCAGGATCTGTGACATGAAGAGAACCTATCAGCCCAGCAAAGTACGTCGGGCACGCACCCACGGTTTCCGGGCCCGGATGCGCACCAAGGGCGGGCGCAAAGTGATCAACGCACGCCGTGCCAAAGGTCGTGCCCGTCTGGCGCCATAACTGCGTTGCCGCCCAAGCGATACGGCTTTCCCAAAAGCTATCGCCTGCTCAAGGCGGCCGAGTATGAAGCAGTCTTCGCCGCGCCCCGGGTTTCGTCGGACCGCTATTTCACGATTCTGATGCGGCCCAACGCACTCGATCGTCCGCGCCTGGGGCTGGCTATTTCCAAGCGCAAAGTCAAAAAGGCCACGGCCCGCAACCGCCTGAAGCGTATCGTGCGCGAGAGTTTTCGCCTGAACCAGCATCACCTACCGACCGCCGATTTCGTGGTGATGGCCAAACCGGCCGCTGCGGCTGCGGAAAGAAAAGAACTATGGGAATCGTTGGCACGACATTGGCAACGCTTGAACGCGGAAGCCGCGATCTCCTGATCGCGGCGATCCGGGGATACCGCTACTTTCTCAGCCCCTGGCTGGGCGATCGGTGCCGCTTCCATCCTACCTGTTCACAGTACGCACTCACCGCCATCGAGCGTTTCGGGGTGCTGCGCGGCGGTTGGTTGACCCTGTGTCGTCTGCTGCGCTGTCATCCCTGGCATCCCGGGGGAGTCGATCCTGTCCCAGAGCAACTAGGAACAACAAAAAATGGATAACTTGCGTTTCTTTCTCTTCGTCCTGTTCGTGATGTTGGGTTACATGCTGTGGGCCGCCTGGCAGCAGGACTACGGTCCCAAGCCGGCACCCCGGGCCGAAGCCGAAGCGCCGGCGGCCGTCCCACCCCAGGCACCCTCCGGCGGGGCCGACGCCCAGGCGACCGTCGGCAGCGCGGTGGAACAGGTCGTTCCCGCCAACGAAAGGATCGTCGTCAAGACCGATGTTTTCCGGGTCGAGATCGGTCTGGCCGGGGGGGATATCCGGCTCGTCGATCTGCTCCGCTATCCCGTTTCCAAGGACAAACCCGATCAGCCGGTCCGCCTGCTGACTCCGGAACCGGACCGGCTGTTCGTGACCCAGACCGGTTTCCTCGGCGACGAACGCATCGCCCCCAAGCACACCGTTCCCTGGCGGGCCGAGGCCGGGGAATACGTCATGGAACCCGGCCGTCCCCTCGAGGTGCCGTTGGTGTGGCGAGGCGACGGGGTCGAAATCGTCAAGACCTACACCTTCACGCCCGGCAGCTACGAGGTCAAAGTCGATTATCAAATCCGCAACACTGGACAGGTTCCCTGGACCGCACGCCAGTACGGTCAGCTCAAGCGCAAACGGCCGGAGAACAACGGCAGTGCCTTCATCCGCACCTTCACCGGTGTGGCCTGCCACACCCAGGAAGATCCTTACGAAAAGTTTTCCTTCGGCGATCTGGAGGAGCTGCCGCGCAACTGGGAGACCGAGGGGGGGTGGTGCGCCATGGTCCAGCACTACTTCTTGGCCGCCTGGCTGCCGCCGGCGGAACAGATCAATCACTTCTACACCAAGCCCCTGCCCGGGGAAATTTTCATCGTCGGTTCCTATTCGCCCGAATATCGGGTCAATCCCGGGGAAACCCGCACCATCCGGACCCGTTTCTACATCGGACCCAAACTCCAGAACGTGCTGGAAACCGTGGCGCCGGGTCTGGAACTGACGGTCGACTACGGCGTCTTCACCTTCATCGCCCAGCCGATCTTCTGGCTGCTGTCCTGGTTCCACAAGTTCTTCGGTAACTGGGGTTGGGCCATCATCGCCACCACCTTCGTCATCAAGGCGATTTTCTTCCCCCTGTCGGCCGCCAGCTACAAGTCGATGGCCAAGATGCGCAAGCTGCAGCCGAAGATGCAGGCCCTCAAGGAGCGCTTCGGCGACGACAAGCACAAATTCCATCAGGCCCTGATGCAACTTTACCGGGAGGAAAAGGTCAACCCGATGGGCGGCTGTCTGCCGATTCTGGTGCAGATCCCGGTGTTCATCTCCCTGTACTGGGTGCTGGTGGAAAGCGTGGAGCTGCGCCAGGCCGAGTTCATCGGCTGGCTGGTGGATCTGACCGCAAAGGATCCCTATTTCATCCTGCCGGCCCTGATGGGGGTGACCATGTGGATTCAGCAGAAGCTCAGCCCGCCGCCCACCGATCCGGTCCAGGCCCAGGTGATGAAGATGTTTCCCTTGATCTTCACCGTGTTCTTCGCCTTCTTCCCCGCTGGCCTGGTGCTGTACTGGGTGGTCAACAACACCCTCTCCATCGTGCAGCAGTGGTGGATCAACAAACAGATCGAGGGTAGCGCCAAAGCTTGATCCCGACCGACGACGTCATCGCCGCCCCCGCCACCCCGCCCGGCCGTGGGGCGGTGGCGGTGGTGCGCGCTTCCGGCCCCGACCTTTCCCGCCTGATCGAAGGCCTGGCCGGCCGCACCCTGAAACCCCGCCACGCCCACTACCTGGCCTTCCGGGACGGCGACGGTGACATCATCGACCGGGGGCTGGCCCTGTTCTTCCCCGCTCCCCGCTCCTACACCGGCGAAGACGTGCTCGAACTGCATTGCCACGGCAGCCCGGCCGTGGTCGAGTCCCTGCTCCAGCGCCTGTTCCAGCTGGGTGCCCGTCCCGCCGAACCCGGCGAGTTCACTCGCCGCGCCTTCCTCAACGGTAAGCTCGACCTGGCCCAGGCGGAGGCGGTCGCCGCCCTGATCGAAAGCAGCAGCATTCAGGCGGTGCGCGCCGCCCAGCGTTCCCTGGAAGGTGAATTCTCCCGTCTCGTCCACGGCCTGACCGAGGCGCTCACCGGCCTGCGGGTGCAGGTGGAGGCGGCCATCGACTTCTCCGACGAGGATATCGATCTGATCGCCGAAGGCGACGTGGTGCGCCGCCTTCGGGCTCTCATGGACGATTTCGCCGCCCTGCGCCGTCGGGCCCATCAAGGCCGGTTGCTGGAGGAAGGCATGACCGTGGTGATCGCCGGCCCGCCCAACGCCGGCAAGTCCAGCCTCCTCAACCGCCTGGCTCGGCGCGAGGCGGCCATCGTCACCGACATCGCCGGCACCACCCGCGACGTGCTGCGCGAGCGGATCCTCATCGACGGCATGCCCCTGCACGTGATCGACACCGCCGGTCTGCGCGACAGCGACGATCCGGTGGAGCGCGAAGGCATCCGCCGCGCCCGGCAGGCGATGGAACAGGCCGACCGCATCCTGCTCGTCTGCGACGCCCGCGATCCTGCCGCCGCCGAGGCCCTGACGGCCGACCTGCCGGTTTCGGTGCCGCTCACCCGCATCGTCAACAAGATCGACCTCACCGGTCAGCCACCCCGCCTCGAAGGCGACACTGTGTGGTTGTCCGCCAGGACCGGCGCCGGCGTGGAACACCTGTGCCGCCATCTGAAACAGTGTATGGGCTTCGAGGCTGAGGCCGAAGACGCCCTAGCTGCCCGCCGCCGTCATCTCGACGCTCTGGACCGGGCCGGCGACTTCCTGCGGCAGGCGCTGGCGGAATTGAACAGCGGACGGATGTTGGACCTGGTGGCGGAAAACCTGCGTTTGGCCCAAAATGCCCTGGGAGAGATCACCGGCGAGGTGAGTTCCGACGATCTGTTGGGGCGGATCTTCTCCGAATTCTGTATCGGCAAGTGACCGGGATTAGGGCGTTACGGTACGTTGCCGTTGACGGAATCCGGCCTGTACCGTGTCGGGCTGCTGATCCATCTGATGGACGAAGCCCTGAGTCGTCTTCCGCCTGTCGCCGGAACGTTCCGGCGCGGGATCGATCCCAGCGGTTTGGGAGAGCGCCGCACGGATTTCCTGAAGGCGCATACCCGGCGTGGACGAATCGTCGCCTGGGAAGGCTATACTTCCGTCATGGATGGCGAGCCGTATGAAGGCAGGGCGCAGTTCATTCTGCACATCCGTTCGGCGCGTGATCTGCGCGAGTTTTCGGTCAAAGGTGAGCATGAGCTGATCCTGCCGCGTTCGACACGAATCCGGATTATCGATTATCGCGTAGAGAGTGACTATTATGTGATTGAAGCCGAGGAGACTGATGATGAAAGGCCCATCCGAAGAGACAATCGTTTCCATGTTGAATGACCGTCCAGATGAAATGTCGCCGACGATGCGCCGCTTTCTGGAAAATGAACTGGACTGGATCCGCCGTGGCCGGCCGAAGGACGAACTCATCCCGGAACATGTCGCCGAGAGAATGCAGGTCGAAGCCGGCGGACCGATCCCGGAACGCTTCGAGCACCTGCAATATCTGAACAAACCACGCCGCTGATCCACACCCGAAGCCAACGGCGCCGGTAAACCGGGAACATCCACCCAGCTACAACCTGCGCCGCGCCTCGTATTCCGGAATATTCCCGGAATTCCCGTTTTTCCATCCGAGAAATTCCGCTAAGCGGAAATATTTCCGCCTGAAATTTCCTCACTGGCGCCGGTGTAACGGCGCCCATGAACACGCCAATCTATCTGTCCCTGCCGTTTCGCCTGGCCGCCGATAACGGCCAAAGCCAGGATTCCAAGGCTCCGGCCACGATGCGTGGCGTCGCCTACAGTGGCGATGCCGTCGATCTTGGCTGGGAAACGATCGTCATCGATCTGGAAACCCTGAACGCCTCCGTCCCCATGCCGCTGCTGTTCGCCCACGATCACGGCGCCGACATCGGCGTGGTGTCCGCCATCGACAACGACGGCAAGACGTTGACGCTGACGGCCACGTTGTTCGACGACGTGGACGCGCGCGCCGCACGGTTCATCCCCGCGGATGCGGGGAACACGTAATCCCAGGTAGGTTAGCCCATTGGCCAGTAGGTTCATCCCCGCGGATGCGGGGAACACATGTACTTCATCAAAGGCCAACTGATCAACGTCGGTTCATCCCCGCGGATGCGGGGAACACGGACGGGTGGATACTAGGGTCGGACGGACTGACGGTTCATCCCCGCGGATGCGGGGAACACCGATTCCATGATTTCTCCGCCAAGAAGGATGTCGGTTCATCCCCGCGGATGCGGGGAACACTAGTCGGGCTAGATTGGAACGGCAAGCTGCGGCGGTTCATCCCCGCGGATGCGGGGAACACGCAACAAAAAAATATTTATGCGCGTGAGGTCCTGGTTCATCCCCGCGGATGCGGGGAACACGCCCACAGACTATCCCGAGAACGCACCACCGTCGGTTCATCCCCGCGGATGCGGGGAACACTCGCAAACTAGGGGATCCAGCGGGAGAATCGGCGGTTCATCCCCGCGGATGCGGGGAACACCGGAACTGGGAACGTGGGAAGGTTCCGCCGTACGGTTCATCCCCGCGGATGCGGGGAACACACCTGCAGGGTGAGCTGATCACGTGGAGGGGACGGTTCATCCCCGCGGATGCGGGGAACACTCCTCAAGATTCACTCCGCCGCCCTTGGCGACCGGTTCATCCCCGCGGATGCGGGGAACACCAACCTATCAATTCCGCAGATTGACGCTGCGGCGGTTCATCCCCGCGGATGCGGGGAACACTTTATTCGCCAGTTTGCTAGCGAATTCGAACGCGGTTCATCCCCGCGGATGCGGGGAACACCTGTGCGGCGAGCGTCTGGTACATCGCCGCCGCGGTTCATCCCCGCGGATGCGGGGAACACTTCACCGTCCAGCGCTTTGATTTCGCTGTTGACGGTTCATCCCCGCGGATGCGGGGAACACACTTCTTCCAAGTTTATGAATTCCAAGCAGATTTGAAAGCCTGCGAAACGCACCGGCGAAGCCGGATGTTGGGGTTTTGTGTAACCCTATGATTTTGAAAAGATTTTGTTTTGGCCGGATTGTCAAAGAGCATGGTTACCAACCGCTTTTTTCCCCTTCCTCTGGTTCCGGGAGAAAGGATACCAGTT
>JALSSF010000215.1 GCA_026984375.1 Methylothermaceae bacterium | reverse complement strand
ATGACGATGTCGGGCAGGGAAACCAGATCGGTGTCATCCTCCAGCAAAGCCGCCGGGGTGGGATATTTGTTCATGAGGACGACTCGTAAAATTGCATCACTCGGGCCACATAGCGGCGGGTTTCCCGATAGGGCGGCACGCGGTTGCCGTACTTCTGCACCGCCGCTTCACCGGCATTGTAAGCCGCCAGCGCCAATTTGACATCACCGAACTGCTTCAGCAAATCCTTCAGATAGCGCGCACCCGCCTCCAGATTCGCCTTCGGGTCCCGCAGGTCGACGACACCGTAGCGTCTGGCGGTCTCCGGTAGCAGCTGCATCAGGCCGACCGCCCCCTTGGGGGACACCGCGCCGGGATCGTAGGCCGATTCGGCACGGATCACGGCGTGCAGCAACTGGGGGTCCAAACCGTACTTACGGGCGGTCCGGGCGATCAAGGCGGCGTATCGGGCCCGCCGTTTCGCCAGGCTTGCGCCGTTCCCGAAGGCGTGCGGCTTGCCGGCACGCGGCCGGGGGGTACGGATGAACAGCCGGTAACCGGCGTGCTTGGGTTCATCAGCGTAATAGACCCGCCCCCGGGCATCCACGTATTTGTAAATGTCGGCTTCGGCGGAGGCGGCCATCCAGATCAGCCCCACCACAACGCACAAACGCCGATCCATAAGCTGGGCTCCCTAATATTTTTCACACAGGTTCCATCCCAAGTTTAGCCCAATCCCGGCGTCACCCGGGCGGCACAGGCGGTCGCCCGCTCCCGGGCCTCGCGGACGTCGTCCGCCGCCGCCAGCGCCACCCCCATGCGCCGGCGCGGATAGGCGATGGGCTTGCCGAAGAGGCGCAACTGCGATTCCGGCACCGCCAGGGCCTTTTCGACCCCATCGTACACCACCCCCGCCCCTTCGACGCCGCCGTAGATCACCGCGCTGGCGCCGGGACGTTGCAGTGCGGTGTCCACCGGCAGCCCGAGAAAGGCGCGCACGTGCAGTTCGAATTCGCTCTGCACCTGGGTCGCCAGGGTCACCAGACCGGTGTCGTGGGGCCGGGGGCTGACCTCGCTGAACCAGACCCGGTCGCCGGCGACGAACAGCTCCACCCCGAACAGCCCCAGTCCCCCCAGGGCTTCCACCACGGCGCCGGCGATCGCCCGGGCCCGTTCCAGCGCCTTCGGGGTCATCGCCTGGGGCTGCCAGCTTTCCACGTAGTCGCCTTCCTCTTGGCGGTGACCGATGGGGGCGCAGAAATGGATCTGGGGCCGGCCGCTCCCGTCCAACGCCCGCACCGTCAGCAGGGTGATCTCGAAATCGAAGTCGATCTGGCGCTCGACGATCACCCGTCCCCGGTCCACCCGGCCGCCGCGGCGGGCCCGTTCCCAGGCAGCCGCCACCTGATCGGGGGCGGTCAGGCGCGACTGTCCCTTGCCCGACGAGGACATGGTGGGCTTGACGAAACAGGGACACCCCACCGTCGCCACCGCCGCCTCCAGTTCCTCGAGGGAGCCGGCGAAGGCGTAGCGGGAGGTGGGCAGCCCCAGTTCCTCGGCCGCCAGGCGGCGGATGCCCTCGCGGTCCATGGTCAGCTGCACCGCCCGGGCGCAGGGCACCACGGTGGCGATGCCTTCGGCCTCGATGGCGGCCAGGGCGTCGGTGGCCAGAGCCTCGATCTCGGGCACGATCCAGCCGGGCCGCTCCCGCGCCACCAAGGCTTGGAGCTGGAGCGGATCGGTCATGTCGATCACGTGGCGGGCATGGGCCACCTGCTGGGCCGGGGCGTTCTCGTAGCGGTCCACCGCGATCACCTCGATGCCGAGGCGCTGGCAGGCGATGGCGATCTCCTTGCCCAGTTCGCCGCTGCCCAGCAGCATGACCTTGGTGGCGCCAGCGCTCAGGGGGGTACCGATGTGCATGGGACGTTCCTCCTTCGGTTCAGGCGGCCTGATGTTCGGCCCAGGCCTTGGCCAGACGCTTTTCCGACACCGGGTAGGGGGTCTTGATCGGCTGGGCGAACAGCGACACCCGGAATTCCTCCAGGGCCCAGCGGAACGGGTCGGCGTCGGGATCGGCGATCTCCCCGGCGGCCACCCGCTGCCAGTAGGCGTCCCAGAAGGGCTGGAGTCGCTTCAGACGGGCCTCGTCCCGGGCCAGCTCGTATTCGGCCTTGTCGAGGCGGTAACGCAGGGCCTTGAGATAGCGGGGCAGATGGCCGAGCGCCTCTCGGGGCATGCGGCCGACGAACCCCTGGTAGCCCAGCAGCGCCAACTGGCGGTCGATGTCGGCGCCGCTCGGGGAACGGTCCAGGTGTTTCAGTTCACCCCGGCGCCGGCGGCAGTCCTGCAACCCTTCGAGCACCTCGCGGACCGTCGTCCCCAGGCGCTGGGCGGTCTCGAACAATCGGCCGCGGTGGGCCTCGAGGCGCTTCTGCAGCGTTTCGGCGTCGCGGATGTCGGCATCCCCGGTCAGGAACGTCTCCTCGAGCACCCGGTCGGCGACCTCGTCCACCAGAGGGCGCTGCTTTCCGAGATCGAGATAGGGGTGGGACGGCAGGCGGGCATAGGCGATTTCGTCGGCGGTACTGAAGGGCAACTGCCTTTTCAAACGGCGGAAGTCGGCGCCCAGGGACAGATGGATCATGCGGATCAAGCCGCGGCGGTGGGCCCGTTCCGCGGCGGCGGCGGTGGGAAACAGGCGCACGGCGCAACTGTCGCCTTCGTCCACCAGCGCCGGATAGCCGATCACCAGTTGGCCCTTTTCCTCGACCCGCTGCGACCGGGGCAGGGGCCCGAAATCCCAGCGCTTCAGGCCGGTGCGGGTCCGATCGGCGGCGGCGCTGCGGGCGAAGGTCCGCTGCGCCGAGTGCGCCAGCCTGGCCTGGAGGCGTTCCAGGTCGCGCCCCTGGGCCAGCAGCCGGCCCCGTTCCCCGAGCACCTGGAAGTTCATCCGCAGATGCTCGGGCAGATCCACCGCCCGCAGCTGCGCCGGCGAGATCTCGACCCCGGTGACCCGTAGCAGGGCGCGGGAGAGCTCGGACCAGAAATCGCCGTCCCGGCCCGCCAGCTCCCGGTACACCCGCCAGGCGGTCTCGGGAATCGGCACCAGCCGACGGCGCAGGCTGCGGGGCAGCCCTTTGAGGAGAAAGACGATCTTCTCCTCGACCAATCCCGGTACCAACCAATCGAAGGGACGGGACTCCAGCTGCGGCAGCAACGCCAGGGGCACCTGGACGCTGACCCCGTCGGCATCGTGCCCCGGCTCGAAGCGGTAACGCAGCGCCAGGCGCCGGTCACCGTCCTCCCACCAGTCCGGGAAGGCGGCCGGATCGACCCCCTCCACATGGCGGACCACCTCGTCGCGCGCCAGCTTGAGCAGATCGGGGCGATGGCGTGCCTCGCGCCGGTACCAGCGCTCGAAATCGTCGGCGTTGGCGACGTCCGCCGGGATCTGGCGGTCGTAGAAGTCGTAGAGCCAGGCTTCGTCCAGCGCCAGATCGTCCCGGCGCGCCTTGTGGCGCAGCCGTTCCAGTTCCTGGAGCAGGGCGCGGTTGTGGCGGAAGAAATCCAGCCCGCAGTCGTAATCCCCCCGCACCAGGGCCTCGGTGATGAAGATCTCCCGGGCCCGGCGCGGATCGATCTTCTCGAAGGCGACTTTGCGGCGCTCCACCAGGGTGAGGCCGAACAGGGTGACGCGCTCGAAGGCCGCCACCCGCCGGGCCTTGCGCTCCCAGTGGGGATCGAAATGGTGGCGCTTGACCAGATGGGCGGCGCAGCGTTCGATCCAGGCCGGTTCCACCTGGGCGTTGATGCGGGCGTACACCTTGCTGGTCTCCACCTGTTCGGCGGACACCAGCCAGCGCGGCCGGGCCTGGAACAGCCCGGAGCCGGGGAAGATGTAGAACTTCAGTCCCCGCGGCCCTTCGTATTCGTACTTGTCGCGGCGGAAGCCGACATGGGACAGCAATCCGGCGAGTACGGCCCGGTGGATGGCGTCGTATTCCGCCGGCACCTGGTTGGGGCGCCAACCCAGCTCTCCCTTGACGATCTCCAACAGCTGGCTGTGGAGGTCGAGCCATTCCCGCATCCGCAGATAGGACAGAAAATGGGCCTTGCACCACTTGCGCAGCTGGGTGTTGGAGAGATGGCGACGCTGCTGCTGGAAGGCGTGCCACAGCTTGAGAAAGCCGAGGAAATCGGACTTTTCGTCACGCCACAGGGCGTGCTTCTCATCGGCGGCCTGGGCCTGGTCGGCGGGACGCTCGCGGGGATCCTGGATGCTGAGAGCGGCGGCGATGACGGTCATCTCGCTCAGGCAGTTCTCCGCCTGCGCCGCCACCAGCATTCGCCCCAGGCGGGGGTCGATGGGGAACTTGACGAGCTGACGGCCGACGTCGGTCAACGCCCCGGCATCGTCCAGGGCCTGAAGCTCCTGGAGCAGCTTGATACCGGCGCGGATCTGCCTGGGATCGGGCGGATCGATGAAGGGGAAGGTTTCGATGTCCCCCAGGCGCAGGGCCTTCATCTGTAGGATCACCGCGGCCAGATTGGTGCGGCGGATCTCCGGGTCGGTGAAGGCCGGGCGGCTGTGGAAGTCCTTCTCCGAATACAGCCGCAGGCACACCCCCGGGGCGATACGGCCGCAGCGCCCGGCGCGCTGGCGGGCCGAAGCCTGGGAGATGGGCTCGATGGGCAGGCGCTGGAGCTTGCTGCGGGGACTGTAGCGGCTGATGCGCGCCAGCCCGGTGTCGATCACCGCGCGGATGCCGGGCACGGTCAGGGAGGTTTCCGCCACGTTGGTGGCCAGGACGATGCGGGGCCGGCCGCCGGGCTGGAACACCTTCTGCTGCTCCCGGGCGCTGAGGCGGGCGTACAGGGGCAGGATCTCGTAGGCGTGGGGGTGGTGCTTGCGCAAAGCCTCGGCGGCGTCGCGGATGTCGCGCTCGCCGGTGAGGAACACCAGGATGTCCGCCAGCCGTTCGCCGGCCAGTTCGTCCACCCCGGCGACGATGGCGTCGATCAGATCCTGGTCGCCGCCCTCGCCCCCCGGTGGACGGTAGCGCACTTCCACCGGATAGCTGCGCCCGGAGACTTCGATGACCGGCGCGCCGCCGAAGTGGTCGGAGAAGCGCTGGGGATCGATGGTGGCGGAGGTGACGATGACCTTGAGGTCGGGACGGCGCGGCAACAGCCATTTGAGATAACCGAGGAGGAAATCGATGTTGAGGCTGCGCTCGTGGGCCTCGTCGATGATGAGGGTGTCGTACTGGGTCAGGTAGCGGTCGTTTTGGGTCTCGGCCAGCAGGATGCCGTCGGTCATCAGCTTGACCAGGGTCTCCGGGCGGGTGTGATCGGAAAAGCGCACCTTGTAACCCACCAGGGTGCCCAGGGGAGTCTTGAGCTCGGCGGCGATGCGGGCGGCGACGCTGCGGGCGGCGATGCGGCGCGGCTGGGTGTGGCCGATCATGCCGCGGGTGCCGCGCCCGATCTCGAGGCAGATCTTGGGCAGCTGGGTGGTCTTGCCCGAACCGGTCTCGCCGCAGACGATCACCACCGGATGCTCGCGCAGGGCGGCGGCGATGGCGTCCTTCTTGGCGGCGACCGGCAGCTCGGGATAGTCCAGCGCCGGCACCCGGGCCCGGCGGGCTTCGGTCTCGGCCACCGAACGCTCGATTTCCTCCCGCAACCGCTCCGGAACCCCACCGGATTTCATCGCCTGCGCCAGCCGGCGTTCCAGTCGATGGCGGTCGCGGCTCTGGCAGGTGGCCAGTCGAAACTGAAGTTCTCGATATTCCGGTGACATGGAAACGACTACACTTAGATCCGAAAACAATGAAAGGACATCAAAGACATGCCCGAAAACACGATCTCCTTCATTCCCCGTTACGACGAGACCCAGGAACAGGCTGCCGAATACCTCCGCCTCGCCCTGCCTCTGCTGGCCAAATTCCAGTTGCCGGTCAATCCGGTCAATTATGCCATAGGCTACCATTACGTTGCCGGGTACAACCCGGCGCTCCACGAGGCGGTCGACCGACTGATTCAGGGCCGACAACCCCTGACCCCGGAATTGTGCGTTCGCCTTTACAAGGAACACATTCTCGATGCGGCGGCCCGGCGCTTCGAAAAAGTGGGCGGCTCACTCCAGCATCTGGTGCGGAACACGCTGGAAGAACTGGAAAGCGCCGAAGAACGGGCTGCCGCATCCAGCGCCACCCTAAAACGACAGGCCGACGTCCTGGACCGGCAACCGCCCGATCGCATCGCGGAAATCCTGCAAACCGTCATCGACGAAACCCGGTCGCTGGCGCAGACCGGCCACGAATTGCGCAGCAATCTCCAGGCGACCCAGCGGGAAATCGTCCAGCTGCGCGCGGAACTGGAAATGATGAAGGAGGCCGCCTTCACCGACGCCCTCACCGGTCTGCTCAACCGCCGGGCCTTCGACATCAAGATTCGCCAGATATTGCAGAATCCCGAACCGGAAACCACGTTCCTGCTGTTGTTGGACCTGGATCATTTCAAAAAAATCAACGACCGCTACGGTCATCTGACCGGAGACAAAGTGCTGCGTTACGCGGCCGGGATCATCAAGCGATTCCTTCCCAAACGCCAGCTCGC
>JALSSF010000214.1 GCA_026984375.1 Methylothermaceae bacterium | reverse complement strand
CCCGTCGGCCAGCCCCAGCTCGACGCTCTGGCTGCCGAGCCAGATCAGACCGGAAAATATCTTGGGATCGTCCTTGAGGCGCTCACCCCGTCCCTGTTTGACCGCATCGATGAACTGGCGGTGGATTTCGTTCAGCAACCCCTGCAGGTAGGCTTTCTCTTCCGGCTTGACCGGGGAAAAGGGATCCATGAGCGCCTTGTGTTCCCCCGCCGTCAGCAGACGCCTTTCGACGCCCAGTTTTCGCATAGCCTCGGTGAAGCCGAAGCTGCTCATGAGCACGCCGATGGAACCGACGACGCTCGAGGGATTGACGTAGATCTCGTCGGCGGCAGCGGCGATGTAATAACAGCCGGAGGCGCAGATGTCGCCGACCACCGCGATGACGGGCAGATCGGGCTTTTCCCGCTTGAGCCGGCGGATGGCCTGATAGACCATGGCGGCCTGCACCGGACTGCCGCCTGGCGAATTCATCTCCAGGACGATCCCCTTGGTGGCCTCGTTTTCCGCCGCCCGCCGCAATCCCCGGATCAATGCGGCGGCGTTGGTGGCGGAATCGGGAAGAATCATCCCCTTCACCTGGACCTTGGCGGTGACCGCCCTCTCGCCGGTGGGGAACGCCAGGGGAAAAGGCCCGAGCAGCTTGACGGTCACCGCCACCAGGTAGGCGAAAAACAGGAACTTGAAGAAAACGCTCCAGCGCCGCGCCCGGCGCCGCTCCGCCACGCTCTCCAGCGCCAGTTTCTCCACCACCCGGCGTTCCCAGGAGGACGGTTCGGTTTCAGGACCCTGCGTCATATCGCCTCGTGGTCAAATGATCAATCAATCATACTCCGAACAAGATGAACCTTAGCAGAATCTCAGGGCCGGTAGCGGATGCGATAGATCACTCCCCGCAGATCGTCGGAAACCAGCAGGGAACCATCGGGCAGCGGCAGCAGGTCCACCGGCCGGCCCATCACCTTGCCGTCCGGCCGGAGCCAACCTTCGGCGAACACGTGTTCCTTCACCGGTCTGCCGTTTTCGAACACCAGCCGCACCACCCGGTAGCCGATGGGCCGGGAGCGGTTCCAGGAGCCGTGCTGGGCGACGAACAAATTGCCCCGGTACGGGGGTGGAAACTGGGTGCCGGTATAGAAACGTATCCCCAGGGGGGCCACATGGGCGGGAAAGCGCCAAGCCGGTGGCTCGAATCGGCGGCAGTCCACGTCCTTGCCGAACTTGGGATCGGGAATGTCACCCCCGTGGCAGTAGGGAAAGCCGAAGTGGAGTCCGGGGCGGGGAGCATGGTTGAGTTCGTCCGGGGGGCGGTCGTCGCCGAGCCAGTCGCGGCCGTTGTCGGTGAACCAAAGGGTGCGGGTGTCGGGATGCCAGTCGAAGCCGACGCTGTTGCGCACGCCGCGGGCGTAGATCTCGAAGCCGGAACCGTCCGGATTCAGGCGCACGATGGTGGCATAGATCTCCGCCGACTCGCAGACGTTGCAGGGAGCGCCGACGTTGGTGTACAACTTGCCGTCCGGCCCCAGACGCAGATACTTCCAGCCGTGCCAGAGATCGCCGGGGAAACGGTCGAACACCACTTCCGGCCGCGGCGGCCGATCCAGGCGCGCGGCGATCTGCGGGAAGCGCAGGATACGGGACACTTCGGCCACGTACAGGTCGCCCCGATGGAACACCACACCGTTGGGCATGGTCAATCCTTCGGCGATCAGGTATTTCTTCTCGGCCCGGCCGTCGCCGTCCAAGTCCCGGAGGGCGTACACCCTGCCGGCCTTGCGCGTTCCCACGTAGACCGTGCCGTCGTCCCCCAGCGCCAGGGAGCGGGCATCGGGAACGTCCCGGGCATAGAGGTCGATGGCAAATCCAGGCGGCAGCTCGATCAAACCGCTCACCGGATCGGTCAACGCATGAACCGAGGGCAGCCACAATGTCAAAAACAAGGCTAGAATTTTCATCCGGACCTCCCCTCAGGTTTGGGTTCCGATCATTATCGGACTTGCCATGGCGATCGTCCACCCGACCCGGTCGCTGTGATACCTTAGAGATTTTTTAGAGATTTTCACCATGACCAACCATCCTGGAGGCAATTGAACCCTATGTTGCGAATTTTGCTGTTTGTAGCGACCAATGCAGCGATCCTGGTGATGATCAGCGCCCTGTTCCAATGGTTGGGACTGGGCACCTTCCTGGACCGACAGGGCGTGCATCTGAATCTCAACGCCCTGCTGGTCATGTCAGCGCTCATCGGCATGACGGGGTCGGTCATTTCCCTGGCCCTGTCCAAATGGATGGCCAAGACCTCCATGGGGGTGCAGGTGATCGACCGTCCCCAGAACCGCACCGAGGCCTGGCTGCTGTCTACGGTCGCCACGCTGGCCCGGAAAGCCGGCATCGGCATGCCGGAAGTGGGGATCTTCCCCAGTCCTGACCCCAACGCCTTCGCCACCGGCATGGACAAGAACCACGCCCTGGTAGCCGTCAGCACCGGCCTGCTGGAGACCATGGACGCCGACGAGATCGAGGCGGTGCTGGGCCACGAAATCAGTCACGTGGCCAACGGCGACATGGTGACCCTGGCCCTGGTGCAGGGGGTGGTGAACACGTTCGTGTATTTCTTCGCCACCGTCATCGGCCACATCGTGGACCGCACCCTGTTCCAGTCCCAGGACGAGGAAGGGGGCTATTACGGCTACGGCCCCGCCTACTACATCACCCAGCTGGTGGCGCAAGTCTTCCTGGGGATTCTCGCCACCATCATCGTCATGTGGTTCTCGCGCTGGCGCGAGTTCCGCGCCGATGCCGGCGGCGCCCGTCTGGCGGGACGTCACAAGATGATCGCCGCCCTGGAGGCCCTGCGCCGCTATGCCGAACCCCGCGACCTGCCGGGGGAATTCGCCGCCTTCGGCATCAACGGCGCCATCGGCCGGGGACTGGCCAAGCTGTTCATGAGCCACCCCCCCATCGAGGAACGTATCGAAGCCCTGCGGCGGATGGGGACCTGATGGAAAGGCGGCCGCTGGCCGCCTTTTTCGTTTAGGGGGGGTCAGGCGACTGCCACCCGGTTCCTTCCCTGCCGCTTGGCCCGGTACAGGGCCTCGTCGGCCCGCTTGAGCATCTGTTCCGGGGTCTCCTCCGGATGATTCAAGGTCGCCACCCCAATGCTGGTGGTGATGCGCAACCCCGGGGCGATGTCGCTGCAGTCCATGGCGGCGATCCGATACAGCAGCCGCTGGGCCAGCAACTCGGCTCCGTCTGAAGCGGTGTTGCTCAGCAGAACGACGAATTCCTCACCGCCGTAGCGGAAGAGCATGTCGCTGCCTCGCACCGTCTGCCGGAGGCATTTGGCGATCTTGACCAGGGCGGCGTCCCCGGCTGCGTGTCCATAGGTGTCGTTGATGCGCTTGAAATGGTCGACGTCGAGCAACAGGAGCGACAGAGGCGTTTGCTGGCGCTGGGAAAGCTTCCACTCCCGCTGGAAGGCGTCGGTGAGGGCCGTGCGGTTGTAAAGCCCGGTCAAGGGATCGGTGTAGGCGGAGCGCAGCGCCCGATAGTACAGCAGGGCATTGCGCAAGGGATAGAGCAGATAGCACAGCAGCACTTCGAAGGATTGCAGTTCCTGCTCGCTGAAGCGGCGCCGCCGCATCAGGATCAATTCACCCAGTTCCTGCTCCTCCAGGGTCAGGCGGTAACTGCAACTGTGCCGCGCCCGCTCGCCGCCCTGGACCTCGAGATTCAGGTCCGGGTTGCGATAGCGAAAACCGTCGTGAGGAATCCAGGCGCGGATTTGCCGGCTGAACAGCGGAAGCAGCTGACTGAGTTCGAGAGTGGTTTGCAACACGCTCAGCAACTCCAGCTGCTGCTCCTGCGCCGGTGCCAGATCGCGGTCGAAGGCAGGATTGTGAATCACCGCCAGATTGGCTCGTTCTTGTCCCATGACAGACCCCTGATGTTGTCCATTGCGGAAGCAATGTGCAAGGGATGACAGGCGATAACCGTGCCAATTTTGTAGGCCGTAAAAAATCAATTGGTTACAAGATCAAGCGGGGAAAGTTTCCGCTTCGTCGGGATTTTGACGGCAACGCAAGGGCGGGAAATTGCCGCCCCCTTAACCATCGATCCTTCGGTCGAAGGGAGCTGGAAAAACGAACGGGCAGGTGGCGCGTCGCCGCCTAAACCATACCCAGTTGCAACTTGGCGGCTTCCGACATCATCTCCCGGGACCAGGGCGGATCGAACACCACCTCCACATCGACCTCCCCGACGCCCGGCAAACGCTTGACCGCCATTTCCACGTCCTGCTGGATCACCGGCCCCATGCCGCAGCCGGGCGCGGTCAGGGTCATGACGATTTCCACCCGATTCTTCCCCTCCTCGATGGGGGTGACCCGGACGTGATACACCAGCCCCAAATCGACGATGTTGACCGGGATTTCCGGGTCGTAGATGGTCTTGAGCACCGCCCATACGTTGTGCTTGACCGTTTCCGGATCGGTGCCCTCCTTGAGCTCGGCGACGACCGGCGGCTCCTTGCCCAGGGCGTCGGCGTCTTCGGCACTGACGCGGGCCATGGTGCCGTCCTCGGTGAGGACGGTATAACTGCCGCCCAGCGCCTGGTAAATGGTGACCAGCTCGTCCTTGTGCAGTTTGACCGGCATACCGTCGGGCACGCGGACCGCCTCGACGTCCCGTTGAAGAACGACGCTTTCACCCTGACCGTAGTACATGACGCTCGCCCCGAAACGTGAACACCTGACCGCTGTACGGCCGGCTCGCCGGCCCCAGCAGATAAACATACAGTTTTGCTAAGGATTGGGGACAGGTCAAGTCGCTTTCAGTTCCCGGAAAGGCGCGCCGGCGAATCGGACTCTCAACCGGACCTGGAACCAGAACGTTGGCGCGCAGATGGCCGGACACCTGCCATTCCCGGCCCAGAATCCGCGCCAGCGCCTCCAGGGCCACCTTGGCGACGCCGTAGGCCCCCCAGTAGGCCTCGGCCCGGCGGGCGGAAGAATCGGAAGTGAACACCACACTGGCGTCCTTGCTGCGCTGCAACAACGGCAACAAATGATGCACCAGCAAATAAGGGGCGTTGAGATTCACCTGAAGGCTCTCGAACCAGCGTTGGGGCGTCAGACAGGCCATGGGCTCCAGAAACTCCAGATGGGCGGCGCTGTGCAGCAGACCGTCGAGCGCCGGATAACGATCCGCCAGGACGGTAGCCAGCCGGCGATAGTGGTCCGGGGAGGCGCCCAGCAGATCCAGGGGAAACAGGCCGACGTCGGCCTCGGGCCGATGCGCCAAAATTTCGTCGCGCAAGCGCTCCAGGGCGGGGACATCGCGATCGAGCAGGACGAGCCGGGCCCCGGCGGCGACACAGGCCTGAACCGCCGCTTTTCCCAGGGCCCCGGCCGCCCCGGTGATCAAAATCGTCCGGCCGGCCAGGGTCGCCGGTTCCGGGTCCGGCAGCGTCAGCGCCTCCATCAATGGACCAGGCTCGGAGAAGTCGCCGTCGTCAAAGCCGGCAGCGCCTCCCACAGGGCGAAGGACAAATCGGACGGTTCATCGACGACGATGTCGGCCCCCCAGGTTTCCGGATGATCTTCCGGGGCCAGATAGCCGTAGCGCACCGCCACGGTCACCATGCCGGCGCGGCGCCCGGCTTCGATGTCGCGTCGGGCGTCGCCGATATAGACACAGCGGGACGCCTCTGTCGCCGCCAACCGGCAGGCCAGCCACAGGGGCTCGGGATTGGGCTTGCCCAACGGGGTGTCGTCGCCGCACACCACACAGGCGGTCCGGTCCAGCAACCCCATCTGCCGCAACAGGGGAACGGTCATGGCGCGGCGCTTGTTGGTGACGACCCCCCATTTCAGGTTCCGGCGCTCGATCTCGTCCAACAGTTGCGCCATCCCGGGAAACAACTGGGTCCGGTCGGTGAGATGTTCGAGATACACTTCCCGCAACAGGGCCATCCGGCGGGCGAATTCCTCCTTGTCCTGCTCCCGGCCGAAGGCCAGGCGCACCATGCCCGGGGCCCCATCGGACACCGCCAGACGGATCACCGACTCGGCCAGCGGTTCCCGCCCTTCCCGCACCAGCACCGCGTTCAGGGCGTAGGCCAGATCCGGCAGGGTGTCCAGCAGGGTGCCGTCCAGATCGAACAAAACGCACTGCAGGGTCATGGTACCTTCTCGAACGCCATCAGATAATTGACCTCGATGTCTCGGCCCAGGTGAAACCGCCGGGTGATGGGATTGTACTCGACGCCGCGGATGGCCAGTGGCTCCAGATCCACCGCCCGCGCCCAGGCCGCCAATTCGGAAGGACGGATGAATTTCTCGTACTCGTGGGTTCCCTTGGGGATGAGGTGCAACAAGTATTCCGCCCCCACGATCGCCATCAGGAAGGATTTGAGGTTGCGGTTCAGGGTGGAGAAGAACACCTTGCCGCCCGGTTTGACCAGGCGGGCGCAGGCGGCCACCACCGACGCCGGCCGCGGGACGTGTTCCAGCATCTCCATGCAGGTGACCAGATCGAAGGATTCCGGCTCGCGCTCGGCCAGTTCCTCGGCGCTGATCCGCTCGTACCTCACCTTGTCCACCCCCTGCTCCAAGGCGTGCAGTTCCGCGATGTCCACCAGTTCCGCGCTCAGATCGATCCCAA
>JALSSF010000213.1 GCA_026984375.1 Methylothermaceae bacterium | reverse complement strand
CTTGAGCCGCTATCCCGGCCCAGGGGTGGAGCAGAGCTGGTTGGCCGCCTTCGGCCGGGCCCTGGCTCCCGTCGGTGCCCTGATGGGAATGGACTGGCGTCTGCTGGTGGCGCTGCTTACCGGTTTCGTCGCCAAGGAAAACGTGGTGGCGACCTTGGGGGTGTTGTATCACGGCAGTGGGGAAGGTCTGCGCCAGGTGCTGGCCCGGGTGATCGAGTGGCCCAGCGGTCTGGCGTTCCTGGTGGTCATGATGATTTACATTCCCTGCATGGCCACCGTCATCGCTATTTATCAGGAAACCCGCGGCTGGCGCTGGACCCTGTTCGACATCGCCGTCACCCTGACCCTGGCTTTCGGGCTGGGTCTAGTGACTTACCGGGCGGCGCTGCTGTTTGCCGGAGGCTGAGATGCTCGGGCGTCTTCTTGACCGGGTGCGGCGCCAAGGATGTGTGGATGTGCGCCAGCTGGCCCGCGAACTGGGGGTCGGTGAGGCCCTGGTGCGCCAGATGCTGGCGGAACTGGAACGCCTCGGCTATTTGCGCCGCCCCGATGTCTGTCATCTGGGACCCTGTTTCCAGTGCCCCCTGGTGAGACGCTGTCAGCGCCTGTGGTATGTTATCGGGGCGGCCAAAGAACGGGGGAAAGCGAATGTGTGACACCTGCGGATGCAACGATCATGGCCACGGCGGCGGCCGCCTGCTGCGGGTGGAGCGGGACCTGCTGGCCAAGAATGACCGTCATGCGGCCGCCAACCGCCGCTGGCTGGCCCAGCGCCAGGGTTTCATGCTGAACCTGATGGCCAGTCCCGGGGCCGGGAAAACCTCGCTGCTGGTCCGCACCCTGCAGGACCTCGGGGACGAGATGGCGTTCGCGGTGATCGAGGGGGATCAGCAGACCCGCCTGGATGCCGAACGGGTCGAGTCCTGCGGAGTTCCGGTCCATCAGGTCAACACCGGCAAGGGTTGCCACCTGGACGCCCACCAGGTGGGTCACGCCCTGACCGCCCTCGATCCGCCGGACGGTTCGGTGGTGATGGTGGAGAACGTCGGCAATCTGGTGTGCCCGGCCGGCTTCGATCTGGGGGAACAGGCCCGGGTGGTGCTGCTGTCGGTCACCGAGGGGGACGACAAGCCCCTCAAGTATCCCCACATGTTCCGCGGCGCCGACCTGGTGATCCTCACCAAGACCGATCTGCTGCCTTACGTGGATTTCGACGTTTCCCGCTGTATCGGACATACCCGTCGCTTGCACCCCGGCGTTCCGGTGATCCGGCTGTCCGTCAAATCCGGGGAGGGGCTGGCATCGTGGTACGGCTGGCTGCGGGCACAGCGCCGTCATCGAAGCGAGGCGGTGGTGATCTGAACCCGCCGGTCGGGGAGAAGATCCTGCTGACCGGCCAGGTCCAGGGCGTCGGAATGCGTCCGGCGCTGTACCGGTTGGCCCGCTCCCTGGAACTGCGCGGCGATGTGGCCAACGAGGGCGGGCAGGTTTGTGTCCGCCTGTGGGGAACCCCCCGGCAGTTGCGGACCTTCCGGGAGCGGCTGCCGGATGCGCTGCCGCCCGGGGCCCGGATCGAGCGTCTCGAAACCGTTCCGCTCGAAGGCGGGCCGCCGCCGGATTTTCGCATCGCCCCCAGCCGGGCGGCTGCGGTGACCGCCGTGCCGCCCGACGTGGCGGTCTGTCGCCGGTGCCTGGACGAGCTCCGCGACCCGGACGACCGGCGCTATCGCTATCCCTTTACCCACTGTGCCCAGTGTGGTCCCCGCTTCAGTATCATCAAGCGCCTGCCCTACGACCGCCGGCATACCTCCCTGGAGCGTTTCCCCCTGTGTCCGGTCTGCCGGGCCGAATACGAGAATCCCGGCGACCGCCGTTTCCATGCCGAGGCCATCGCCTGTCCCGAGTGCGGTCCCCGGGTCTGGACCCACCCGGAGAGCGGTACCGATCCGGTCGCCCAGGCCGTCGCCTGGCTGCGCCAAGGCAAGATCGTCGCGGTCAAGGGGATGGGGGGATTCCAGTTGATGGCGGATGCCGGCGACCCCGGGGCGGTGGCCCGCCTGCGTGCCCGCAAGCACCGTCCCCACAAGCCCCTGGCCCTGATGGCCCGGGATCTCGGGGTGGTGCGGCGCTACGCCCGGGTCGGGGAGGCGGAGGCCCGGGCGCTGCAGGGACCGGAAGCGCCGGTGGTCGTGCTCTCCGCCAGAGAGCCCGGCGGCCTGCCCGCCGTCGCCCCCGGCCTCGATCAACTGGGCTTCATCCTGCCCTACACCCCGCTGCATCATCGCCTGTTGGCCCCCTTCGACACGCCCCTGGTGTTCACTTCCGCCAATCTCAGCGGTGCCCCCCTGTGTATCGACAACGAGGCGGCCCTGGTGGAACTGGGCACCATCGCCGACGCCTTCCTGTTCCACGACCGCGACATCGTTCACCGTTGTGACGATTCGGTGGTGCGGTCGATGGGCGGCGAAATCCGGGTGCTGCGCCGTGCCCGAGGCTATGCTCCCACGGTGCTGCCACTGCCGGCGGGTTTCGGTTCTGGTGACGGCGTTCTCGCCCTCGGCGGCGAGCTGAAGGCGACCTTCTGCCTGCTGCACCGGGGGTGGGCGGTGCTGTCCCAGCATCTGGGGGATCTGGAGGAGGCCCGGACCTTCGCCTGGTTTCAGGAGGAGCTGGCCGCGTGGCGGGAACTGTTCGATTTCCGCCCCCGGCGTCTGGCGGTGGATCGCCATCCCGAGTATCTGAGTGCCAAATGGGGACGCCGTTGGGCCCGGCGCGACGGGCTGGCGCTTGCCGAAGTGCAGCACCATCACGCCCATCTGGCCGCCTGTCTGGTGGAGCATGGTCATCCCCTGGATCGGGGGCCGGTGCTGGGACTGATCCTCGATGGCCTGGGCTGGGGCGACGATGCCACCTTCTGGGGCGGAGAACTGCTGTACGGTGACTACCGGCGCTGCCGGCGTCTGGCCCGTCTGCGGCCGGCGCCCTTGCCGGGGGGCGGCAGGGCGGTGCGTGAACCCTGGCGCAATCTGGTGGCCCGGCTGTGGCAGGCCGGGGTGGCGGCGGAACGTTTCCCGGTTCTGGCCGGCTTGCCGGTGGCGGCGTTGACGCGGATGCTGACCCGAGGTCTGAACAGTCCCCCGGCCTCCTCGGCGGGACGTCTGTTCGACGCCGTGGCCGCCGCGCTGGGCTTGTTCCCGGAACGCCAGAGCTTCGAGGGGCAGGCCGCCATGGCGCTGGAAACCCTGGCCGGCCGCAGTGACGATGACGGCGGCTACGGTTTTGCCATCGGCGCGACGGAGATCGATCCGGCGCCGCTGTGGCCGCAATTGCTCGCCGACTTGGAGGCCGGTGTGCCCGGTGCGGTCATTTCCCGCCGGTTTCACCTGGGGCTGGCCGCGGCCTGGCTGGCGCTGCTGAAGTATTGGGGCGGGCGCTGCGACTGCCGGAGCGTGGTTCTCGCCGGCGGGGTGTTTCAGAACCGCTTGCTCCTGGAAACGTTGCAGGCTAACCTGGAGGCAGCCGGATTCCAGGTTTTGATACCGCGACGGATTCCCATGAACGATGGCGGTCTGAGCCTGGGACAGGCCCTGATCGCCGCTGCCAACGCAGGAGTTTAGCCATGTGTCTCGGGGTTCCCGGACGAATCGTCGAAGTGGTGGACGAGCGGCGCCGGCTGGCGCGGGTGGACATCGGCGGCGTGGTGCGCGAAGTCAGCCTGGCCTGTGTCCTCGAGGACGGACAGCGCTGCGCCGATCTCCTCGGTGCGTGGGTGATCGTCCACGTGGGGTTCGCCCTCAGCCGCATCGATGCGGCCGAAGCCCGGTGCACCCTGGCGCTGCTCGGACAGCTGGAAGGCGATGCGCTATCTGGATGAATTCCGCGATCCGGCCGCGGCTCGCCGCTTGGTCGCCGGTATCGAGGCGGCGCTGGCGCGTCTGAAACCGGCCCGCCCGTTGCAGATCATGGAATTCTGCGGCGGCCACACCCACACCATCTTCCGTTACGGTCTCCATCAGCTACTGCCGGAGAGCGTCGAATGGGTCCACGGTCCCGGGTGTCCGGTCTGTGTGCTGCCGCGCGAACGGATCGACCTCGCCATCGCCCTGGCCCAGCGGCCGCAGGTGATTCTGACCAGTTTCGGCGATGCGTTGCGGGTGCCGGGTTCGGAAACGAGCCTGTTGCAGATCCGGGGACAGGGAGCGGACGTGCGGGTGGTCTATTCCCCCCTCGACGCCCTGGAGCTGGCGCGCCGCGAACCGCAGCGGCAGGTGGTGTTTTTCGCCATCGGATTCGAGACCACAGCGCCGGCCACCGCCTTCACCGTCCTTCAGGCCGCCGCGGAAGGGATCGCCAATTTCTCGGTGCTGTGTCAGCACGTTACTTCCCCCGAGGCGGTGCGGGCCCTGCTGGCCGACCCCGTGCTCAGGCTCGATGGCATCGTCGCCCCGGGCCACGTGAGCACGGTGGTGGGGGCCGACGCATTCGCCTTCATCGCCGAGGATTACCGCATCCCGGTGGTGGTTTCCGGCTTCGAACCCCTCGATTTGCTGCAATCCCTGGCCATGCTGCTGGTGCAGCGGCTCGAGGGACGTTGTGAACTGGAAAACCAGTACCGTCGGGCGGTGACCGGCTCCGGCAACCGGACGGCGCTGGCGGCGGTCGAACGGGTGTTCGAGGCGGCCTCCGGCGCATCCTGGCGTGGTCTGGGGCGGATACCAGGGGGCTCGCTGCGCCTGCGGGCCGAGTTCGCCCGCTTCGATGCCGAACGCCGCTTCGCCATCCGGGCTTCGTCAGCCGCCGAAGAGGTCCTGCCCTGCGGGGCGGTGCTCAAAGGGCGGTTGCGGCCGGAACGATGCCCCCACTTCGGCACCGCCTGCCGTCCGGAAACCCCGCTGGGGGCGCTGATGGTTTCGTCGGAAGGGGCCTGCGCCGCCTGGTATCGTTATCGGGGGCGCCCGGCGTGAACGGGAGGGTCACCCTGGCCCACGGCAGCGGCGGTCTGGCGACGGCACGGCTCGTCCGCGAGGTGTTCGTCGAAACCTTCGCCGATCCGGAATTGGACCGCCTGGAAGATCAGGCCCGGATCGTGCTGCCGGAGGGCCAGCCGGTTTTCACCACCGATGCCTTCGTGGTCGATCCCGTTTTCTTCCCGGGCGGTGACATCGGCCGGCTGGCGGTGTGCGGCACCGTCAACGATCTGGCCGTGGGGGGCGCCCGGCCCCTCTACCTCGGTTGTGCCTTCATTCTGGAGGAAGGGCTGGCGCTGGCGGATTTGCGCCGTATCGCCGAATCCATGAAACGGGCCGCCGACGAGGCTGGCGTGCGTCTGGTGACCGGGGATACCAAGGTGGTGCCCAGGGGGGCGGCGGACCGGGTGTTCATCACCACCAGCGGGGTAGGGGTGGCGCCGCCGGGACTCGACCTGGGCGCGCACCGGTTGCGGCCGGGCGACCGGATTCTGGTGAGTGGTCCGCTGGGCGACCACGGCGCCGCGGTGGTCGATGCCCGCGGCGAACTGGGTCTGGAACACGACATCGTCAGCGACTGCCAGCCCCTGGCCGACCTGGTGGAGGCCCTGGTGAGCCAAGTGCCGGTCCATGCCCTGCGCGATCCCACCCGCGGCGGTCTGGCGGCGGTGCTGAACGAATGGGCCCAGGCCAGCGGCCTGGACCTGACGGTGGAGGAGGCGGCGGTGCCGGTACGGAATGCGGTGCGGGGATTGTGCGAACTGCTGGGCCTCGATCCCCTGTACCTGGCGTGCGAGGGGCGGGTGGTGGCGGCGGTGCCGTCGGCGGCCGCGGACGCGGCCCTGGCGCTGTTGCGCCGTCATCCCCGGGGTCGGGAGGCGGCCCGGATCGGGGAAGTGAACGGCGCCGGCGGAACGGTGGTTCTGGAGACACCGTTCGGCGGCCGGCGTCTACTGGATCTGCCGGTGGGTGAGCCGCTGCCGCGGATTTGTTGATAGCGTTGCGAGGCAACGGGGGGAGGGGTGTCATGAAGGAAAAGGTTGGCGAGACCGTCGAGCGGGCGATCGAGCGCCACGGTACCCGGCCGTACCGTTTGTTGGCGGTGCTGCGGGAGATCCAGCGGGAGTGCCGTCACCTGCCGCGGGAGGCTCTGAGGATTGTCGCCGACCGTTTCGGTCTGCCGGTGGCCCGGGTCGAGGGGGTGGCCGAGTTCTACAGTTTCCTGCACACCCGGCCCCGGGGGGAATACGACATCTATTTCAGTGACTGTGTGATCGACGTGTTTCACGGCTGCGAATCCCTGATGGAGCGTCTGTGTGACCGTCTGGGAGTCCGGCCCGGTCAGGTGCGCGGCGACTGGCGGGTGTCCATCGCCACCACTTCCTGCACTGGCCTGTGCGACCAGGGGCCGGCCCTGCTGGTCAACGGCCAGCCGTTGCCGCGGCTGACGTCCGCCAGGATCGATGCGGTGGCCGCGTTGATCGAGCAAGGCGTGCCGCTGTCCGGATGGCCACGCGAGTGGTTTCAGATCGACGACCATTGGCAGCGGCGTGATCGCCTGCTCACGACCTCCTGGCACTCGGGGACGGGGCTGAAGCCGGCGCTGCGCCACGGGGCTGGATGGATGCTGGAGCAGTTGACGGTTTCCGGCCTGCGCGGCCGCGGCGGTGCGGGTTTTCCCACGGCACTCAAATGGCGCTATTGCCA
>JALSSF010000212.1 GCA_026984375.1 Methylothermaceae bacterium | reverse complement strand
GCGGAAAGTCCTGCTTGAGGCGGATCAGGTTCTCGGGACGGGCGCCACGCCAGGCGTAGATGGACTGGTCGTCGTCGCCGACCACGGTGAAGCGTCCCAGGCGGCCGGTGAGCAGGCACAGGAGGCAGTACTGGGTGCGGTTGGTGTCCTGATATTCGTCCACCAGCAGGTAGCGCAGCCGGGTCTGCCATTTTTCCAGGATGTCGGGATGATCCTGGAACAATCGCACCGGCAGCAGGATCAGGTCGTCGAAATCGACCGCGTTGTAAGCCTTGAGGCAGCGTTGGTATTCACGGTAGAGGAGAGCGGCGGGGTGGTCGGCGGCCTCGCCCGCTTCGGCTTCCTCGGGGGAGACCAGATCGTTCTTCCAGGCGCCGATGCGTTCGGCGTGGGCGGGCAGGTCGTCGGGATGGAACGGGTGCTTGTGGTGGGCGGCGATCTCCTTGAGCAGGGCCAGGCGGTCGTGGCCGTCGAGGATCGACAGGCCGGACTTGAAACCGAGGGCCTTGTGCTCGCGGCGGAGGATGTCGAGACCCAGGGCGTGGAAGGTGGACACCGTCAGGCCTTTGAGACGGTCGCGGGCTACGTGTCGTCCGACCCGCTGCTTCATCTCCCGGGCCGCCTTGTTGGTGAAGGTGAGGGCGGCGATGTGGCGGGCCGCCAGCCCCTGCTCGATCAGATGGGCGATCTTGTGGGTGATGACCCGGGTCTTGCCGCTGCCGGCTCCGGCGATCACCAGCACCGGGGTGTCGACGGTTTCGACCGCGGCCTTCTGTTGGGGGTTGAGGGTCATAGGCTCCCTGGGTGAATCACAAGTCCAGTTGAATGCGGATGGCTCTGGCGATTTGCTGCATGTCTTCCGCCGTCAACGAACCCAAGCGGCTTTGGAGGCGCTGCTTGCTGACCGTGGCGATCTGGTCGGCCATGGCCTTGCGCCGCTCACCATTTAGCGAAACGTAGGCCTCGTTGGGATAGAGACGGCCGGTCCGGCTGGTCAAGGGTACGACCTGCACCCGGTTCAAATGCCGGTTGGCGGCGTCGTTGCTGACGATGACGGCCGGTCGGGTTTTACGAATCTCTCCACCCAGGGACGGTTCGAAACACACCCACCAGACTTCACCGCGTTTCATCGCCGACGGTGCCTTCCGCCCATTCCAGTGCCTCTTGCTCCCGTTCCTCGTCGGCGGACATGTCGCGGTAGGCTTTGTCTAGTTCTTGCGGGAGTACGAACGGCCTGGCCAGATCCTCCAGGAACTGGCTGATCCGGCCCCGCCCGATCTTCTCCTGCAAGCCTTTGTAGACTTCCTCGTCGATGGTGATCGTCAACTTCTTGTGCATGGCTGTCCTCCGTGGGCATCAACGAATGCGGGATCCAGGCAGGAGTATATGCCGTATGATACGTATCATACCATTTTAAGCGCTGGACATGTGGCACAGTGCCGGGGGGTCAGGCGACCTCGGCGCAGGCGGCCAGTACCTCGGCCACGCACGCCGTCAGCCGTTTGGCGTAGGGGATGTGGAGGAACTCGTTGGGACCGTGGGCGTTGCTTTCCGGCCCCAGGACGCCGGTGATGAGGAACTGGGCCTGGGGAAAGCGGTCGCCGAGCATCTTCATGAAGGGAATGCTCGCCCCCAGCCCGATATGGGCGGCCTTGTGGCCGAAGTGGGAGAGCGAAGCCCGGTCGCAGGCTTCCAGTAGCCAGGGGGCCGGCTCGGGGGCTTCCCAGCCGTCGCCGCCCTGGTCGAAGCGGATGTCGATGCGGGCGCCGAAGGGGGGATCGCGCAGCACCGCCCGTTCGATGGCCCGCTTGGCGTCTTCGCAGCGCACCGGCGGCGGCAGACGGAAGGACAGTTTCAGGCGGGTGTAGGCGCGCATGACGTTGCCGGCACGCCCGGCGGGTGGCAGGCCGTCCTGACCCACCACGCACAGGGTCGGGCGCCAGGTGTTGTTGAGGATCAGCTCGTAGGGGTCGTCGGCGAGGGGGCGCAGGCCGGGGATGGGATGCAGCCCTGCCACCGGCGACAGACCGAGGATCTCCGCCGCTTCCCGGGCCTGGCGTTTGCGGATCTCGGGGATCGTCACGTGCAGGTCTTCCAGCAGAACCCGGCCGCTGGCGGCGTCCTCGAGGCGGTCGAGGATCCGGCGCATCACCGCGAAGGATTCCGGGACGATACCGGAGGCGATGCCGGAATGGGCGGCTTCTTCCAGCGTTCGGACGGTGACGGTGCAGCCCTGCATGCCGCGCAGGGAGGTGGTGGACCAGAGCCGCTCGTAGTCGCCGGTACCCGAGTCCAGGGCGATCACCAGATCGGGGGTACCGATGAGGTGACCGTAGCGTTCCAGATAGGGCGGCAGGTGGGGGGAGCCGCTTTCCTCGGAGAATTCGATCAGGATCAGGCAGCGGGGATGGTCGCGTCCCTGTTGCCGCAGCGCCTTGATGGCGGCGACGGCAGCGAACAGGGCGTAGCCGTCGTCGGCGCCGCCGCGGCCGTAGAGCCGGCCGTCTTCGATCACCGGCTTCCACGGCCCCAGTCCTTCGCGCCAGCCTTCCATCTCCGGCTGTTTGTCCAGATGGCCATAGAGGAGCACGTTGCCGGGCTTTTGCCCCGGAATCTCCACCAGCAGCAGCGGCGTCAGTCCCGGGATCTTAAGGTCGTGGACGGTCCAGTCGGCCTCCTTGTGGCGGTCGAGCCAGTCGAGGGCCAGCCGGCGCGCCCGGTCCAGGTGACCGATTTCGGCCCAGGCGGCGTCGAAGTCCGGCGACAGGGCGGGGATGCGGATGTAATCGACCAGGGCGGGCAGGATTTCCCGGTCCCAGAAATCGCTGACGGTGTCGAGCAGGGGGTTGACGGTCATGTTTCGCTGCCTTCCTGAAAAGAAGGCCTTAGTTTACCCGAATTGCGGAAACGGTTGACGCCCCGGCGCAAAGTAAGGTATTCAGGAAACGCAGAATTTCAATAAACAACAGGGGGAGAACGGTTCCATGCAATATCTGCTGTATCTTTTGCCACCGCTTTTGGGGGCCGGCGGTCTGTTCGCCGCCTACAAGATTTATCAGTGGATCCTGGCCACCCCGGCTGGTTCCGGCAAGATCGCCCGGATCGCCGAGCAGATCCATCTGGGGGCGATGGTGTTCATCCGCCGTGAGTACCAGATTCTGGGGATCTTCGTGGCGGTGTTACTGCTGCTGTTGTGGAAGTTCCTCGGCTGGCGGACGGCCTTGTGCTTCCTGGTGGGGGCCGCGGCTTCGGCCACTGCCGGTTACATCGGCATGACCACCGCCACCCGGGCCAACGTCCGCACCACGGTGGCCGCCTCGAGCGGCGACGCCGCCAAGGCGCTGGAGGTGGCCTTCTTCGGCGGTTCCATCATGGGCCTGGCGGTGGCCTCCCTCGGGCTTTTGGGCCTGGGGCTGATGTATCTGTTTTTCGGCGGCGATCCGGAGACCGCCCACGCCCTCCATGGCTTCGGCATGGGGGCCTCGGTGGTGGCGTTGTTTTCCCGCGTCGGCGGCGGCATCTACACCAAGAGCGCCGACGTCGGGGCCGACCTGGTGGGCAAGGTGGAGGCCGGCATCCCCGAGGACGACCCGCGCAACCCCGGTGTGATCGCCGACAACGTGGGGGACAACGTCGGCGACGTGGCCGGGATGGGTTCGGACATCTTCGAATCCTACTGCGGCGCCATGATCGCCACTATCGCCATGGCCTCGACCATGGCCGCCGACGTGCTGGCGCCGGTGGGATCGCGCCCGGCCCTGATGTTTCTGCCCCTGGCCCTGGCCTCGGCGGGACTGCTGTCTTCCATCGCCGGCATCTGGCTGGTGCAGCGTAACGCCGACAAGCCGGCGGACAAGGCGCTGCGGATGGGCACCCTGGGGGCGGCGGGGATCTTCATGGGCCTGGCGCTGCTGGTGATCCTGATCGCCGGGGTCAGCGTCAAGGCCTGGCTGGCGGTGCTGGCCGGTTCCGCCGGCGGCATCGTCATCGGCCTGGTGACCGAGTACTATACCGGCGGCCGCCCGGTGGCCAAGATCGCCGAGTCCGGGGAGACGGGGCCGGCCACGGTGATGATCGCCGGGCTGGCCACCGGGATGCAGTCGGTAGTGGTGCCGATCCTCACCATCAGCGCCATCATCTTCCTCGCCGACCGCCTGGTCGGTCTGTACGGCGTCGGAATCGCCGCCGTCGGCATGCTGGCCACCGTCGGCATCACCATGGCCATCGACGCCTACGGGCCCGTGGCCGACAACGCCGGTGGCATCGCCGAGATGGGTGGTCTGGGGGAGGAAACCCGCCGGATCACCGACTCCCTCGACGAGCTGGGCAACACCACCGCCGCCATCGGCAAGGGTTTCGCCATCGGCGCCGCGGCCCTGGCGGCGTTGGCGATCATCACCGCTTATGGCGAGACCATCGCCAGCAAGATGCCGGACTTCGCCCTCCACCTGGGGGATGCCGACGTCCTGGCCGGCCTGTTCATCGGCGGCACCATTCCGCTGCTCATCGCCTCGGTGACCATGACCGCGGTGGGGGACGCCGCCTTCGAGATGATTCAGGAGATCCGCCGCCAGTTCCGGGAGATTTCCGGGCTTCTGGAAGGGAAGGCGGAACCGGACACCGCCCGCTGTGTCGACATCGCCACCCAGGCGGCTTTGAAGAAGATGGTGTTGCCCGGGGTGATCGCCGTGGCCGCCCCGGTGATCGTCGGCTTCTGGCTCGGGCCCCAGGCCCTGGGGGGAATGCTCGGCGGGGCGCTTTTGGGGTGCGTGTTGATGGCGCTGATGATGGCCAACGCCGGGGGCGCCTGGGACAACGCCAAGAAATACGTGGAGAAGGGCAATCTCGGCGGCAAGGGTTCCGAAGTGCACAAGGCCACGGTGGTGGGCGATACCGTCGGCGATCCCTTCAAGGACACCTCCGGTCCGGCCATGAACATCCTCATCAACGTCATGGCCATCGTCAGCCTGGTGATCGCACCGCTTTTGGTCTGAACGGGATAGGGGAAGCGGCTCCGGGGCCGCTTCCTCATCTGCCGAGGATTTCGCGGAGTCCGTCCACCATGAACTGCATGGCCAGGACGGCCAGCAACAGCCCGGTCAGGCGCGTGACCACGCCGATGCCGCCGAGACCCAGCACCCGGCGCAGCCAGCGTCCGGCCCAGAAGGCGGCGAAAACCGTCAGGCAGGCGGCGCCGACCACCAGGGAAAGATGAGCGAAGGGAATCTGGCGCTGGGGGTCCTGTTGCCAGACCAGAACAGCGGTGATGGCGCCGGGACCGGCCAGCAGGGGAGTCGCCAGCGGCACCAGGGCCACGTTGGTCTTGTGCAGGCTTTCTTCCTCTTCGGCGGCCGAGCTTTTCATGCCCGCCGGAAGCAGGCCGAGCATCTGGAGGGCGTAGATGAAGAAAATGACGCCGCCGGCCAGTTGAAATGCCGGCAGCGTGATACCGAAGAAACGAAGCAGGCGGTCGCCGGTCAGACCGAAGAAGGCCAGAATCAGCCCGGCGGAGAGGCAGGCGACGGCGGCTACTCGGGTTTGCTGCCGGACGTTCAGTTCCCGGGTCATGGCCAGGAACAGGGGCAGGTTGCCCACCGGATCCATGATGATGACCAGAGGGAAGAACAGGGACAGGAAATGGTGGAGCATGATCAGCCCGCCAGTCGCAGGGGGCGGACCGGAGCCTCGGTCCGTACCGGCTGGTGCGAGGTCAACACCACCAGTCCACCGCGTTCGAGGTGCCGGTCCAGCAATCGGTGAACCCAGTCGATACCCGTGCAGTCCAGGGAAGTGAACGGCTCGTCGAGAATCCACAGGATCGCCTCCTGGAGCAGCAGTCTCGCCAGAGTGATGCGCTGGCGTTGCCCCGCCGAGAGCGCCCGTGCCGGGGTTTCCAGATGGCGTTCCAGCCCGGCCTGTGCCAGAATCCCCGCCAGATCGAAGCCGCGCCGGACATTGTGCAGCCGTGCGATCCAGCGCAGGTTTTCCAGCGGGGTCAGTTCCCCCTTGATGCCGGGGTGGTGGCCCAGATAGATCGTTTGCCGGAGAAAGGCCGGCCGTTGTCGGCGCAGAGGGCGCCCCTGCCAATGGATTTCCCCGCTTTCGGGTTGTGACAGACCGGCCAGAATGCGCAGCAGGCTGGTTTTTCCGCAGCCGTTGGCTCCCTGGACGTGGAGCAGTTCGCCCCCGTCCAGCTCGAAATCGAGGTCGCGGAACAACAACCGGTCGCCGCGCACGCACTCCAACCGCTTCACCTCGAGGCGCGGAACGGCCGCCATAAAAGACCTCCTATAATTTGAAGATGAACGGAAAACGGCTATTTTACCCATGGTATGGGACATGCGGGTGATCTTGCCGCTGGTGGCCCTCCTGCTCGTCGTGGCCGGCGGGGGCGCCTGGCTCTGGCTGGAGCGGGGCGCAGCCCCGCCGTTACGGGTGGGTACCAACGTATGGCCCGGTTATGAGCCGCTCTACCTGGCGAGGGAATTGGGGTATTACCGGCGCCGGCCGATCAAACTGCTGGAACTCCGATCCGCCAGCGACGTGATGCAACTTTTACGTGCCGGCAGCATCGAGGCGGCGGCGTTGACGTTGGACGAAACCCTGTCGGTTTTGCAGGATGGCTTCGATTTGGGCGTCATCGCCGTCATGGACGTTTCCCAGGGCGGGGACGTGTTGCTGGCGCGGCCGCCCATCGGCACCCTGGCGCAGCTGAAAGGAAAGCGGGTCGGGGTGGAAAGTTCGGCCGTCGGAGCCATCTTGCTGGACGGGGCGCTGGAGGCGGGGCGATTGCGCGACGACCAGATCGAGATCGTGCCGTTGACGGTGGACGAACACGAGGCGGCCTACCGGCATCGTCGGATCGACGCCATCGTGACCTTCGAACCGGTGGCGACCCGGCTGCGGGAACAGGGTGCCCGGGTTTTGTTCGACAGCCGCCAAATTCCCAGTCGCATCGTCGATGTCCTGGTGGTGCGCCGGGATTTGGTCCGGGGGCGGGAGGCGGCGCTCAGGGTATTGCTGGATGGTTATTTTCAGGCGCTCGCGTTTATGAGGAACCAGCCCCGGCGGGCGGCGGAGTTGTCCGCTCGCCGCCTGAATCTCACGCCCGAGGAAGTGCAGCGCAGTTACCGCGGACTGCGCTTGCCGACCCTGACCGACAATCATCGCTGGCTTTCCGGAGCGATCCCTCTCCTGTCCGTCACCGGGCGGCGGATCGCCGCTTTCATGGTGCAAAAGCGGTTGTTACGTCATTCCGTCGATCCCAAGCGTCTGGCCGAGCCGCGCTTTCTTCCCGGAGTTGTCCGTGATTAGGATCCGGGCCTTTCATCTGCGCTGGCGTCTGATCGTGACCCTGAGCGCCTTTCTGGTGCTGCTGTGGGGCGTCCTGACCGGCTTTTTCTATTGGCGGGGGGTTCAGGACGCCGAGCGGGAGGCCCGGGAGCATTTGAGCTACGAAATGGGGCGTCTGGCCATCCAACTCAATCACGAACTGGATCATGGGGAGTGGTTGGACGCCGAACGCCTGCTGGCTCTGTGGGCGGCGGAGCCCAACATGAAGTATCTGGCCGTGCTCGACGACACTGGACGGGTCTTGTTCGCCAACCGCCTCGCCTGGAAAGGGCGACCGCTCGCAGAGTCGGTCGAGCGCTTCGATCCGGTGCTGTTGCGCCAGGTTCAGGCGCAGCGCCGTCCGATCGTGGTCGAGATTTCCAGGTTGACGGCGATGGACGCCTACTTCCCTCTGATTTGGCACGAGCGCGGCGAACGGCATCTGAGAGAGGAACGGACGGCGGTTCTGTTCGCCCGTTACGACCTCAAACCCGTCCACGACCGGATTCTCGCCGGTGTGGGAATCGCCGCCGCCGTTCTCGCCCTGCTGTTGGGCATCAGCTTGCTCACCCTGTGGTACATGCTTCGCCGCATTCTGCTGGAGCCCTTGGGCCGGTTCGCCGAGGCGACCCGCCGTTTCGGCTCGGGGGAGCGTCAGATACAACTGGCGGCGGAAGGGGAAGGCGAACTGGCGGAGCTGACCGAGGTGTTCAACCAGATGGCCCGTCAATTGGGGGAAAGCCAGCAATTGCTGCTCCAGCAGCGGGCCCTGTTCGACACCCTGGCAGAAGTCAACCAGGCCATCATCCGCTCCGGGTCCGCCCGGGAGGTGCTCGAGTCCCTGTGTCGGATCCTGGTCGAGCGCGCCGGATTTACCCTGGCCTGGCTGGGGGAGGTCCGGCATCAGGAGGGCCGGGTGGAAGCCGTCGCCGCGGCCGCCGCTGAGGAAACGATGCTCGAGTACGTCGGTCGGCTGGATATCGTCCTGGATTCCGGCCAGCCGGCGGGAAGGGGGCCCACGGCCACTGCGGTCCGGCAGAATCGCGTCGTCCTGGTCAACGACTTCCAGGCCAGCGCCATGACGGACCATTGGAAGCGGATGGCGGCCCGTTTCCGGATTCGTGCCAGCGCGGCCCTGCCGATTCGTCTCCACGGCAAGGTGGTGGCGGTGTTGAACGTGTATGCCGGGCGCCGCGGGTTCTTCACCCGGGAAGTGGTGCAGTTGCTGGTGGAGCTGGCCGCCGACGTCGCCTTCGCCCTGGACCATTTCGAACAGCGTCGGCGCCAGCGGCGGATCGAGGAGGCGCTGCGTCACAGCGAGGCCCGTTACCGCCAGTTGTTCGAACAGAGTCCGGCGGTGGAACTGTTGATCGACTGCCAGGCGCGCAAGATCCTCGACGCCAATCCGGCCGCCTGCCGTTTTTACGGTTACGGCCGGGAGGAATTCCAGGGTATGCCTTTGCATCGGCTCCAGAAGGGGGACACGGTACTCCAGGGGAGCGAAGGGGTGGTCCGTTGCCGGCACCGCCTGAGCGACGGCCGGCAACGGGACGTGGAAATCTACGCCGGACCGGTGGTCATCGAGGGTCGGCGGTTGTTGTTCGCCATCGTTCACGACGTGACCGACCGCCAACGCATGGAGCGTTTCACCCGGATGCTGACAGAGGATATCGGCGCCAAGCTCGGCGAGGACTTTTTCCAGTCCCTGGTGGCCAAACTGGGTCAGAACCTGAACGTGGCCTATGCCTTCGTCGCCGTGGTGGAGGAGGGGCGGCTGGAAACCATCGCCGTCTGGGACGCCGCCGGTCGTCTGGAGGATTTTTCCTGCGGTCTGGCGGGTACGCCCTGTGCCGAGGTGGTCAAAGGCGGCGCCCGGGTGTTTCCGCAAGGCGTCCAGGAACGGTTTCGCGACGACGAACTGCTGCACCGGTTGAAGATCGAGAGTTACGCCGGGACGCCGCTGCACGACAACGAGGGGCGAGTCATCGGTGTCCTGGCGGTATGTGATACCAAGCCGCTGGCTGAGCGGAACGAGCTGATGACGATTCTGCGCATGGTGGCGGTGCGGGCCAGTGCGGAATTGCAGCGCCGCCAGGCCGAGCGGGAAATCCAGCAACTGGCCTTTTACGATCCCCTGACCCAGTTGCCCAACCGGCGCCTGTTCCTCGAGCGCCTGGCGCAGGTGCTGAGCGCTGCCGGCCGCCGCAAGGACTGGGGTGGGGTGATGTTCCTCGATCTCGACAATTTCAAGCATCTCAACGACGCCTGGGGCCATCAGGTGGGCGATCAGTTGCTGGTCCAGGTCGCCTCGCGTCTGCGGCAGCACCTGCGGACCGAGGACACCGTGGCTCGTCTGGGGGGCGACGAATTCGTCATCCTGTTGCCCGGTCTGGGGGACGACGAAGAAACGGCGGCCGGTCACGTCCGTGCCGTGGCCCAGAAGCTCAAGGCACAGATCGCCAGGGAGTTTCAACTGGGGGAGCGCAGCTATCATACTTCGGTGAGCATCGGCATCACCCTGTTCCGGGGGAAGGAAACCGTGGAGGAACTGCTGAAACAGGCCGACGCCGCCATGTACCGGGCCAAGGCGGCGGGACGCAACGCCATCCGTTTTTATCATCCGGCCATGCAGTCGCTCGCCGACGCCCGGCTGGAATTGGAGAAGGCGCTGCGCGCCGCGCTGGCGAATGACCAGTTCGAACTGTACTACCAGCCGCAACACAGCAACGGCGGCGGGCTGGCCGGTGCCGAGGCGCTGCTGCGCTGGAACCACCCGGAGAAAGGGTTCGTCCCTCCCAACGAGTTCATCCCCATCGCCGAGGAAACCGGTCTGATCCTGGATTTGGGGCAGTGGGTGCTGGAAACCGCCTGCCGCCACATCCGCCAGTGGCAAGAGCGGGGCTGGATGGCGTACATCGATCACGTGGCGGTCAACATCAGTCCGAGGCAGTTCCATCAGGCCGGTTTCGTCTATCAGGTGACCCAGATCGTCGAGAGCGCGGGCATTTCGCCCGACAAGTTGATGCTCGAGCTGACCGAAGGGATTCTGGTCGAGGATATCGGCGACACCATCGCCAAGATGAAGGCCCTCAAGCAACTGGGAGTACGGTTCTCCATTGACGATTTCGGCACCGGTTATTCCTCCCTGATCTATCTCAAGCGCCTGCCGTTGGACGAACTCAAGATCGACCGCTCCTTTGTGCGTGACATCGAAACCGATGCCAACGATCGGACCATCGTCGAGACTATTCTGGCCATGGCGCGGCATCTGGGCTTGACCGTGGTGGCGGAAGGGGTGGAAACCGAGGCCCAGCGCCGTTTCCTCCAACGGCACGGCTGCCACCTCTATCAGGGCTGGCTGTTCAGCAAGCCGCTGTCGGTATCGAAGTTCAGCCGCTATCTGATGCTCGCTGTCGCTTCAACGCAGCCAGAATCTCCGTGATCAGGGCCGGTCCCCGGTAAACGAGGCCGGTATAGAGCTGAACCAATTTGGCGCCGGCTTCGAATTTCGCCAGGGCGTCCTCGGGGCGCAGAATGCCGCCGCAGGCGATGATGGGCAGCGCATCCCCGAGGATGGCGTGGAGCTGACGGACCACCGCGGTGGCCCGGTCCCGCAACGGCGCGCCGCTGAGGCCCCCGCTCTCCCTTCCCGCCGGCCGGTGGGCCACGGCGCTGTGGTCGATGGTGGTGTTGGTGGCGACGACGCCGTCCACGTGATGGCGCAGGAAGCAGTCGGCCTGGCGGCGTAATTGCTCCGGAGTCAGATCGGGGGCGATCTTGACCACCAGCGGCAGCCGGCGGCCGCTGCGCTGGGCCAGCCGGTCCCGGTGACGGTCCAGCGCCGCCAGCAGGTCCTCCAGCGCCTCGCCGTATTGGAGATCCCGCAGCCCCGGGGTGTTGGGGGAGGAAATGTTGATGGTGACGTAGTCGGCGAGGGCGTGGACCTTTTCCATCCCGAGGCGGTAATCGTCGGCGGCCCGTTCCTGGGGGGTGTCCTTGTTCTTGCCGAGGTTGACCCCGAGGATGAAATCCCTAGGCCCCAGGCGTTCCAGCCGGGACACCAGATGGTCGATACCGGCGTTGTTGAATCCCATGCGGTTGATCAGGGCTTCGGCTTCGGGAAGGCGGAACAGCCGGGGCGGGGGGTTGCCCGGTTGCGGCCTGGGGGTGACGGTGCCGACCTCGAGGAAGCCGAATCCCAGGTCGGCCAGTCCTCTGATGTAGTCGCCGTTCTTGTCCAGGCCGGCCGCCAGCCCCACCGGATTAGGAAAGCGAAGCCCCATGACCTCCACCGGGTGTTCGAGTCGCCGTTGGCGCAGGGGGTTGAGCGGTCCGAGCTGGGCCGCCAGGTCAAGGGCGCTTAGGGTGATGCGGTGGGCGGTTTCCGGATCCAGCCGGAACAGCAGGGGGCGCAGGAGGGGATAGAGATTCATCCGCCTCGCCTCCCCGAGCGGATCCGGTCGCGGATTTGGGTGAGCTTTCGCGGGTCGAGGGTGCCGGTGCGCCCCTCCCGGCACAGGGCTCCCCGGAATCCCAGGTAATCGGGCGCCAGGGGCAGCAAGAGATCGACGTCCTCCAGTCGCAGGGAACCGGCCAGGCCGGTGAGCAGCCCCAGGGACTTGGCCCGCTCGACGAAACGGGCCAGAAACGCCTGGGGACGCAGCCGGGTCAACGGACCGCGGCTCTTGTCGGCGGTATCCAGCATCGCCCCGCGGAAGCCGGCGGCCGCGATCCGTTCCAGGACCGGGAGGGCGATCAGATAATCGGCCATCAGCACGGCGATCAGCTTGTGTTCGGCGGCCAGGGGCGCCAGGGCCTCCAGGGTGCCTTCCAGGTCGCCGCCGGGAAACAGGCCGATCTTGACGTAGTCGACGCTGCAGGCGGCGGTGCGTTCAACCGCCTGGAAGACGGTTTCCGGGTGCAGGGGCAGGTCGCCGATGGTAGCGCTCAGGGTGGTGTGTGGCAGTGCCCGGCGGATGGTGCGGATTCGCTCCTCGTCCAGGGCACCCAGGGCGCCGCGGGCGGGATCCTTCAGGTCGATGAGATCCACCCCCGCGGCGGCGGCCAGCCGGGCTTCCGCCGGATCGGTGACGCTGGCGAGCATCGCTGTCATGGGCCGTGGACCGCTCGCCGATGGGTTCGGATCTTCTCCATCAGCCAGTCCCACGCCTCCCGTTCCCGGGGACCGGCGGTCTTTTCCACCGCGCTGCGGTGGATGGCCAGCTCCCGTTCGATCTTCTCCCAGGGAAGCCGATCCAGGCGACTGACCAGGATCGCCGCTTCCAGCACCGCGTGCTGGGCGCGGTTGAAGCCGGCGAAGGGCGCATGGATTGCCTGATGGACCGGGCGGCAGTGAAGCCGGGGTCGCACCGCGTCGTCCTCGAACCGTTCCAGGACCACTTCGGTGTGGCTCAGGGCCGTCGCCAGGCGGGGACAGTCGATGCGTTCGGCCTCGGCCAGGGGCCAGTTACGGCGGCCGGTCAGACAGCCGGCGAAGATGCGGACGTCGTCGCAGGCGTTGACGACCGCCACCTCGGTGGCCAGCAGGTTGTCCAGGGTGCGCGACGGGCGGAACGGCAGGATGAGCAAGGCGTCCTTTTCCACGTGAACGCCCATGGGGGCGATGTGGGGCCGGCCGTCGCGGTCCTGGGTGGTGACGATGGTCTCCAGGATCATGAATCGGCTTTTTTGCGCAAGGTGGTGCCGGCGGGTTTGTAGGCGTGGGGATCGACCTCGGCCTCGCGGGGCCGGTCCACGGCGATGCCCCAGTCGAGGGGTTCGTCCTGATTGTAACGCTTGCCCAGTTGCCAGGCGATCTGGGCCCGGGCCAGTTCCACCCCGAGATAGAAGGCGTGACCGCCGTCGTTTTCCACCCCCAGTTTGGGGAACAGTTCGAAGGGATCGGTGGCGCTGTGTAGGCCGTCGCGGTTGAAGATGTGGATACCTTCTTCGGTGATCTGGATACGGTAGCTGGGATCGCGGATCATGGATGCCAGTTCCTGGATTTCACCGAAATTATACGGGAACGGCTTGGGTTCGTGGAGGCACATCAGCCCCGGATGGACGTGTTTGGGCAGCATGTCGTGCTCGCGGGCGTGGTAAAGGATCCGCCGGGCCAGGTCGGCTTCGGGAATCGCGCGACGGGCGTGGCCGCTCACCTGGGTGGCGAGGATGTGGCGGATGTGGAGTTCCGAGCAGATCCCGAGCAGCAGGGCGTTGATGCCGACGGTGTCGGCGTGGGTCAGTTCGGTGAGGTTGCCGACGCCCATGAGGATTTCAGCGTCCGGGTAACGGCGCCGGACTTCGTGGTAGCGCACGATGGAGGCGGTGAAGCCGAAGTGGATCGGTTCCAGGATGGGATCGAGCAGGTAGGGCCGGCCGCGGCGTTCGAGCGCCTCCACCGCACGGTCGAGGGTGGCCAGATCCGTCGGCGGCTGGGGGATGAGCACGGGCACGGTGTCCACCTCGTCGGCGATCCAGACGGTTTTCTCATGCAGGCTGAGCATGAAGTCGGCTCCGGCCCGGCCGCCGCGCAGCAGGTCGTCGGGATTGAGGGAGTCGATGCTGGTGACGAAACCTTCCGCCTTGAGGGCCTGGAAGGTTTCTTCCAGGTGGGGGAACTCGGTGTCCGGCAGACAGCCCACGTCGATGACGTCGGCGCCGTGATCACGGTACCAGCGGGCCTGATCGAGGATCTGGGCCACCGTCATCCGGGGGGCGTCGGTGATTTCGGCGAAGATCTGGATGTCGTAGCGCGACAGGTCCGGGACGACCTGTTCGTGGCCGAAGAAGGCGGGCAGGTCCTTCAGGTCGTCGGGACCCCGTTGCACTGGAACCCCCAGGTCCCGCGACAGAGCTTCCAGGTCGCCGCGGCAGCGTCCCGGCACCAGGATGCGGTCGGCGCCGAAGGTGTCCTTGAGGCGGCGGCGGATCATGTCGGCGGTCATGAGCGCGGCCACCGTCAGTCCCAGTTGGTGGACGGTGTAGTCGAAATCCGGCTGCATCGCCTCGAGGATCCGGCGCAGCTGCTTTTCCGCCAGTTTGCCGGTGAGAAAGAGGATGTGTTCGCGTTTGTCGGCCATGTGCCCGGGTTTGGAGACGTCGAGGGCTATATACTATCATTCGACCTTTTTCAGGCCCGGAAATGCCGATGAGAGCGAACTTCCTGACCCGTCTGCACGATCCCCGGCCCATGATCATGGGCATCCTCAACGTCACCCCCGACAGCTTCTCCGACGGCGGCCGCTACACCGCGGTGGCGGCGGCGGTGGCCCAGGGCATGCGGATGGCGGCGGCGGGGGCCGAGATCATCGACGTGGGCGGCGAATCCACCCGCCCGGGCGCCGAGCGGGTGACGGCGGCGGAACAGCTCCGGCGGGTGCTGCCGGTGATCGAAGCGCTGCGCGCCGAACTGCCCGAAGACCGCTTCATCAGCATCGACACCACCCTCGCGCCGGTGGCCGAGGCCGCCCTCGACGCCGGTGCCGATTTCGTCAACGACGTGTCCGCCGGGCGCGACGATCCGGCCTTGCTGGACCTGGTGGCCCGGCGCGGCGTCGCCATCGTCCTCATGCACATGCAGGGTACCCCCAAGACCATGCAGGACGATCCCCGCTATGAAGACGTGGTGACGGAGGTGCGGGATTTCCTATTCCAGCGGGTCGAAGCGGCTCGGCAGGCCGGGATTCCACAGGAGGCCATCGTCCTCGATCCGGGCATCGGTTTCGGCAAGCGCCGCGACGACAACCTGGCGTTGATGGCGCACCTGGACACCCTGACCGCCACCGGTTATCCGGTCCTGCTCGGCACCAGCCGCAAACGCTTCATGGGGGCGGTGCTCGAGGTGAGCGAGCCCACCGAGCTGGTGAGCGCCACGGTGGCCACCACCGCGCTCGGGGTGATGGCCGGCGTGCGTATCTTCCGGGTCCATGACGTGAAGGAAAATCATCAGGCGATGACGGTGGCCTGGGCCATCCGTCAGGCCCGCCGAGGCTTGCCTCATAGTTGACTTCGGTGGTAGGTTTTAGGTTTCCTGGACTGCAACGGAGGGGATGCGATGGGCTGGCGCAAGCGTGGACCGGAACGAACCTACAGCGATGCGGAAATCGAAGCCCGGCTCCGGGAGGAATTGCCCCACTGGTACTACGAGAAGGGCTGGATCCGGCGCAAGTACAAGACTGCCGGCTGGAAGGCGACCCTGATGGTGGTCAACACCGTCGGCCATCTGGCCGAAGCGGCCTTCCACCATCCCGATTTGACCGTTTCCTACGCCTTCGTCATCGTTAAACTGATGACCCACTCGGCCAAGGGAATCACCGACAAGGATTTCGAGCTGGCGAAGAAGATCGAGGAAGTGGTGATGTGGCGGCCGGGGGAGGACAGCGCGCTGGAGGGGACGCCGGACGATCCCCGCTTCAAGTACCTCAAGTACGATTGAAGCGATAAATTGCACCGCAGAGACGCCGAGAACGCAGAGAAAAAACGCTGCGTCCTCTGCGCCTCTGTGGTGAGAGCAATCAGATTTTGCCTTCCAGGCCCATCTGGTAGTACTTGTGGACGATCTTGTCCTGGTTCTCCAGCAGCCAGTCGATGTCCGGCTGGTTGTGCATGGCCTTGTGGATCGCCAGGGCGGTGGCTTTGCGGTGGATTTCGAACAGGGCCTTGTGATCGCACTCGTAGTCCTCGTTGCCCACCATCGGGTTGAGCCACACCGAGACGATGATGCCGAGATCGTTGACCCGGTCCTTGGGGATGTCGCCGGCGCGCACGGCGTCGAGCACACCGTTGGCGATGGCGCCCTGGACCGTGCCCATGAGGATGTTGGTGTAACGCTTGGCCATCTTGCCCTTGACGGTGACCTTGCTCACCATCAGGGTCAGGGGACGGACCTGGATGTCGGTGTTGAGGATGGCGAAGACGCGGCTGTGTCCGGGAACCTGGTCGCCGGTGAGGGTGGCCAGGGCGGTGCCTACGGGGCCGTCCAGTTCACCGATGATGACTTCCGGTTCGGCGGCGGTTCCCGGCGGCCCCCCGGCCACCAGGGCTTCGCCGCTGCGCAGGACGATACGTTCACTCATGGATTTGCTCCTTAGCTGGTTTGAATCGGAAGAGCCCGATAGCTTACGTCCCTGGGAGGGAAAGTCAAATCCGTCCAACCGCAAGAGCGGGTATACTAAGCGCTGACGAACATGCGGGATTCCGCCATGAAGAAGGAAATGGAAAAGATCTATGCCGAGCTGATCGATGCGGTGGGTGAGGACATCGGCCGGGAAGGTCTGGTGGACACCCCCCGGCGGGCGGCCGCGGCGATGCGTTATCTCACCAGCGGCTATCACCAGTCCCTGGAGAACGTGCTCAACAACGCCATCTTCGAAGCCGACACCGAGGACATGGTGATCGTCCGCAACATCGAGCTGTATTCCCTGTGCGAGCATCATCTGCTGCCGTTCATCGGCAAGTGCCACGTGGGTTATCTGCCCAGCGGCAAGGTCATCGGTTTGTCCAAGGTGGCCCGGATCGTGGAAATGTATTCGCGCCGCCTCCAGATCCAGGAGCGCCTCACCAAGCAGATCGCCGACGCCATCCAGCAAGCCGTCGAGCCCCGCGGGGTGGCGGTCGTCGTCGAGGCCAAGCACCTGTGCATGATGATGCGCGGGGTGGAGAAGCAGAATTCGGTGATGACCACGTCGGCGATGCTGGGGCTGTTCCGCGAGCGCATCAGCACCCGTTCCGAGTTTCTCGACCTCATCAACCGCCCCATCTAGGTGAAGACCGGGATTCTGCTGGTCAATCTGGGTACGCCGGCGGCGCCGACCCCCGCGGCGGTGCGTCGCTATCTGACCGAATTCCTGGCCGATCCCCGGGTGGTTCCGCTGCCGCGGCCGTTGTGGCTCCCTCTGCTGCACGGGGTGATCGCTCCCCTGCGGGCCCCGCGGGTGGCCCGATCCTATCGTTCGATCTGGACGGCGGAAGGCTCGCCCCTGGCGGTCCATTGCCGGAAACTGGCCCGATCTCTGGCCCGGGCGCTGGCGCTGCCGGTGACCGTCGCCATGCGTTACGGCAGTCCCGGTCTTGCCGAAGGAATCGACGCCCTGCAGCGGCAGGGGGTGGAAGCCATTTTCGTGCTACCGCTCTACCCCCAGTATTCCCAGGCCACCACCGCCTCGGTGTTCGACCGCTTCGTCGCGCTGTTGCGGGAACGATCCTGTCAGCCGTCGTTCTGTTTTCGCAGCGATTACCATGCCGAGCCGGCCTACGTCGAGGCCGTCGCCGCCCGGATCCGGGATTTCTGGCAGACCCACGGCCGTCCCCAGAAGCTGCTGCTGTCCTTTCATGGGCTGCCGGAAAAAAGCCGTCGCCAGGGTGACCCCTATTACGACCAGTGTTGCACTTCCGCCGCGCTGATCGCCCGGGCTTTGGAACTGAGGGAGCAGGAGTGGCAGCTGGTGTTTCAGTCCCGTTTCGGTCCGGCCCGCTGGCTGGGTCCCTATTGCGTGGAAGTGCTGCGGCAGTTGCCCGCCCAGGGCATCCGTGAGGTGGACGTGGTCTGTCCCGGATTCGCCGTCGATTGTCTGGAGACCCTGGAGGAGATCGCCCGGACCAACCGGGCGGTTTTTCTCGAAGCCGGCGGCGAACGTTACCGTTACATCCCGGCGCTCAACGACTCGCCGTATCATGTCGAGATGCTCCGGGCATTGATAAATTGCCGGATCTGAGAAGGCGGAGTCCGGCGCGAAACTCGGAGGTGGAAGACATGCAGCACTCTCACGATTGCGTTTTGTGCCGTGTGATGCGCGCCATGGCCTTCAGCGGTCTGGGGGCGGCCCTTGGCGGTTTCGGTGCCTTGTACCTGTTCGGTGCCAGCCGCGAGAACGCCCTCATGGCCGCCGTGGCCGGCGCGACGGTACTGGTGTTCGGCCTGGCGCGTCCGAGACGTTAGAACCAGCGTTCCAGCCAGCGGGGCAGGGGGACTGGGGAGGAGCGGGGCGGCCGGTGACAGGGAGCGGCCTGTTGCGGGGCCGAACCGCGGATGAAAGGGAACCGTTGCGCCCCCGGACAGTCGGCATCGGCGCGCCATCCCGTCTTCGGATCGATCCAGACCCATTCCACTTCCTCGGGCGGGGACAGCTTCAGGGGTTCCTGGGCGATCCGGCCGAACAGCCGGGCCCAGATCTGCAGTGCGCCTGTGGCCCCGGTCAGGCGGGTGGGACGGTTGTCGTCGCGGCCGATCCAGGTCACCGCCAGGTAGTCGCCGCTGAAACCGGCGAACCAACTGTCCCGCAGATCGTTGGTGGTGCCGGTTTTGCCGGCCACCTGCAGGTGATCGGGCAGGATGCGATAGGCGCTGCGTGCGGTGCCGCTGCGCACGACTTCCTCCAGGACGGTGTCGAGCAGGTAGACCGGGGCGCTGTCGATGGTCTGGCGCAGGGACAGCGGATAGCGCTGCAGGGGAGTGCCGTCGTTGGCCAGCACGGCCTGGATGGCGCGGAGTGGCATGGCGAAACCCTGGTTGGCCAGGGTCTGGTACATCTGGGTCACTTCCAGCACCGTCATTTCCGTCGCGCCCAGCAGCATCGACGGATAAAGCTTCAGCGGCCGGTGGACTCCCAGTTGGCGTATGGTGCGGGCCACATGGGCCAGTCCCACCTTCATCCCCAGGTGGACCGTGGCCAGATTGTAGGAATGCACCAATGCCTGATACAGCGGGACTTGGCCGTGACTTTTGCGGTCGTAGTTGTGCGGCTTCCAGTAACTGCCGTCGTGATTGCGGATCCGGACCGGGGTGTCGGGCAGCGGGGTGATCAGGGTGTAGCGTTCCGGCTGCATCAGGGCGGTCAGATAGACCGCCGGTTTTATCAATGAGCCGATGGGGCGCGCGCTGTCCAGGGCGCGGTTGAGGCCGGCCTGCCTGGGATCGCGGCCGCCCACCAAAGCGACGATCTCCCCGCTGCTGCGCCGGGTCACGACGGTGGCGGTTTCCAAGTGCGCCGTGCGGTAGCCTTTCTCCAGCCGGGGGACGACCCGGGCCACCGTACGCTCCAGGGCGTTTTGGACCCGGATGTCCAGGGTGGTGAAGATCTTCAGACCTTCGGAGGTCAGTACGTCTTCCGGATATTCCAGGCTCAGTTGGCGCCGGACCAGTTCCAGGAAAGCGGGGTAACGGGCGCTGGGGCGGTGGAAGTAGGGTGTGACGTCCAGGGGCTGGCGCTTGGCCCGGCGCCAGGTTCTGTCGTCGATGATGCCCTGCCGGTGCAGAACGTCCAGGACCAGGTTGCGCCGTTTCAGGGCCCGCTCGGGATGACGGCGTGGATTGTAGTAGTTCGGTCCCCGCACCATCCCGACCAGCAGGGCGATGTGGTGGATCTGCAGCTCGTTCAGGTTGCGGCTGAAGTAATACTCGCTGGCCAGCCCGAAGCCGTGGATGGCACGCGCGCCGTCCTGGCCCAGGTAGATCTCGTTGAGATAGGCCTCGAGAATGGCGTCCTTGTCGTAGCGCGCCTCCAGGATCAGTGCCATCAGGGCCTCGTTGATCTTGCGCGCCAGGCTTCTCTCCGGAGAAAGAAAGAAGTTCTTCACCAATTGCTGGGTCAGGGTGCTGCCGCCCTGGACGATGCGGCCGGCCCGGAGATCGGCCCAGAGAGCCCTGGCGACGGCCCGGGGTGAGATGCCGAAGTGATGGTAGAAATCCCGGTCCTCGATAGCCAGCAGCGTTTGGATGAGCAGGGGGGGGACCTCGTCCAGCCTGACCAGAATGCGATCTTCCTTGCGGCCGGGGTAGAAACTGCCGATCTGCACCGGGTCGAGGCGCAGGATCGCCAGTTGGCGGCGCCGGTCCAGATCCTTCAGATCGACGATCCGGTCGCTGCGAAAGCGCAGACGGACTTTGTGGCTGGGTTCTGCGCCATCGGGAAACTGGAAGGCCCGGGTTCGGATCACCAGATCCCTGCCGTGGCGATAGTAGCTGGCCTGGCTGGACAGATGCCGGTCCCGGCGGTAGTTGAGCAGAGTGAGGACGTGCTCCAGCTGTTTCCGTGACAGGTTCAGCCCGGCGTACAGTTCCAGGGCTTCGGCATAGACGTTGGCGGGGAGCGCCCAGCGCCTGCCCTCGAATTGACGGCGCACGCTGTAATCCAGGTAACCGAGATAGACCGCCAGGCAGAACAGGGCGATTCCCAGTCCCCACCCCAAAGTCCTGATCAGCCATGCCTTGACGGGGCCGGGCTGGCGTCGCTTCGCCCGGCGCTTGCGGGAGGATTTCGCCATCCGTTACTGGTGGAACAGGGACAGGTTGTTATGGGATTTCAGCCGGTCCAGGGGAAAGATGTTGCAGGGAAGCAGCTCGGTTTGCGGCTTGCCGAAGAGAAAACCCTGGACATAATCGACTTCCATCCGATCGAGAAGTTGCAGCACCTCGGTGGACTCGACGTATTCGGCGATCACTTTCTTGCCCAGGGTATGGGCGATTTCCACCATGGCGCGGACCAACACCCGGTCGGTGGCGTCGTCGGAAAGATTCTGCACGAACTGCCCGTCGATCTTGATGTAGTCCACCGGGATGTTCTTGAGGTACTCGAAGGAATTGAAGCCGGTGCCGAAATCGTCGAGGGCGAAGCTGCAGCCGAGGGCGTGCAGTTTGGCGATCATGGTGCGGGTCTGGGCGAAGTTGGCGATCGCCGCGGTCTCGGTGATCTCGAAGATCAGCCGTTTGGGGGTGACCCAGGTCGTCTGCAGCTTGTCTTCGAGAAACGGCAGCAGCCGGGGATTGTGGAAGGCGTGGCCGGACAGGTTGACGGTCAGGGTGAGATGGGCCTGGTCGTTGGACAGGGCGGCGAGGAAATCGATGACGTGGTCGATCACCCACATGTCGATGCTGTGGATCAGGCCCATGCGTTCCGCCACGGGAATGAAAATGTCCGGGGTGTAGATCTGCCCTTCGTCGTCCCGCATCCGGAGCAGCACTTCGTAGTGGCTGACCAGGCCGTCGTTGAGGCGGATGACCGGCTGAAACACCAGGAAAAAAAGCCCCTGTTTTAGGGCGTCCCGTAATTTCGGGACCCAGCGGACGTCGTTGAAGTGGGTCGCCGCCATGTCCTTGGGATCGTACAAATTGACCAGGTTGCGGCCGTGGGTCTTGGCGATGAAACAGGCCTGATGAGCCTCGGCGATCAGTTCGTTGGGGTGATGTATGTGGCGTGCCGGGGTCAACAGGGTGATGCCGATGCTGATGGAGACGTGATAGCAGTCGTTGGGAGTCAGAAAGCGGAATTCGTTGACCGCGGTGCGGATGGCCTCGGCGGTTTCCACGGCGCGTTCCCGGTCGGTTTGGGGCAGGAACAGACAGAACTCGTCAGCGCCGATGCGGGCGACGGTGCTTTTGCCGGACAGGGTCTGGCGGATCAGATTGACCAGTTCCACCAGCAAGCGGTCGCCGGTGTCGTGTCCCTCCAGATCGTTGATCACGTTGAAACGGTCGATGTCGATATAAAGCAGCGCGCTTTCCTGTTTGTAGGCCTGACAGTGATGGATGGCCAGTTGCAGGGTCTGTTCCAGGCTGCGGCGGTTGCCGACGCCGGTCAGTTCGTCGTGGAGAACCAGGTATTTGAGACGGGCTTCCAGAATCTTGTGTTCGGCCAGTTCGGTCAGGGTCCGTTCCTGCTGGATCCGGGTTCGATCGCGCTCCTGTTTCAACACCAGGGCAAGCTCGATCAGGGGAAAAAGCAACTGGGCCTGAAAGGGTTGTTCCACCAGGATGACGCCGCAACCGCGCAGGGGATCAAGTTTGGCCACCAGGGTGTCGTCGGCGGTTTTCGGGTCGACCAGAACGATGATCGGCACGCGGAAGTCACTGTCTTCGCTGGCCAGGGACTGGCAGAGTTCGACGACAGGGCAGTCGGGGAGGGCGTGGTTCAGGATCAGCAGGCCGACGTGGTCGAATTTTTCCTGGAACTGTTTCAGCAAATTGCGCAATTCCGTACCATCGCTTGCCGTATGCAGGTTGGTAAAACCGTTCTGACTCAGGGTGAACTGGATTTCCTGAAGACGATGCTGATCGGGCTCAGCGATGATGATGTTTTTTGCTTTGCACTGTTCGGTGGACGTCATGAGCCGGTTTCAAGCAGGAAGGCATTTGTTGTCGCACAACCTATCGCCTATTTTTAAGACAGGCAACATTTTTGTTGTTTTATGGATACTATTATGGCAAATACGGCGACAACCGGCGATTTTTCCCGAAGTACGAAAATCGACATGGAAGTCCTGCTGACGGGGGAGATTCGTCTGGCCTCGCCACCGGAGATTTTCCTCAAGATCAGTCAAATCATCGAAGATCCCAGCAAAACGGTACAGGACGCCGAACGGGTGATCGAACACGATCCCGGGTTGGCGGCCCGTCTGTTGCGTCTGGTCAACAGCGCCTTTTACGGTTTCCCCCGTCGGATCGTTTCCATTTCTCATGCCGTTTCCCTGATCGGTCTGAACGAATTGCGGGATCTGGTTCTGGCGACCGTGGTCGTCGAGCGTTTCAGCAAGTTGTCCAACCCGTTGATGTCGATGCGGGAATTCTGGCAGGTCAGCGTGCGCGGCGCTTTGCTGACCAGGGAATTGAGCAAGGCGTTCGCCGGGATGGAAGCGACGTTCGTTTGTGGTTTGCTCCACGAGATCGGCCGCTTGGTGATTTATGCCCGCATTCCCGAACTGGCCCGGGCGGCCCTGCTGCTGGCCACTGCGGAGAATCTGGAGGAAAGGGTCGCCGAAAGGCGGATCTATGGCTTTGATCATTATCAACTGGGGGCCGAATTGTTGCGGCGCTGGCAGTTGCCGGAAGTGATCGTGACCACCTTGCGTCATCATGGCCGCCCCGGTGAGGCCGGCGGCTTTTCCCGGGAAACGGCCCTGGTCACCTTGGCGCTGCTTGTTTCCATCGAGGATCTGAGCGCGGTCCAGGCGTCGCAACGCCCCGATCTGGGAGAATTGATGGACTTCTTGCATTTACCGACAGAATTGTTAGCCGAGGCGATGGAAACCGCCGACCGGCAGTTCGAGTCGGTGTACAGTCTGCTGATGGGTCCCTGAATCGACCCTGAAGCTTTGTCAGATATCCCCTGCTCCAAGTATACTTCGGCAGGTCCGATGAAGAATCAGAAGAATCACGATAACGATAAAGAGAAGAAACGTCATGAATGCCAATACCAGTCGAGCCGAAGCCGTCACCCCCCGACACGCTCTGCTCAGCGTCCTGAGAGGGCTCATTTACGACCATACCTTCGCCAAGCTGACCGTCAACTGGTATCGGGCCGTATTGGAACGATTGCCGGAAGGGGCGGAGATTCTCGATGTGGGGATCGGCACCGGCGGTGCTGTGGCCGCCAACGCCGAACTGATCCGGCGAAAGAAGCTGAAGATTCGGGGACTGGACATCGACGCCGACTATCTCGAGCGTTGCCGGCGGGTTCTGGAGCGGGTGGGGTTGAGCCGTCATGTCGAGGTCCGGCTGGAATCGGTCTACGATCACCAGGGCGGTCCTTACGATGCGGTGTATTTCAGCGGCAGTTTCATGTTGCTGCCCGATCCGGTGGGGGCGCTGCGTCACGTCCTGTCCCAGCTGAAACCCGGAGGACGGGTGTTTTTCACCCAGACCTTCCACGACCGTCGCTCCCCCCTGGCCGAGCGCATCAAACCCATGTTGCACAAGGTGACCACCATCCATTTCGGCCAGGTGACCTATTGGGAAAATTTTCGGCAGGTTCTGGAGCAGGCTGGCGCCCAGGTCGAGGACATGGTCATCCTCAAGCAGCTACGCAACGCTTCGTTCCGCCTGATCGAGGCGGTGCCGGTGCGCTCGTCGTAGGCGGGCACCCTGACCGTACCGGCCTGCCCCCGAAGTGCAGTGAGGATGGCCGGTCCTCCCGCGACGGCGGTTCGATTTTGCCGTCATGATGGCCCATGCCGGGATTTCCCGGTTCGTCATGATGATTCCAACCGATCGCTATACGGAAATCGCCGTCCTGCTCCTGGCGGCGCTGATCGCCGTCATACTGTTCGCTTGCTTGCGCTTCCGCCGCCGGCCGACGTTTCGTGAGGCGGTGCCGGGGGACTTGCCTCCTTGGCATGCCATGCCGGTCGCGGAGGTCCTGAGGCGTCTGCGGGTGGATCCCCGTCGGGGACTCGATGACGGTGAAGCTAGGGCGCGTCTGCGGCGCCACGGGCCGAACCGGCTGTTGGAGAGGCCGCCCACGCCGATCTGGCGTCTGCTGTTGCGTCAGTTCAAAGGGTTTCTGATCCTGGTTCTGGTGGGTGCCGCCGCTTTGGCCTGGTTCATTGGGGAACTTCAGGACGCCGCCGTCATCCTGGCGGTGGTGGCCATCAACGCCCTGTTGGGGTTTTACCAAGAGTTTCGCGCCGAGCGCTCGCTGGCTCTGCTGAAGAAGATGCTGGTGCCGGCGGCCGAAGTCCGCCGTGACGGAGAGGAACGCCGGATTCCTGCGACCGAACTGGTGCCCGGCGACATCGTGATTCTCGAGGCTGGTGACCGGATTCCGGCGGACGGGCGCCTGATTCGGGTCCATGCGCTTCAGGTGGACGAGTCGGCGTTCACCGGGGAATCGCAGCCGGTCGCCAAGGTCGTGGAGCCGCTGACCGAAACCCTGCCGGTGGCGGATCGGCGCAACCTGGTGTTCATGAACACCAGCGTCACCCGGGGGCGGGGCGAAATGGTGGTGACCGCCACCGGCATGAAGACCGAAATCGGCCGCCTGGCGGCCATGTTGGCGGAAACGGAGGAGGGCCCGACTCCCCTGCAGCGCCAATTGGACGTGCTGGGCAGGAACCTGGCGCTGATCGCCGCGGTCGTGGTGGTGCTGATGCTCGGGCGGAGTTGGCTCCAGGGGCGTCCGTGGATCGACACCCTTTTCACCGCGATCGCCCTGGCGGTGGCCGCGATACCCGAAGGGTTACCGGCGGTGGTGACCGTGACCCTGGCTCTGGGATTGCTCCGCATGGCGCGCCGCAGGGCGATCGTCAAACGCCTGTCGGCGGTGGAGACCCTGGGTTGCACTTCGGTGATCTGTTCCGACAAGACCGGAACCCTGACCCTGAACCAGATGACCGTCCGGAGGCTTTACGCCCTAGGGCGTTTCTGGCGGGTCGGTGGCGAAGGTTACGATCCCCGCGGCGACATCGAGCCGGAAACCGGGGAGGCGGCCGAACTGACCGATGTCCTCCTGCCCCTGGTGGTCTGCAACGATGCCAGGCTGGCCGGGGGGCGGCTCATCGGTGATCCTATGGAGGGAGCGCTTCTGGTGCTGGGGTGCAAGGCCGGACTGGAACCGGAGCGGTTGCGCCGCCGATGGTCGCGAATCGCCGAGATTCCCTTCGACACGGCCCATAAGTTCATGGCCACCTTTCATCGTCGCGGCGATCGCGTCGTCATCCTGGTAAAGGGGGCCCCCGAGGTGCTGTTGGAGCGCAGTACCTGGGTCCTGGAGGGCGATGCCGTGATTCCCCTGTCGCCGCCGCGACGCCAAGCGTGGCAGCGGGCCAACGAGACCCTGGCGGCGCAGGGTCTGCGGGTGATCGCCTCGGCCAGGCGGGAACTGCCGACCGAATCCTTCGGTCCCGACGCGGATCCGCTGTGCTGTATCCGGGATCTCACTCTGTTGACCCTGGTCGGCCTGATGGATCCGCCGAGGCCCGAGGCCAGGGAATCGATCCAACGGTGCCGCCGTGCCGGAATCCGGGTCAAGATGATCACCGGGGACCAGCCGGCGACGGCTGCGGCCGTGGGGCGGGAGCTGGGTCTGGACGGCGAACTGCTCAGCGGGGCGGAACTGGATCGCCTGGATGACGACCGGTTGGCGGCCCGGATCGAAGCGGTCGCCATCTTCGCCCGGACCACGCCGCAGCAGAAAGTTCGGATCGTCAGGGCGTTGAAAGCCCGCGAACACATCGTGGCCATGACCGGGGACGGCGTCAACGATGCGCCGGCGTTGAAGGCGGCCGACATCGGTGTGGCCATGGGGATTTCCGGTACCGACGTCGCCAGGGAGGCCGCCACCATGGTCCTCACCGACGACAATTTCGCCACCATCGTCGATGCGGTGAAGGAGGGGAGGACCGTCTACGACAACATTCTCAAATTCCTCCGTTTCCAGGTGTCCACCAACATCGGCGCTGTCCTGACCCTGTTCGGCGCCCCTTTTTTCGGTCTGCCGCTGCCGCTCAATCCGATCCAGATCCTCTGGGTCAACATCATCATGGACGGACCGCCGGCCATGGCCCTGGGCGTGGATCCGCCCCGTCCCGGGATCATGGACGAGCCGCCCCGTTCCCCCGGGGCCCGGATTCTGTCCTTGCACCGCCTGTTGCGCCTGCTGGCCTTCGGGGTGATCATGACGGCGGGCACGCTCGGCGTGCTTTGGTGGGGCTTGCGGACCCTGGAACCGGCGACGGCCCTGTCCCTGGCCTTCACCACCTTCGTCTGGTTTCAAGTGTTCAACGTCTTCAACGCCCGGATGGAACGGGGAAGCGCCTTGAGCCGCCACAGTCTGCGCAATCCCTGGCTGTGGCTGGCGCTTCTGGGAGTGGTGGCGTTGCAGTGGCTGGCCCTGGAAACCGTGCCGGGGCGGCGGATTTTTCATACGGCTCCCTTGACCGCGGAACAATGGGGAATCGCCGTCGCGGTGGCCTCGTCGATTTTGGTGTTCGAAGAGATCCGTAAAATCGTGGCAATCGTATGGCATCGAATCGTAGGAGCATTCCGATGAGACCGCAAACACCGTTGCTTGCCGCCGATGTGATCGTCGAACTGGTGGACCGTCCCAGGCACGCCATCGTGCTCGTCGAGCGTCGCAATCCCCCTTACGGCTGGGCGATACCCGGTGGCTTCGTCGATGTCGGCGAAACCGTGGAGCGGGCCGCGATCCGGGAGATGGCCGAGGAAACCGGCCTGACGGTGCGACTGAAAGCCCTGCTCGGGGTGTACTCCGATCCCCGCCGCGATCCCAGAGGACATACGGTGACGGTGGTGTATGTGGGCCAGGCGCAGGGGGAACCCCGGGCCGCCGACGATGCCCGCGCCGTGCGTGTGGTGGATCCCTATCGTCTCCCGGCGCCCCTGGCGTTCGATCACGCCGGTGTTCTGGCCGACTACCGCCGTTTTCTGGAAACCGGCCGGATCGCCCCCCTGCGTCCGGGAGGCTGGGAGAGATGGCCGCTTTGACCATCGGTCAGGTGGCCAGGCGGGCCGGGGTTCACGTGGAGACCATCCGTTACTACCAGCGCCTGGGTTTGTTGCCGGTTCCGGAAAAACCCCCCCATGGGGTCCGCCGTTACGGTGAGGAAACCATCCGGCGGCTGCATTTCATCAAACGGGCCCAAGGTCTTGGGTTCACCCTGAAGGAGATTCGCGAACTGTTGGCCCTGGATCAGGCCGACTGTAGCCAAGTGAGGCACCTAGCGGAACAGAAACTCCATCAGGTGGAATCCAAGATCCGGGAACTGGAGCGGCTGCGGACCGGCCTGAGGGAGGCGGTGGCCGTCTGTCGGAGCGATCCGGGAGCGCGGTGCCAGCTGCTGGAAAGCCTGCTGGGTCGTGAGATCTGATTCGCGGCTGTGATGGCGCCTGTTAATTACAGGCTTCGATACACTCGGCCAATTGTTCCAGCGAAGAAAATCTGGCCACCCAATGGTTTTCCGGGACGTCGCCGGGAGGGACGGCATTTCCGTAGGTCACGAGGACCGGCTGCGTTCCCGCCCGGTGGGCGGCGAGTATCCCCGGGAAGGAGTCTTCCACCGCCAGGCACAGGGCGGGAGGGAGTGCCAGTTTTTCGCAGGCCCGCAGGTAGATTTCCGGTGCGGGTTTACCGGCCGTCACGTCGTCGCGGCTGACGATGGCGGGGAAGTCGGCCGCGATTCCGGCCAGGGTGAGGCATTTGACGGCGTATCGTCGCTGGCTGTTGGTGGCCAGCAGATAGGGGATCCGGCGCCGGCGGAGCAGTTCCATGAGCCGCCGGTAGCCGGGTTTGACGGGAATGCCGTGCACTTCCACCCACCGGTGCCAGCGCCGGGCGCTGAGGCGGTGGAAGGTTTCGAAATCGAAGCCGGGACCGAAGGCGTCGGAGAGTATCCGGGCGATGGTGTCGATGGATTGCCCCTCGAGGCGCCGGGCGATGGCCTCCGTGAAATCGAACCCCAGTTCGGCGGCGGTTTGCCGCCAGGCACGCCGGTAGGTGGGTTCGGTGTCCAGGATCAGGCCGTCGAGATCGAGAACGACGGCGCGGAAGCGCGGCAGCATCAGAAGGTGGATGGAAACAGGCGGCTGGCGCCGTCCATGTCGCCGGTGTCCCGGTAGAGCAAGGGTTCGCCGAGGCGCTGGATGCCGCCACCCAGGACCCGCCCCATGACCACGATGTGATCGCCGGCGGGGCATTCGTGATGAAAGTCGCAGTCGAGCCAGGCCAGGGCGTCGGTCAGGATGGGGGCGCCGCAGTGGCCTTCCAGCCAGGCGACCCCGGCCAGCTTGTCCACGTCTCCGCTTTGGCCGAAATGGCGTGCCAGTTCCAGCTGGTCTCGGGCGAGCACGTTGACGGTGAAGCCGCCGCCTTGTTTGAGTAGGGCGTAGGAGCGGTGGCGGGGATTGATGCTGAGGGCGATGAGCAGGGGGTCGAAGGAAACCTGTACGATCCAGGCGGCGGTGAAGGCGTTCTTCCGCCCGTCCGCCGCCACGCCGACGACGTAGACACCGCAGCTTATCAGGCGCAGGAGTTCGGCGGGCCGGGTCATGACTCGCCCCCCTCCAGATAGCGCTCGATGTCCTCGCGGGAAAAGCCCACTTCCCTGGCCACCCGGTCGGCGTGGCTGACCCGGGAGATACCGTCGATCAGGCGGTGGGTGGGGTGGTCGCCGATGAATTCCACCTGCTTGGCCTGACCGATGCCCTGTTGAACGAACTTGTCCACCAGTTCGTGGTTGTGGGTTACCAGGATGGTGGTGCAGCCCTTTTTGTGAAAGCCCTCCATGATGTCGTAGGAAATCTTCAGGCGCTCCTCATAGGTGGTTCCTTCGGCCAGTTCATCGAGAATCACCAGGCTTCTGGGGGTGGCGGCCAGAAAGATCCGTTTGGTGTGCCTGAGTTCGGCGGCGAAGCGGCCTTCGCCCGAGGTCAGGGTGCTGACTTCCGGCACCTGGTAGAAGATCCGGTCGGCCACGGTCAGCCGGGCTTCC
>JALSSF010000211.1 GCA_026984375.1 Methylothermaceae bacterium | reverse complement strand
ACAACCCGATTCCGGTGCCGGAAGCCCTGATCAAACAGGAGATGCAGCGGGCGCTGGCCCCGCTGGCGGACGCCCTGAAGCAGAATCCCGAACTGCTCCAGCAACTGCCTTTGGACAACCTGAAAGAGAATGCCAGGAAGCGCGTCGCCCTTGGATTGCTGCTGGCGGAGATCATCCGCAGGAACGAACTCAAGCCGGATCCGGAAAAGGTACGCCAGGCGGTGGAGGAACTGGCGCAGAACTATGAAAATCCCCAGGAGGTGATTGACTGGTACTACGACAATCCGGAACAATTGGCCCAGATCGAGAGTCAAGTGCTGGAAGACCGGGCGATCGAGTGGCTTCTGCAACACGCCAAGGTGACGGAAGAACCGATCGACTTCCAGGAATTATTGATGAATCGACAACAGCGTCAGGCTGGCTAATCCATGAAAGATTCCCACGACATCCTCAACCAACTGGTCCCCATCGTCATCGAACAGACCCCCCGGGGCGAACGAGCCTTCGACATCTATTCCCGCCTGCTCAAGGAACGGGTCATCTTCCTGGTCGGGCCGGTCGAAGACCACATGGCCAACTTGATCGTGGCCCAACTTCTGTTCCTGGAATCGGAAAATCCCGACAAGGACATCCACCTGTACATCAACTCGCCGGGCGGGGTGGTGACCTCGGGTCTGGCCATCTACGACACCATGCAGTTCATCAAGCCCGACGTCAGCACCATGTGCATCGGCCAGGCGGCCAGCATGGGAGCCCTGCTGCTGGCCGGCGGCGCGCCTGGCAAACGTTACATCCTGCCCCACTCCCGGGTCATGATCCATCAGCCCCTGGGCGGGTTTCAGGGCCAGGCCAGCGATATCGACATTCACGCCCGGGAAATCCTCCAGACCCGCGACCGCCTCAATCGGATTCTGGCCAAACATACCGGCCAGCCGCTGGAAAAAATCCAGCAGGACACCGATCGGGACTATTTCATGAGCGGTCAGGAAGCCCTGGAATACGGCCTGGTGGACAAGGTCCTGACTTCGCGGGAACGGCTTCAAGCGGAATAAAACGGAGGTTTGGCAATTGCGCCCTTAGGATATATGCTGTTAATAATCGTTCCAGGAAGGCGAGCCAACTTCTTTTCTTCACTTTTCGAGGTTTCCCATGAGCGACGCTAAACGCGGTAAGGACAGAGAGGGCAAGTTGCTGTACTGTTCCTTTTGCGGCAAGAGTCAGCACGAGGTCAGAAAGCTGATCGCCGGACCTTCGGTATTCATTTGCGACGAGTGCGTCGACCTGTGCAACGACATCATTCGCGAGGAGCTGCAGGAGGGTCCGGATCAGGGGGACGACCGCCTTCCCAAGCCCAAGGAGATCAAAGCGGTTCTGGACGAATACGTCATCGGCCAGGAAGAGGCGAAAAAGGTCCTGTCGGTGGCGGTCTACAACCACTACAAGCGGTTGCGCACTCAGGGACACCGGAAAGACGACGTCGAACTGTCCAAGAGCAACATTCTCCTCATCGGCCCTACCGGGTCGGGCAAGACCCTGCTCGCCGAAACCCTGGCTAGGTTGCTCGACGTTCCCTTCACCATCGCCGACGCCACCACCCTGACCGAGGCCGGTTACGTCGGCGAGGACGTGGAGAACATCATCCAGAAACTGCTGCAAAAGTGTGATTACGACGTGGAAAAGGCCGAATCCGGGATCGTCTACATCGACGAAATCGACAAGATTTCCCGCAAGGCCGACAATCCGTCCATCACCCGCGACGTCTCCGGTGAAGGGGTGCAGCAGGCCCTGCTGAAACTGATCGAGGGTACCATCGCCTCGGTCCCCCCTCAGGGGGGACGCAAGCATCCCCAGCAGGAGTTCCTCCAGGTCAACACCGCCAATATCCTGTTCATCTGCGGCGGCGCCTTCTCCGGCCTGGACCGCATCATCCGGCAACGTTCGGAGAAAGGCGGCATCGGTTTCTCGGCGGAAGTCAAGAGCAAGGAGGAGTCGCGCAACGTCGGCGAGATCCTCGCCGAGGTGGAAGCCGAGGACCTGATCCGTTACGGCCTGATCCCGGAATTCGTCGGCCGCCTGCCCGTGGTGGCCACCCTGAGAGAGTTGGACGAAGAGGCCCTGGTCCGTATCCTGACCGAACCCAAAAACGCCCTGGTCAAGCAATACCGGAAATTGTTCGAAATGGAAGGCTGCGAGCTGGAAATCCGGGAAGACGCCCTTCGAGCCATCGCCCGCAAGGCGATGGAACGCAAAACCGGCGCCCGCGGTCTGCGTACCATTCTGGAATCGGTCCTGCTCGACATCATGTACGAACTGCCCTCCAGCGAAAACATCACCAAAGTCGTGATCGACGAAAGCGTGATCAACGGGGAAGCAAAACCCTATCTCATTTACGAAAACAACGACAAACAGCGGGCTTCGGCCCAGTGACATACGACCGGGTTCCGGTCTCCCGTCCGGAACCCGACCCTGATTTTCCGCTCCAACCCTTGTAATTGATCCGGCGATCACCCATATTTAAAGGTGATTGTCCCACCCAATCCCGTCAATCGATCTGGATTTCTCATGGCCACAAAACACTACATTCCGGTTCTGCCTTTGCGTGACGTGGTGGTCTATCCCCACATGGTCATTCCCCTGTTCGTCGGCCGCAAAAAATCCATCGAAGCTCTGGACGCGGCCATGCGCACCAACAAGCAGATTTTTCTCATCGCCCAGAAGGATGCGGAACAGGACGATCCCGGATTCGACGATCTCTATCGCGTCGGCACCTTGGCCACCATCTTGCAGCTGCTGAAACTGCCGGACGGCACGGTGAAAGTGCTGGTCGAGGGCAATCAGCGCAGCCGGGTGGAAGCGCTGGACGAGTTCGACGACACCATCGTCGCGCAGGTGTCCCCGCTTTACGACCACTGCAGCGGTTCGGATCAGGAACTGGACATCCTGATGCGCACCGCCATCAGCGCCTTCGATCAGTACGTCAAGCTGAACAAGCGTATCCCTCCCGAGGTACTGAACTCCCTCTCCGGGATCGACGAGCCGGGCCGCCTGGCCGACACCATCGCCGCCCATATGTCGCTCAAACTGGAGGAAAAACAGGCGGTTCTGGAAATGACCGACGTGGCGGCACGGCTGGAAAAATTGATCCTCCTCATGGAAAGCGAAGTGGACATCCTGGAGATGGAACAGCGCATCCGGGGGCGGGTCAAGCAGCAGATGGAGAAGAACCAGCGGGAGTATTACCTCAACGAGCAGATGAAGGCGATCCAAAAGGAATTGGGCGAGCTCGACGATACCCCCAACGAAATCGAAGAACTGGCCGAGAAGATCGCCAAGGCCGGCATGCCCAAGGCAGTGAGGGAAAAGACCGAGACGGAACTCAACAAGCTGAAGATGATGTCGCCCATGTCGGCCGAAGCCACGGTGGTACGCAACTACATCGACTGGATGATCAGTCTGCCATGGAAGAAGCGCACCAAGGTCAGCGACGACCTCAAGAAAGCCGAGGAAATCCTCGATGCCGACCACTACGGCCTGGAAAAAGTCAAGGAACGCATTCTCGAATACCTGGCGGTCCAGCAACGGGTCCGGAAGATGAAAGGCCCGATCCTCTGCCTGGTGGGCCCGCCCGGGGTCGGCAAGACCTCGCTGGGACGCTCCATCGCCAAGGCCACCAACCGTAAATACGTGCGCATGGCGCTGGGCGGGGTCCGGGACGAAGCCGAGATCCGCGGCCATCGCCGTACCTACATCGGCTCGATGCCGGGGAAAATCGTCCAGAACCTGGTCAAGGTAAAGTCGCGCAATCCGGTGTTCATGCTCGACGAAATCGACAAAATGGCCATGGATTTCCGTGGCGACCCCGCCTCCGCCCTGCTGGAGGTCCTGGATCCGGAACAGAACAGCGCTTTCAACGATCATTACCTGGAGGTGGATTTCGACCTCTCCGACGTGATGTTCATCGCTACCGCCAACACCCTGAACATTCCGCCGGCACTGCTCGACCGCATGGAGATCATCCGTCTGCCCGGCTACACCGAGGACGAGAAGCTCGCCATCGCCAAGCGCCATCTGGTGCCCAAACAAGTGCGGAACAACGGCCTGCAGCCGGAGGAAATTCACTTCAGCGACGGGGCCATTCTGGACATCATCCGCCGCTACACCCGGGAGGCCGGGGTGCGGAATCTGGAGCGGGAAATCGCCAGCATCTGCCGCAAAGTAGTGAAGAATCTTCAAAGCAAACCGGCCAAAGGAACGATCCGCATCACCACCCGCAACCTGGAAAAGTATCTCGGCGTGCCCCGCTTCCGCTATGGCCGCGCCGAAGAAACCAACCAAATCGGTCAAGTCACCGGTCTGGCCTGGACCGAAGTGGGCGGCGAATTGTTGACCATCGAAGCGGTGGTCGTCCCCGGCAAGGGCAAACAGATCTATACCGGCAAACTCGGTGACGTGATGCAGGAATCGATTCAAGCCGCGCTTACCGTGGTGCGCAGCCGCGCCGAAGTACTGGGAATCGACCCCGACTTCTACCACACCAAGGACATGCACATTCACGTTCCCGAAGGCGCCACCCCCAAGGACGGTCCCAGCGCCGGTATCGGCATGTGCACCGCCCTGGTTTCGGCACTGACGGGAATCCCGGTTCGCTGTGACGTGGCGATGACCGGAGAGATCACGCTGCGCGGTGAGGTCCTGCCCATCGGCGGTCTCAAGGAAAAGCTACTGGCGGCCCATCGGGGGGGAATCGAAACGGTCATCATTCCCCAGGAAAACGAGAAGGATCTAGCGGAAGTGCCCGCCAACATCAAACAAAACCTCAAGATCGTGCCAGTACGCTGGATCGACGAGGTGCTCGAGCGGGCGTTGGAATACCAACCCACGCCGCTGGCACCAAAGTTGACCGGTGAACGGAAAAGCAAAACGGCGAGCAACGACAAAACGGTGACGGCCCATTGAGGCCGTTACCCGTGGAAATGAGCCACCATGCGGCTTGACGGGGTTTGAGGGGACTGCTATAAATCCCTGCAGATTTGCACTGCGACACCACGCGGACAAATTCGGACCCGGGCATTTCGAACCGAACGTTAGTTTTAAGGGGGAATTCATGAATAAATCCGAACTGATCAATGCGATCGCCGAAAGAGCCAACCTCACCAAAGCCGATGCAGCCAGGGCGCTCGACGCTTTCATCGACACGGTCGCCGACGCCCTGAAACAGGGAGAGTCCGTCACCCTGATCGGCTTCGGCACCTTTACCGTCAAGGAGCGTAAGGAACGCCAGGGACGCAACCCCCGTACCGGTGAGCCGATGGTCATCAAAGCGGCAAAAATTCCTGCATTCAAGCCTGGCAAAACGCTGAAGGATGCGGTACAATAGATAGCCGTTTAGGGGGTGCTTAGCTCAGCTGGGAGAGCATCGCCCTTACAAGGCGAGGGTCGCAGGTTCAATCCCTGCAGCACCCACCAGTCATCGAGGAGCGGTAGTTCAGCTGGTTAGAATACCGGCCTGTCACGCCGGGGGTCGCGGGTTCGAGTCCCGTCCGCTCCGCCAAACCATCAAACCCCGCGTACGCGGGGTTTTTTGTGTTCACCGGCCAAGGATACGCCCATGCTGCAGACAATTCGAGACCGCGCCCAGGGCATCTTCGCCTGGATCATCCTGATCCTCATCATCGTGCCCTTCGCCCTCTGGGGGATTCAAAACTACTTCGACACCGGTAAGGAAAAACCCATCGCCGTGGTGGGAGACCGGGAATTTTTCGAGCGCGACCTGCTCCGTCTCTATGAACAGCAGTATGCCCGTTTTTCCGATCGCTATGACGAAGCGGAACTCAAGCGCCAGGCGCTCGAACGCCTCGTCGACGACGAAGTGCTGTTCCAGACCGCCCGGGAAAAACGTCTGACCGTCAGCGACGCCCAGGTGGCTCGGTTCATCCGCACCCTGCCCTTCTTCCAGACCGACGGCAAGTTCGACGAGGAAAAATATCAGCGTCTGCTGGCCGCTCAGGGACTGACGACCGCCGGCTTCGTCTCCCAGGTACGGCGCGCCCTGCTGCTGGAGCAACTGCGGCGCAGCGTGACCGACTCGGCTTTCGCCACCGAACCGGAAGCCGAGCATTTCTACCGCCTGCAAAATCAACAGCGCAAGATTTCCTATGTGATTCTGCCTTTGCCCACCCGCGCGGTCGAAGTCGGCGACGCGGAAATCCGCTCCTACTATGAACAGCACCGCGACCGCTTTCTCACGCCGGAGCAGGTGACCATCGAATACGTCACCCTGTCCGTCGACGACATCGCCCGGACCATCCAGCCCAGTGAGGCGGACCTGAAGCGCTACTACGAAGAACAACGCCAGGCGTTCGCCGTTCCGGAGAAGCGCCGTATTCGCCACATTCTCATCGCGGTTCCGGAAAACGCCGATGAAAAAACGAGGCAGCAGGCCCTGGCCAAAGCCAGGGAAATCCGTCAGCGCCTCCTCGCCGGCGAGGATTTCGCCAAACTGGCCCGGGAATACTCCGACGATCCCGGCAGCAAGGCCAAGGGCGGGGATCTAGGTTTCGTGCGCCGGGGCGTACTGGAAAAGCATTTCGAAAAGGTGGCTTTTTCCCTGCCCGAGGGGGAAATTTCCGAGCCGGTCGAGACGCCTTTCGGCTATCACATCATTCAAGTGACCGAGATCCGGCCGGCCAAGATCAAACCCTTCGAGGCAGTAAAGCCGCAGATCCTGGAAGCGGTACGTCGCCAGGAAGCGGAGAATCGCTTCTACCAACTCGGTGAGCAGCTGGCCCAGTTGGCCTACGAAAACCCGCAGAGCCTGGAACCCGCCGCCACCGCCCTCGGCCTGAAAATCCGGACCGCAGGACCGTTCAGCCGGGAAAAGGGGGAAGGGATCGCAGCCGATCCCAAGATCCGCGCAGCGGCCTTCAGCGCCGAAGTCCTGGAGGGCAACAACAGCGAACCGGTGGAACTGGAGGACGGCCGCGTCGTGGTGCTGCGCGTCAAGGAGCACTACCCCCCCAAGCAGCGCCCGCTCGACGAGGTGCGGGCTCAAATCGCCGCCGAACTGCGGCGGCAAAAGGCGAACCGGCGACTGGCGCAACAGGCCGATGCCTGGCTGGCCGAACTGAAACAGGGGGCCAGACTGGAAGACATCGCCGCGCGGGCGAAGGCCCGGGTCGAAACCGTGCGCCTGCGCCGCGATCCGGCACCGGAAAACCCGGACGTGGCCGAACTCGTCGAGCCGGTGTTCCAGGCCCCGAAACCGAAGCAGGGCGCACCGGTCTTTCTGAGGGTGCCGCTGCACGACGGCCGGCAGGCACTGGTGGCCGTGACGGAAATCCAGGAAGGCAATTACGCTGACCTGGACCCCCGGGAAAAACAGACCTTGCGTGACAATCTGGCCCGGATGTTCGGGCTGTTGAGTTTCAAGGAATATCAGAAACAGCTGCGCCGCCGGATCGAGGTCAAGATCGACTGGCCGCCGGCCGAATGAGGCTCAGCCGAACAAGGCCTTGAGCTTCGCCCCCGGGTCCTCGGCGCGCATCAGGGCCTCGCCCACCAGGAACGCGTGGACGCCGTGGGCACGCATGTAGGCCACGTCCGCCGGCGTGTGGATGGCGCTTTCGGTCACCACCAGCCGGCCTTCGGGAATCCGGGGCAGCAGGCGGATGGTATTGTCGAGCGAAGTGGTGAAAGTCCGCAGATCGCGGTTGTTGATGCCCAGAATGGCCTCGGGCAGATCCAGGGCCCGATCCAGTTCGCCCGCCTCGTGGACTTCCACCAGCGCTGCCATCCCCAGTTCCCGGACCAACTGATACAAATCCTTCAACAGGGCATCGTCCAGGGCGGCCACGATCAACAGCACCGCATCGGCACCGATGGCGCGGGCCTCATAGACCTGGTAGGGATCGATGATGAAATCCTTGCGCAGGGTCGGCAATCCGGAGGCATCGCGGGCCAGTTGCAGATAAGCCTCCGATCCCTGGAAATAGGGCTTGTCGGTCAGCACCGACAGGCAGGCCGCCCCGCCCCGGGCGTAACTGAGCGCGATCTGGCGCGGATCGAACGCCTCCCGGATGATCCCCTTGCTGGGGGAGGCTTTTTTGACTTCCGCGATGACCGCCGCCTGGCCGCGTCCGATCCGCCGATTTAGGGCCTCGGCGAAATCCCTCGGCCGGTCCTGGGATTCGGCCATTTCCCGGATCTCCGTCTCCGGCAGGCGCCGCCGGCGCGACGAGACCTCCTCCCGTTTGGTGGTCAGTATTCGTTGCAGTATGTCAGTCATGACGTCGACTCCATTCCACCAGGGCATTCAATTTTTCCAAACCGGCCCCCGAGCGCTGCACCTGCCCCGCCTTCGCCACCCCGGCGGACAAATCGGGGGCCAGACCGGCGGCATACAGGGCCGCACCGGCGTTGAGTACCGCGATATCGGCGGCCGGCCCGGGCGCACCCGCCAGCACCTGGCGCATCAAGGCCAGGCTTTCGGCCACCGAATCCACCTGGATCGCCGCCAGCGACGCCGTTTCCATACCCAACTGCTCCGGCCCGACGGTATAGGTCCGCACTTGGCCGGCATGCCATTCGGCCACCCGGGTCGGGGCTGCGATGCTGATCTCGTCCAGGCCGTCTTCCGCGTGCACCACCAGCACGTGGCGGCTGCCGAGCTCCCCCAGCACTCGGGCCACCGGTTCGAGATAGCGCCGGTCGAAGACACCGACGAGCTGATGAGGGGCACCGGCGGGATTGAGCAGCGGCCCGAGGAGATTGAACAAGGTGCGAACCCCCAGGGCGCGCCGGATCTCCGCCACCCGGCGCAGGACACCGTGATGGCGCGGAGCGTACAGGAAGCCGATCCCAATGGTTTCGATGCATTCCTTGACCTGGCGTGGCGTCAGATCGAGATTGACCCCGGCCGCCTCCAACACGTCGGCGCTGCCGCTGCGGCTGGAAACGGAACGGTTGCCGTGCTTGGCCACCCGGGCGCCGGCGGCAGCCACGATGAAGGCGGCGGTGGTGGAAACGTTGAAGGTGTCACGGCCATCCCCGCCGGTGCCGCAGGTATCGATCAGATGGTCGGTATCGACTTCTATCCTCAGGGCGTGGCGCCGCAACAGCCGCACCGCGGCGCCGATCTCCGCGACGCTTTCCCCCTTGGCCCGCAGCGCCACCAGAAAGCCGGCTGCCTGCACCGGGGACACTTCCCCGGCCAGGATAGCTTCCAGCACCCGGGTCATTTCCCCCTCGTCCAGATCGGCCGGCTCAAGCAACCGGTTCAATGGGGTGCGGATATCCATCAGGACTGCAAAAAGTTGCGCAACAGGTCGTGGCCGTGCTGGGTCAAAATCGATTCCGGGTGGAACTGCACCCCTTCGATTGGATAATCCCTGTGACGCACACCCATGATCTCCTCGAAACCGCCCTGACGGTCCTCGGTCCAGGCGGTGATTTCCAGACAGTCGGGTAAGCTTTCGCGCTCGATGACCAGGGAATGGTAACGGGTCGCCTCGAATGGATCGGCCAACCCCCGGAACACACCGACGTTGCGATGATGAATCCAGGAAGTTTTCCCGTGCATGATGCGTTTGGCGTGGACGATCCGGCCGCCGAAGGCCACCCCGATGCTCTGATGCCCCAGGCACACGCCCAGAATCGGCACCCTGCCCTTGAAATGGCGGATCGCGGCCACCGAAATCCCGGCCTCGTTCGGGGTACAGGGGCCGGGGGAGATCAGGATCCGGTCCGGCCGCAGGTGTTCGATGTCGCTGACCGACACTTCGTCGTTGCGGACCACGATCACCTCCGCCCCCAACTCCCCCAGGTACTGGACCAGGTTGTAGGTGAAGGAATCGTAGTTGTCGATACACACCGTGCGGATCATGACAACCCCTCCGCGGCCCGGGCGACCGCCCGAAACAGGGCCCGACCCTTGTTCATGGTCTCTTCCCATTCCCTTTCCGGCACCGAATCGTGGACGATGCCGGCACCGGCCTGAACGTGCAGCTGGCCGTCCTTGATCACCGCGGTGCGGATCGCGATGGCGGTATCGAGATTGCCGGACCAGCCGACATAGCCGACCGCTCCCGAATAGATGCCGCGTTTGACCGGTTCCAGTTCGGCGATGATCTCCATGGCCCGGATCTTCGGCGCCCCGGACACGGTGCCGGCGGGGAACGTGGCCCGCAGGACGTCGAAAGCGTCCAGATCCGGTCGCAGGCGACCGACGACGTTGGAAACGATGTGCATGACGTGGGAATAACGCTCGATGATCATCCGGTCGGTCACCCGTACCGTGCCGATCTCCGCCACCCGCCCCACGTCGTTGCGCCCCAGATCGATCAGCATCAGATGCTCGGCCAGTTCCTTGGGATCGGCCAGCAGTTCCCGCTCCAGGGCCAGATCCACTTCCTGGGTCTCTCCCCGGGGGCGAGTGCCGGCGATGGGACGGACGGTGACCATTCCCTCCTCCAGGCGGACCAGGATCTCCGGAGAAGAGCCGACGATGTGGAACTGCGCCAGGTCCAGGTGGTACAGATAAGGCGAGGGATTGAGACAACGCAGGGCGCGGTAGACGCTCAACGGCTCGCCGTGGAAAGGAATGGACAGGCGCTGGGACAACACCACCTGCATCACATCGCCTTCGACGATGTACTCCTTGATGCGCTGCACCGCCTTCTCGAAACCCTGGCGGGTGAAACCGGAAACGAAGTCGCTCTCGTGGACGGGCGGCCCGCCGCCCTGATCGGGATACGGACAACTGGCACGCAGCCGGGCCACCCAGTCGTCCAGACGCGCCTCGGCCCGCTCCAGGGCGTCGGGTTCACCGGGATCGGCATGGGTGATCAATTCCAGCGTGCCGGAAAGATTGTCGAATACCAGCAGATCCTCGGAAACCATCAACAGAATGTCGGGGGTTCCCAGCGGGTCCGGCTTGTCCATGGCGGGGCGCAGCCGGGGCTCGACGTAAGCGATGGTTTCGTAACCGAAATAGCCCACCAGGCCGCCGCTGAAGCGGGGAAGCCCGGCGATCTGGGGAGTGCGGTAGCGACCGGCGAACGCCCGGATCCAGGCCAAGGGATCGCCGCTGCGGACTTCCTCGACGAGCCGATCGCCGCACCAGACCTGAATCCGATCCCCATGGACCTTGACGACGCGGCGGGCGGGAAGACCGATGATCGAGTAGCGCCCCCACTGCTCACCGCCGTGCACCGACTCGAACAGATAGGTATAGGGTCGCGCCGCCAGTTTCAGATAGGCGCTCAACGGCGTGTCGAGATCGGCGAGAACCCGACGCCGGACCGGAATGCGGTTGTAACCCTGGTCGGCGAGCGTCTGGAATTGTTTTGGTGTCATGAATTGAATTTGCGAGTGACCGAACCTTCGATCACCCGCCAGCGTTTCGGTTCCCGGTCAGTCGGATTCGGCCAGCCCTCTGGCGATCTCGGCCCGCATGGCATCGATCACGGCCTTGTAATCCGGCTGGCCGAAGATCGCCGAACCAGCCACGAAAGTATCGGCCCCGGCGGCGGCCACCTTGGCGATGTTGTCCACCTTGATCCCGCCGTCCACCTCGAGGCGGATGTCACGGCCGCTGGCATCGATGATGCCACGGACCTTCTCGATCTTGCGCAGCACGTAAGGGATGAACGACTGCCCACCGAAACCGGGATTGACCGACATCAGCAGAATCATGTCCACCTTGTCGATCACCCAGTCGAGATAATCCAGGGGGGTGGCGGGATTGAAAACCAGCCCGGCCTTGCAACCGTGATCGTGGATCAACTGCAGCGAACGGTCGATGTGTTCGGAGGCTTCCGGGTGAAAGGTGATGTAACTGGCCCCGGCCTTGGCGAAGTCGGGAATGATGCGGTCCACGGGGCTGACCATCAGATGGACGTCGATGGGAGCGGTGATGCCGTAATCCCGCAACGCCTGGCATATCATGGGGCCGAAGGTCAGGTTGGGAACGAAGTGATTGTCCATGACGTCGAAATGGACCACGTCACCGCCAGCCGCCAATACCCGCGCCACCTCTTCACCGAGGCGGGCGAAATCGGCCGACAGGATCGAAGGGGCAATCCAGGGTGTTTGCATACCGGACTCCTCATGGATTCTGCTGTTGAAATAGGTTAGTTTACCGGATTTGCCGCCGGCTTTCAGCGGTCAAAACGCCCCTGCCAGGGCAATCGCATGAAGCTATGCCCATCCGAGCAACTGAGCCCGATAGGCATCACTTGTAGCGGCGAGTAGGCGCCTGGCTTTGACCCCGCCCTTGCGCTTGGGGGGATCGAGACTTAGAAAAATCGCAGATGCAAACTAACAAAAACCTCCAGAATAATATGAGATATTCGTGCGATTGCCCTGTCTGAAGACAAGCGCTTCTGTTTCCCCTATGGGAAATTCACTACAATGGCGGTTTTCTCCGGAACCTTGGAACGATGATCGACGGCAAGACCCGGTTCGCCCCCAGTCCAACGGGACTGATCCATCTCGGCAACGCCCGTACCGCCCTGTTCAACCGGCTATTCGGCAAAACTTTTTTGCTACGCATCGAGGACACCGACCGCCGGCGCTGCCGTCCGGAGTTCGTGGCGGCGCTTTTCGAGGACCTCCGCTGGCTGGAACTGGACTGGGACGAGGGACCGGCTTCCCCCCGGCCGGACCGCTATTTCCAGTCCCGGCGCGCCGACCTCTATGCCCGATATTACGCCCGGCTGGAGCACGAGGGACTGGCTTATCCCTGCTTCTGCAGCGTGGAAGAACTGGCCGCGGCCCGGGAGGCGTTCCGGCGTCAGGGAAAACCGCCCCGCTATCCGGGCACCTGCGCCCGCCTGACCGCGGATGAAATCCGGACCAGGCTGGATCAGGGGCTGCGGCCGACGCTGCGCTTCCGGGTCCCCAAGGGGAAGGCAGTGGTCTTCGAGGATCTGATCCGGGGCCGGCAGTGCTTCGCCACCGACGACATCGGCGACTTCATCATCCGTCGCGCCGACGACACACCCGCCTTCTTGTTCTGCAATGCGGTGGACGACGCTCTGATGGGCGTCACCCACGTATTGCGGGGCGAGGACCATCTGGCCAACACCCCCAGGCAGCTGCTGATCCTGGAGGCCCTGGACCTGCCCGCCCCCCGATACGGTCATCTGGCCCTGATCCTGGGCGCCGACGGCACTCCCCTGTCGAAACGCAACGGCAGCCGCAGCATTCAGGAACTGCGCCGGCAGGGATATCTGCCCGCTGCCGTCCTGAACTTTCTGGCCCGTCTGGGACACCCCTATCCGGAAGACAGGCTGTATTCCCTGGAGGAATTGGCAAGCGGCTTCCAATTGCAGCGCCTGAACAAATCGCCGGCCCGCTTCGATCCCGCTCAATTGGACCACTGGCAGAAAATCGCGGTCCGCCGAAGCGACGACGCCACCCTGTGGCAGTGGCTCGACGACGAAACCCGTTCCCGGATTCCGGAAAAGCGGCGTCGGGACTTTTTGGATCTGGTCCGGAACAATTGGTCGTTTCCCAATGAGGCGGAGCGATGGGCGGCCATCCTGTTCACCGACCGGCTCGAACCGGACGAGGAGGCCAGGCGTGTTCTGGCGCAGACCGACCGGCAATGGTTCCAGCACGCTTTGGCGGCCGCCCGGCGTCATCCGACCGATTACCGCGCCTTTCTGACGGAATTGAAAACCACGACCGGCGTCAAAGGAAAAAAACTGTTCCAGCCGTTGCGGGCCGCGCTCACCGGTCGCCTCAACGGTCCCGAACTGGAACGCGTCTACGCCCTGCTGGGGCCCGACCGCATTCAAACCCGACTGTCCCACTGGACTTGAACCATGGCATTCACGCTTTACAACAGCCTGACCCGACGCAAGGAAGTCTTCACCCCCCTGGAACCCGGCAAGGTCCGCATGTACGTATGCGGCATGACCGTCTACGACTACTGCCATCTGGGCCACGCCCGGGTCATGGTGGTGTTCGACGTCCTGGCGCGTTATCTGCGCTGGAAGGGGTATGAAGTCACCTACGTGCGCAATATCACCGACGTCGACGACAAGATCATCCGCCGCGCCGCCGAGGAGGGAGTCCCCATCGAGACCCTGACCGAACGCTTCATCGAAGCGATGCATGAGGACGAACGCGCCCTCGGCTGCCTGCCGCCGGACCGGGAACCGCGCGCCACCCGATCCATCGACGCCATCGTCGCCATGATCCAGCGCCTGCTCGACAAGGGCTACGCCTACTTGGGCGACAACGGTGACGTCTATTACGCCGTCGCCCGGTTCCGCGACTACGGCAAACTTTCGGGGAAGAAACCGGAGGAACTGCGCGCCGGCGCCCGGGTGGAAGTGAACGAGGCCAAGCGCGATCCGCTCGATTTCGTCCTGTGGAAGCGCGCCAAGCCGGGCGAACCGGCCTGGGATTCCCCCTGGGGACCCGGACGCCCCGGCTGGCACATCGAATGCTCGGCCATGTCCACCCACTGCCTGGGGGCCCATTTCGACATCCACGGCGGCGGGGCGGATCTGCAGTTTCCCCATCACGAAAACGAGATCGCCCAGTCGGAGGCGGCCACCGGCCAGCCGTTCGTCGATTATTGGGTCCACGTGGGCTTCGTGCGCGTCGATCGGGAAAAGATGTCCAAATCCCTGGGCAACTTTTTTACCATCCGCGAACTGCTGGCCAAGTACCCCGGCGAGGTGATCCGCTTTTTCATCCTCGCCAGCCACTACCGCAGCCCCCTGGATTTCTCCGAGCAATCCCTGGAGCAGGGCCGCGCCGCCCTCACCCGGCTCTACACCACCCTGCGTGGCCTTCCTGAGGCCGAAGCGGGTGAGGAAGGCGAGATCTGGCGCCGGCGCTTCGAGGCGGCCATGGACGACGATCTCAACACCCCCGAGGCCCTGGCGGTGTTGTTCGAGCTGGCCAAGGAAATCAACCGGCTCCGCGATCAGGACCGGGAACGGGCCGCCCGCCTGGCAGCCACGCTGAAAAAACTGGGCGGCGTGCTCGGCCTGCTTTCCCAGGATCCGGAACGCTTCTTGCGGGGCGGCGAGGCCGGACTGTCCGACGAGGAGATCGAGCGTCTGATCGAAGAACGCGACCAGGCCCGCAAACGACGCGACTGGGCCACGGCCGACCGCATCCGTGACCAGCTCAAGGCTCAGGGTATCGTGCTCGAGGACACCCCTCAGGGAACCTCGTGGCGCCGGGCCTGAAGCATCTCCCTGGCGATGGCGTAGATCTCCTCGGCGTCCAGGATCCGATCGTTGCGCTCGAACAGCCTGGCGATGCAGGCCCGGTGCAGCGCCAGCTTCAGGGTGCCGAAGCCGATCGCCCCCCAGCAGATCTTGCCATGGCGCACGACGCCCCGATCCGTCATCGCCACGCCCTCGACGCCCAGCGGCGGGGTGGCGTTGGCATCGGCGATCACCTCCAGGCTGGGATTGTCACGCCAGTGGTGCTCCCGGAGCAGGGCCACCCCGGCGGCACCGGTGGCGAACACGATCTGGGCGTCCGCGATCGCCCGCGCCCGGGCCTCGTCGTCGACCGCCTCCACGGGTGTGATCGTCACGGCGAACCGTCGTTTCATGGCTTCACAGGCCGCCCTGGCCCGTTCCAGGGAACGGGAGGTCAGGGTGACCCGGGCACCCTCCCGGGCCAGCAAAGCGGCGACCCGTTGACCGACCGGGCCAGTCCCGGCGAGCACCACCGCCTTCTTGCCCGCCACCGGCACCCGGGAAACGATGCAGGCGACACCGGCGGCGGCCGTGGTGTTGCTGCCATTGCTGTCGAGCATCACCGAAACCCGGAAGTCGGCGAAGAATTTCGCCTTGACCGCTTCGAGCAGCGCCTCGCCGGCCCCAAGATCCCGACCGCCGATGAAGATGGCGGTGTTTTTCTTGTTCTTGGGCGGCCGGGTGAAAATGGCCCCTTCCACCAGGGGACCCACGTTCTCCGGGGTCAGCGCGCCGTGCCCGATGACATGGTCGGCACCGCCGTCGTAGGCCACCACGGTGTCGAAAGCGGCCGGATGGGGATCGGTATCGAATTGAAACAGTAATTTTTTCACCGGAAACTCCAGGTTTCACCCGCGCAGGCAAGGCCGTCGATTATAATATCGTGCCGATTTCCATACCAGGTTGCGCCGATGTACCAACAGCAGTCCCTACAAAACTTCCTGGAACGGCTGGCGAGCGGCGATCCGACCCCAGGCGGCGGCAGTGCCGCGGCCGTGATGGGGGCCATGGGGGCGGCGCTGGTCTCCATGGTGGCCAACCTGACCATCGGCAAACCGCGCTACCGTCAGGTGGAGGCAGACATGCGTCGGCTGCTGGCGCGCGCCGACGCCCTGCGCGCCCAGCTGAGCGACGCCATGGAGGCCGACGTCGAGGCCTTCAATCGGGTCATGGCGGCCTACCGGCTCCCCAAGGACGACCCCGAACGCTCCGAGGCCATTCAAACCGCCCTGAAACAGGCCACGGAGGTGCCGCTCCACTGCGCCCGCCTTTGCGTGGCCGTCATCGAACTGTGCCGCGAAGCGGCCGACAAGGGCAACAGCAACGTCCTTTCCGACGTCGGCGTCGGGGTTCTGGCCGCCCATGCCGCCCTGAAAAGCTGCGCCATCAACGTCACCGTCAATCTCAACGCCATCCGTGATCCCGGTTTCATCGCCGCCAAGCGGGCGGAGCTGGAAGGCCTGCTCGCCGGCCGGGACGAAGAAGTGGCAAGCCTCTACGACCAGGTCCTCGCACGCTTATGAAATGGCTTCGACTGTCCGCCTATCTGGCAGGTATCGGCTGCAGCCTGCTCGCCGCCTGGTGGCTGTTTCCGGGAAAGACCACCGAAGCGGGAGTCACGGCGCCTCCCAGCCAAAAATGGATTCCTTCCCTGAGCGAAACCGAGGAATTCTGCCGATTCGACCATCCCGAGTGGCGCCGGGCCCAGACCATCGAAGGGGTGGAAATCGCCGCCGATCCCGAGTGCCGGCCGGACAACCCCTACCTCATCGCCGCCGTGGTCAAGGGGACCAACCGGGTCACCATGCCCACCCTGATGAAAACCCGACTCGCCATGGACGCGGTCGTCAAGGAGAACGACCGGGACGGTGACGGCGACCCGGACGTCATCCACATCCGGCTGGAGGTGGGCGAACTCAACGGCAGCACCCCGGACGGGGATTTTCTGATTCCCGGTTACCGCATCGCCCCGGGGCTCACCCCGGGCCTGTGGGTGTTCGTCCCCAAAATGCGCGGGATGGCCACGGTCGATGCCGTCAACCTCGACGCCGCTCCCTTGTTACGGGCTCCCTCTCCGCCCATCCGGGTGGAACAGGGAGACACCGTCTACCTGACTTTGGAAAACACCCATTACCTGCCCCATACCATCCACCTGCACGGGGTCGATCACCCGTATCGCCAGGCCGACGGCCAAGGCAACGACGGCGTGCCGATCACCAGCGAAAAGCCGTTGCTGCCGGGAGAGCGGCGTACATACATAATCCGGCCGCGCCGGGCCGGCACCATGCTGTATCACTGCCACGTCCAGACCGACAAGCACATGCTCATGGGGCTGCAGGGCCTGTTCATCGTCGAGGAGAACCGCCCCGACAACTGGTTGCAGACCTTCAACGTGGGCGGCGGCAAGGTGCGCCATCCTTCCCGCGCGGTCCGGGAAAAATACGCCCAGGAATACGATCTCCACTATCAGAGCCTCGACAAGGAACGCTACCGGCCGATTCAGGAATACAACGATCCCCGTCTGGTGGCCAAAGGGATGAACCGCGATTACGACATCACCGACAACGAGGAGGATTTCTTCCTCCTCAACGGCCGCGCCTTTCCCTACACGCTCCGCGACAGTCTGATCGTGGTGGAACCGGAACAGAAGATCCTGCTGCGGGTGGTCAACGGCCATCCCCACACCCTGGCCCTGCATCTCCACGGCCACAAGGCCACCGCCATCGCCGCCGACGGCGTCCCTCTGGCGCAGCCGGTCACCCGCGACGTCCACGCTCTGGCACCGGCCCAACGCCTGGACCTGGTGCTGGACACCCACGACGACGGTCTCCACAGTTTCGGCCAGGGGATCTGGCTGATGCACGACCATGCGGAAAAGAGCGTCACTTCCGACGGGGTCGGTCCCGGGGGCGACATCGGTCTGGTGGTTTACCGGCAATACCTGGGCGACGACGGCATTCCCAAACTCCAGGGAATGGACCTGACGCCGTTCTTCAACCTCGGCATGTTCCAGCGGCAGATCCCGCTCTGGGCCCGCAGCGACGCCTGGGAGATCTTCTCCGACACCGGCCCGCTTCCCCCGGACACCCTCCGGGTAATTCTTTCCGGAATCAGTCTGGGGCTGGCGCTGGGACTGACCTGGGCCTGCTGGCGCCGGTGGAGGCAACCGTCATGATCCGCCCCGTTCTTCTGATCCTGTTCCTCTGGCTGCCCGTGGCGGCCTTTCCCGGGCACCGCATGGACATGGACAGCATGGTGATGAACGAGAACCCCACCCGCCTCCCCCAGGGTTGCGCCGGAATCGCCGGGGACCGGACCATCACCGTGCGGGCGGGGCGGAAATACGCCAAACCGTTTCCCGGCGTCGTGTTCGCCTACGACCAGCGGAGCTGGGAGGTGCCCCCCTGTACCCGGCTGACGGTACGCTTCATCAACGAGGACCACATCCGCCATCAGTTCATGGTGCACGGCCTGCCGCCGGATCTGTATCCCATGGGGATGTTCACCATCGAGGTCTCCGGCCCGGGGGAGGAAACCGCCAGTTTCATCCTGCCGCCCTACAAGAAGACCTACCTGGTCCATTGCGACATCGCCCAGCACACCGAACACGGCATGAAGGCCCAGCTCAAAGTGGCCGGGGGCGACGGGGATCTGGCCAGCCTGCCGGGGCTGACCAAACCAGTGCGTCCCGACCGCTATCCGACCCGATGGACCGGCCGCAGCCTGCTGTTGCTGGCGCTGGCCCTGGTCACCGGCGCGGCCCTGGTATGGCTGGGGCGCTGGCTGATACGGGCCATGACGGAAGATCAGCCCTAGCCGGGATAACCGTCGGGATTCCGTGACTGCCAGCGCCAGGCGTCGCGGACCATGGCGTCGATATCCCTTTCCGCCCGCCAGCCGAGTTCCCGGGCGGCTCGGGACGGATCGGCGTAACATTCGGCCACGTCCCCCGGACGGCGTTCCACGATGCGGTAGGGAATCTTCCGGCCGGTGACCCGCTCGAACGCCGCCACCATCTCCAGAACGCTGTACCCCTCCCCGGTGCCGAGATTGTAGGTGTGGATCCCCGACCCGCCGGCCAGCAGGCTTTCCACCGCCCTGACATGGGCCCGGGCCAGATCGACCACGTGGATGTAGTCGCGCACCCCGGTACCGTCGCGGGTGGGATAGTCACCGCCGAAGATGCGTAATTCCGGCAGCTTGCCCACCGCCACCTGGGTGATGTAAGGCATCAAGTTGTTGGGAACGCCGTTGGGATCCTCACCGATCGATCCGCTCTCGTGGGCGCCGACCGGGTTGAAATAGCGCAGCAGGACCACGGTCCAGGAAGGCTGGCGCCGACCCAGGCGGTCCGATTCCACCAGATCGCGGAGAATCTCCTCGATGAACAGCTTGGTGCGCCCATAGGGATTGGTGGGCTGCAGGGGAAAATCCTCGGTGATGGGAACGGTGGCCGGATCCCCATAGACCGTCGCCGAAGAACTGAACACCATCCGCTTGACGCCGTATCGGGCCATCACCTGACACAGATTCAGAGTGCCGGTGACGTTGTTGCGGTAGTACCGCAGGGGCTCTTCCCACGATTCCCCCACCGCCTTGAGTCCGGCGAAGTGGACCACGACCCCGATGTCGGGATGGCACTCGAACAGACGCTCCATGGCCGCACCGTCACCGATGTCGGCGCGAAAGAACGGCACCGCCTTCCCGGTAATCGCCTCCACCCGGCGGAGCGCCTCGACCTTGCTGTTGACCAGATTGTCCACCACGACGACATCGTGGCCGGCATTGAGCAGTTCCACGCAGGTATGGCTGCCGATATAGCCAGCCCCACCGGTCACCAGGACACGTGTCACACGACCTCCCCGTTGGATCGATTTTCCTTGTATTGTAGCAACAGACAGCCCCCCGGCTCTTTCAGCCCCGGGGATGGAACTTCTCGTGCAGCGCCTTGAGGCGCGCCTGGGCCACGTGGGTGTAGATCTGGGTGGTGGACAGACTGCTGTGACCGAGCAGCATCTGCACCACCCTCAGATCGGCGCCGTTGTTGAGTAGATGGGTGGCGAAGGCATGGCGCAGGGTGTGGGGGGACAAGGGCTTGTCGATGTTCGCCTGGCGGGCGTAGCGTTTGATCAGCTGCCAGAAGGCCTGGCGGGTCATCGGTCCCCCGCGCCGGGTGACGAACACGTAGTCGCTCCGTCTTGCCCCCAGGAGCTGTGGGCGTCCGTGGACGAGATAATCTTCCAGCCGGTCGAGGGCCTCTTCCCCCAGGGGAACCAGCCTTTCCTTGTTCCCCTTGCCCAGCAGTCGCACCAACCCCCGCTGGCTGTCCAGTTGGCGAAAACGCAGGACCACCAGTTCGGAAACCCGCAGACCCGCGGCGTACATCATCTCCAGCATGGCGCGGTCCCGCAGCCCCAGGGGACGGGAAGTGTCCGGCGCCGCCAGCAGGGCCTCCACCTGGGATTCGCTCAGAAACTGCGGCAGACTGCGCCCAAGATACGGGGAATCGATGCCGGCACAGGGATTTTCCGCGATGAGCCGCTCGCGCACCAGATAGTCGTAGAACTTGCGCAAGCTGGAAAGGATCCGGGCGCTGGTGCGGCTGCTGGCCCCCTGGTGAAACCGCTGGCTCAGATAGCGGGAAACGCACTCGGGAGTGGCCTGGTGCAGCGGCTTCCGCAACCAGGCGGCGAATTGCTTCAAATCGCTGCCGTAGGCCTTGATCGTGTTGTCGCTCAGCCCCTCCTCCAGCCACAGGGCGTCGGTGAAACGGCGGATCAGGAGGGCGTCGTCATCCATGCCAGCCTTCATGGCGCAGCAGACAGCGTTTGACGGCCAGCAGCGCCGGGGACCGGCCACCGCCGTAACCCCCCAGGCCATCCTGCGCCACCACCCGGTGACAGGGGATCACGATGGGACAGGGATTGGCCCGGCAGGCCGCCGCGACCGCCCGGGGCGTCGCATCGAGCTGACGCGCCAGTTGGCCGTAGGTCCGGGTCTGTCCCGGGGGGATGGTCAACAGGGCGCCCCAGACCCGGAGACAGAACAGACTGGCCGACAGGTCGAGGCGGTAGCGAAACCGCACCCCGGGATCGCGAAAATAGGCCCGGATCTGATCGGCGATCCGGACCAGCGCCGGACTTCGGGCGCCGGCAACCGGCCACTCGGGAAACCATTCCAGGGAAACCAGCCTTCCACCCCGCAGGGTGATTCCGAGCGGACCGCAGGGCGTCTGCAAAGCCCCCCGCACCAGGGCGTCGTCGGACTCGCCACCTGCCAATTCGCGTTCCGGGGGCGGGAAAGGATCGGTCAGATCTTTTCCTTGATCCGGGCCGCCTTGCCGCGGCGTTCCCGCAGATAGTACAGCTTGGCGCGGCGCACCCTGCCCCGGCGCTTCACCGTGATTTCCTCCACCAGCGGGCTGTAGAGCGGGAACACCCGCTCGACGCCTTCACCGTGGGAAATCTTGCGTACCGTGAAGGAGGAGTTGAGCCCGCGGTTGCGTTTGGCGATGACCACCCCTTCGAAGGCCTGCAGCCGCTCGCGGTTGCCCTCCTTCACTTTCACCTGCACCACGACGGTGTCCCCCGGACCGAACTCGGGAATGGGCTTGTCACCCAGTTTGGCCTGTTGTTCCTTTTGCAACTGTTCAATGATATTGCTCATCGCTGTTTTCCTCTTGGATTTTCATCTCGCTCTTGAATTCTTCCAGCAACCGGCGTTGCTCTTCGTTCAGTTCGAGGCGCTCGAGCAGATCCGGACGCCGGATCCAGGTACGGCCCAGGGCCTGTTTCAGACGCCAGCGGGCGATGGCCTGGTGATCGCCGCTCAAGAGCACCGCAGGGACTTTCTGACCCTCGAACTCCTCCGGACGGGTGTAGTGGGGATGGTCCAGCAGACCCGCCATGAAGGAATCCTGACTCGCCGAGGCTTCATGGTGGAGCACGCCGGGCAGCAGACGGGCCACCGCGTCGATGACGACCAGAGCCGCCAGCTCACCGCCGGAAAGCACGTAATCGCCGATGGACCACTCCTCGTCGATCTCGCACGTCACCAGCCTCTCATCGACACCTTCGTAGCGCCCCGCGACCAGAATGAGCCTGGGACACCGAGCCGCCTCCTGCACCATCCCCTGATTCAGGGGCCTGCCCTGGGGCGACAGATAGATCACCCGGGCCGCCCGCGGATCCGCGGCCCTGGCGGCGCGAATCGCGTCACGCAACGGCTCGATCCGCATGACCATTCCCGGCCCACCGCCGTAAGGCCGATCATCCACGGTGCGGTGGCGGTCGTGGGTGAAATCACGGGGATTCCAGATGACCAGTTCCACTCGCCCGCGTTCGACGGCGCGGCCGGTCACCCCATAGCGACAGGCGCCGGCGATCATTTCCGGAAACAGGGTAACGACGTCGAAGCGCATCCTCAAATCCTTTCCAGAGGGCCTATCCGCTAGCGCAACGCTTGCGTTTCCGGTTCAATAGTCCGGATCCCAGTCCACCCGGATCGTCCGCGCTGGAAGATCCACCTTCTCGATCACCCGTTCCCGAATCCAGGGAATCAAAATCTCCCTTCCAGCCTTGCCGTGAACGATGAGCACGTCGTTGGCGCCGGTTTCCATCAGATTGACGACCTGTCCCAGATCGCGCCCTTGGCGGTCGATGACCTGCAGGCCGATCAGATCGGCCCAGTAATATTCACCCGCCGGCAGTTCCGGCAACTGCGCCCGGTCGATATGGATTTTCGCCCCTCTCAACCGCTCGGCCTGATCCCGGGTGTCGATCCCCTCGATCTGCGCCACCACGCCTCTGCCCTGACGCCGACCGGCCAACACCCGGACCTGCCGGCGCTCCCCATCCTGTTCCAATTCCCAGGGGGAATAGCGCAACACGTTTTCCCGGGGCTGGGTGTGGGAATGGATTCTCACCCATCCCTTGATACCGTAAGCTCCCGAGATTTCCCCGATGGTTACCCGCCGCGTCACTTCTCCTGTACGTCGGACTTCGGCTCGGCCGCCTGCATCTTGCGCCACTCGCGCAGCAGGCTTTTCACCCGGTCGGTCATCTGGGCGCCCCGACCCAACCAGAATTCCACCCGGTCCATTTCCAGACGCAGGCGGGCGTCCCCGCCTTCCGCAAGCGGATTGAAATAACCGAGCCGTTCGATGTGACGGCCGTCGCGCTTGGCCCGCTTGTCCGCCACGACGACGTGATAAAAAGGACGTTTCTTTGCGCCGCTGCGCGCCAGGCGAATCGTTACCATAATGCTTCAGTCTCTCGCTCTTTCCGTTGTCGTTGATCGAATGCCAGGTCAATCGGCGTATTTTACCGACTTTTCCCCGAATGTTAAGACGCCCTGCTCCCGGCCTTGCCAGCCGTCACGTTTGGACGCTTCTCAATGGGCCGGGTTCTCCAGCACGTAATCGAGCCACAGGTCGGTCAGCTTCTCCTGCACCGTGTTCTGGCGCAGACGGGCGTGGAGGTGGTCGAAATCCACCCGGTCCAGCTCCTGGTCCTGGTTGTAGCAGGAATAGACGAAGTACTCTTCCCCGGTCTTGGGATCCACGTGGCGGCACAGGCACTGGCCGCAGACCCCCTTGAGCATGCACTGCATCGGCGAGTTGATGGAGCCGATGGCGCTGTGCTGTTTCTTCAGATAGGGCGCCAGCACCCCGTAACGGGCGTCCTTGACCGCCTTCATCATCCGGTCGGAACCGATGACGATCAGGTGATCCACGTCGTCGAAGTGGATCGGCGTCGGTCCCAGCTCGCCTTTGGCGTAGGCGAGCATGGCCTCGACGATGTTGCCTTTGAAGGTCTTGTCCTGGGGACGGGTAGGCCGGATCGGGCGGTTGCCGGGCAGATCGTCCACCGCCCAGACGATGACGTCGGAAGCCTCCTCGATCTCCTTGACCTTGAACACGTCCGAGGATCGCCGGTAACCGGCGAAATAGAGTACCTGGTTGCCCGCCGCCTTGAGGGCTCTGCCGATGGAAAACAGCACCGCGTTGCCGAGACCGCCGCCCACCAGCAGCACGGTGCGCCCGGAGGGAATTTCCGTGGGGGCGCCGGTCACCCCCATCACCACCAGCGGGTCGCCCGGCTGCCACAGGCTGCACAACTTGGAGGAACTGCCCATCTCCAGCACGATCAGGGAAACGATGCCACGTTCCCTGTCCACCCAGGCGCCGGTCAGGGCCAGCCCTTCGGAGGCCAGGCGGGTGCCGTGGCGGATGGGGGCGTGGGATTCGAAGTTCTGGATGCGGTAGAACTGCCCCGGGGCGAAATGCTTGGCCGCCATCGGCGCCTTGACCACGATCTCGACGATGTTGGGGGTCAGGCGGATCACCTCGACGATGTGGGCCAACAGCAGCTCGTCGAGACGGGCGCGGAAATCGGCCCAAGCGCGGTCCCGCTCGGCCTGGGCAGCCGGGTCCAGGGCCGCCAGGTCCTTGTGGAACAGACGCACGATGTGGGGATAGCTGTCCTTGGCCGACGCCATCGCCCGCACCACGTTGCCGGCATAGATGGGATTGTTGTCGCCGTAGAAGGTGATGAACCTGCCGTGGCGGCGGTAGGAGGTGAAGGGCGCCGGACGGCTGATCTTGGGCCAGAGGAAATCGTCCGTCACCGGCTCCAGCTCGGGAACGTCGTCGACCCATTCGGGAACGAAGGGCTTGTAGAACTTGCCCTGCATCTCGAAAGTGCCGGGATGTTCTTCCTCGTACAGGGTGTTGGGCGAGGTGCCGGCGGCGACCATCAAGGTGCGCAGGGGCACCTCCACCACCTCGTCGGTGGGGCGCCAGCGGCCTTCGACCTCGGCCATCTTCTGGAATCTGACCGCCTTCAAATGGCCGTATTGGTCCTCGACGGCCTCCACCGGACTCATGCCCTCGGCCAACAGGATACCTTCCTCGAGGGCCTCGCGGATTTCCTCGTGGTTCTCCCGATAGGCGGGCGAGTGACGCATCCCCCGACGATAGAATACCGTCACCCCGCCCCAACGGTTGAGGAGGGGGAGGAAGTCCGGGGTTTCCCCGGCGGCTTCGGCGCGCCGGCGTTCGGCCCGGACGGCACGGCCGTGCTCCAGGAATTCGTCGAGGATCTGCAGCTCCTCTTCGTCGTAACGGCTGCGCACTTCCTCCTCTCCCAGTTCCGCCACCAGGGTTTCGTAACGTTGCAGGATCTTTTCCACCTGCACCGGGTAATAGGCCAGCAGCTCGGTAGCGGTGTCGATGGCGGTGAGCCCCCCACCGATGACCCCCGCCGGCAGGCGCACCTGGAGGTTGGCCAGGGAGGAGGACTTGGCCGCCCCCGACAGTTGCAGGGCCATGAGGAAGTCCGACGCCTTGCGGATACCCCGGATGAGGTTGTTCTTGAGCGGAATGATCGTCGGCTTGCCGGCCCCGGCGGCGATGGCGATGTGGTCGAAGCCCAGGTCCCAGGCCTCGTTGATGGTCAGGGTGCCGCCGAAGCGCACCCCACCGTAGCAGCGGAAGTTGCGCCGTCGCGCCAGGGTCAGATAGATCACCTTGAGGAAGTTCTTGTCCCAGCGCACGGTGATGCCGTACTCGGCCACCCCGCCGAAGCCGAGCATCACCCGGTCGGCCAGGTCCTCGTAGAGGCGCTCGAAGTCTTCGACCGGCTGCGGCGGCGTGTCCAGATCCCCCACCAGTTCCGGCGGCAACGGCTCGATCTTGAGACCGTCGATCCCCACCACGCCGAAGCCTTCGTTGGCCAGGTAATGGGCCAGGGTGTAACCGGCCGGCCCCATCCCCACCACCAGCACGTTCTTGCCGTTGTAGGGCAGCATGTAGGGACGGCGAACGTTGAGGGGATTCCACCGGGTCAGCAGGCTGTAGACCTCGAAGCCGTAGGGCAGATGGAGGACGTCGGTGAGAACGTTGGTCTCGATCTCGGGGATGTTGACCGGCTCGGTCTTCTGGTAGATGCAGCCCTTCATGCACTCGTTGCAGATGCGGTGACCGGTGCCCGGGCACATGGGATTGTCCACCATGATCAGGGCCAGGGCGCCGATGTCGTCCCCCTGGCGCTTGACCCAGTGCATCTCGGAGATTTTCTCCTCCAGGGGACAGCCGGTGACCGGATTGCCGAAGGGACCGATCTTGTACCCCCCCTTCTTCTTGTCGCGCATCCCCTTGGCGCAGGAATCGGTGTCGCGCTCGTGGCAGTAGATGCAGTGATCCACTTCGTACAACACCGGGCGCAGGTTCCGGTAGCGGGCGTCGGTGAGATGGAAGCCGTCGCGGCGGCGGTGGTGACCTTCCGGCGCCGCCCAGGCCCGGTAAACCCCTCTGTCCACCAGGGAGTGGGGCACCAGGTGATTGACGTCGGTACGCGCCGGGGTCTTGAAGGCGATCCAGCCGGCCACCCGGCGTTGCAGCTCGGGATGGCGGGCGGCGGCGAAGGTCCAGCGCAGCGCCAGATCGTAGAGGGCTTCGACGAACACTTCCGGCGCGGCCGTCAGAAGTTCCGCGAACCGTTTCGCCGCCCCGGGATGGGATTCGAGGCGGGCGCGCAGGGGCGCGACCTGCGCTTCCAGGGGGCTGAGGTCACCGTTCTCCGCCAGCCGTTCGGCTTCTTCGTGGAGATCCGCCAGGCGCAAGGCCAATTCGGCCACGGCGCGCTCCCGGTCGCCGAGACCGTCCGCCAGGGCTTCCAGCAACGTCTGGAAGCGGGCGTCGAGTTCGGCGACGTCCCAGTCCGTCACCTTTTCCCGCTTGAAGCGCTTGGGCGCCGCCTTGGTGACGATGGCGTCGCGGTAACGCAGCACCGTGCGCACCTCGTCGACCACCTTCGCCATCCGCCGCCGGCGGGCGTCCTCGATGTGGAACAGGCGGGCGACGAAGTCCCCCAGATGGGGAGCCATGCGCACCAGCAGGTCGGACACCTGCTCCGGCGCCATTCCCTCCCCCCGGCAGGCACGGTAGGCGTCGAACTCCCGCAGCAGGCCCGGATCCCGCGCTTCCACGTGGCGGTCGAAAGCGGCGGCGAGATCCGCCAGACGATGGGGGTCGTAAAGGTCGGCGTAGGAGAACCCTTCGATGCCCAGCTGCCAGCTTGCGTGCTCTGCCATGTCACTCCTTCCGGTCGGTTGATCGATCCAGCGGCTTCAGCGAGCGCCCCTGATAAATCGAACCATTATATCACCGGAAGGAAACCCGGCCGAAAGCGGCCCGGAAACAATCTGTTTATGGCATTACTTACCGCCGATCACTTCGGCTGGAGGGAGTCAGCCTTCGGAGAGAAACCGGCTCATGTCGACCACCTGGCGCCTCGGCCCCCAGTCGCCCGGCTTTTCCTCGAAAACGCCGAGCACGGGTGTACCACACCGGTCGCATTGTCCCTCCGGAGTCAGGTTCCATTCCCTGAGCGCATACCAGTCCCGGCCGATCAGCAACTGGCCGCACTGATGACACCAGGTGCTGTCGCCTTCCGGATAATGGACGTTGCCGGTGTAGACGTAGCGCAGGCCGTTGTCCATGGCGATCCGGCGGGCCCGGATCAGGGTGTCCAGCGGCGTGGGTGGGTGGTCCATCATCTTCCAGTCGGGATGGAAGGCGGTGAAGTGATGGGGAACGTCGGGACCCAGCTTGTCCACCACCCAGCGGGTCATGGCGTCGATTTCCTGGTCGGAATCGTTCTCCCCCGGAATCAGCAGAGTGGTGATTTCCAACCAGCAATCGGTCTGGTGGCGGATGTATTCCAGGGTGTCGAGCACCGGCTGCAGGTGCCCGCCACAGATCTTACGGTAGAACTTCTCCGTGAAGGCTTTGAGGTCCACATTGGCGGCATCCATGTACTGATAGAACTCGCGCCGGGGTTCCGGCGTGACGTAGCCGGCCGTCACCGCCACGGAACGGATGCCGAATTTCCGGCATTCCCGGGCGGTGTCGATGACGTACTCGTGGAAAATGACCGGATCGTTGTAGGTGTAGGCGACGCTGCGGCAGCCGAGGGCTTTGGCGGCCCGGGCGATGGCGTCGGGGGGTGCTTCCACGGTGAGGATGTCGAATTCCCGCGCCTTGCTGATGTCCCAGTTCTGGCAGAACTTGCAGGCCAGATTGCACCCGGCGGTGCCGAAGGACAACACCGGGGTGCCGGGGAGGAAATGATACAGCGGCTTTTTCTCGATGGGATCGATGCAGAATCCGCTGGCCCGGCCGTAGGTCGTCAAGACGATCCGGCCGTTCCGACAGGCCCGGACGAAACAGAGCCCCCGCTGACCTTCGTGGAGCTTGCAGAAGCGTGGACACAGATCACACTGGATGCGCCCGTCGGGAAGCTTGTGCCAGTACTGGGTGGGAACGACATCCTGGGGTAAGGCGGCGGCGTGCATCGTCGATCTCCGGTTGAATTCCGTGGCAAGCGTTCATATATAGGCGACAGAGTCGAATTTCAAGTTCCCAGGAGGTGGAGATGACCTCGGTACGCTATCCCGCGGTGGCAGGGATGTTCTATCCCGACGACCCCGTGGAACTCGACGAAATGATCCGCACGTTCCTCGCCGAAGCCGAAGAAACGGAAGGACCGGTTCCCAAGGCGATCATCGCCCCCCACGCCGGCTACATCTATTCCGGTCCGGTGGCCGCCAGCGCCTACCGGCGACTGCTTCCGGCCCGGGAGACGATCAAGCGGGTCGTCCTGCTCGGGCCCGCCCACCGGGTGCCCTTCCGCGGCCTGGCCATCCCCAGCGCGGATTTTTTCATCACGCCGCTGGGAACCGTGGCCGTGGACAAGGCGGCCATCGACGAAATCGCCGACCTGCCCTTCGTCCACCGGTCCGACGTTCCCCACCAGCCGGAGCACAGCCTCGAAGTCCACCTGCCTTTCCTCCAGGAAGTCCTGGAGGATTTCAAGGTCGTGCCCATCGTGGTCGGGGACGCCTCCCCGGAAGAGGTCGCCCAGGTACTGGAAAGGCTCTGGGAGGGCCCGGAGACCTTGATCGTGGTCAGCTCGGATCTCAGCCATTACCACGACTACGCGACGGCCAGACGGCTCGACAGCGCCACTTCCCGGGCCATCGAGTCCCTCGACCCCGCCGCCCTGACCCATGAGTCCGCCTGCGGGCGCATTCCGGTGGCGGGACTTTTGTTGGCAGCCCGCAAACACGGCCTGCGGGCCAAAACCGTCGATCTGCGCAACTCCGGCGATACCGCCGGCCCCAAGGATCAAGTCGTCGGATACGGTGCCTATGTCTTCTACTGACTTGTCCCTGACACCCGAGGAGCGCCGCCGTCTGATCGAGTTGGCGCGGGAGGCGATTCGTCATGGCGTGCGCTACGGTTCGCCGCCGCCGGTGGACCTGACGTCGCTGCCGCCGGCGCTGCGCCAACCCCGCGCCACTTTCGTCACCCTGGAAGAGGACGGCCGGTTGCGCGGCTGCATCGGCTCCCTGGAGCCCCGCCGACCCCTGGCCGAAGACGTGGTCAACAACGCCTTCGCCGCCGCCTTCGGCGACCCCCGCTTTCCCCCCGTGCGCGAGGAGGAGGCGAACCGACTGAAG
>JALSSF010000210.1 GCA_026984375.1 Methylothermaceae bacterium | reverse complement strand
TTCCCGGGCGCGGGACACGGTGCGGTTGGCGACGACCAGTACCGCCGGACGCTGCGCCAGCAACGGCCCCAGGATTCCCCGCGCGGCCCCACCCGCCCCCAGAATCAATATTCGCCTGCCGGACAGGGTCAATCCCAGGTTCACGGTCAAGTCGCGCAGCAGACCGACGCCGTCGGTGTTGTCACCATGAAGCCGATCCTCTTCGTCCCACCACAGAGTGTTGACCGCACCGCTCAGTTCGGCCCGCTCCGTCAAGCCCTCGGCGCTGCGGAACGCCAGCTCCTTGAGGGGAACGGTGCAATTCAGCCCCATGCCGCCACCGGCGCGAAACACTCGCAGCGCAGTGTCGAAACACTCGGGACCGACGTCCTGGGCGGTGTACACGACGGACTGGCCGGTTTGCTCGGCAAACAGGCGATGGATCAGGGGGGATTTGCTGTGGCGGATCGGATGGCCGAAGACGGCGTAACGATCAATCCGGTTCATGATGCAGACGTCGCCGGGCTTCGCGCCGGCCCCGAAGAATGGTGTAGGTGATCAGCAGAACCGCCAGAAGGACCACCGGCGGCAAGAATTGTTCCATGTAGGCGATGATGATGGCGCTGATCCCGAGGTAGATGCCGATCAGACTGAAGCGCCAGCCGATGCGGATACCGTCCAGGAAGGTGGCCAGCGCCAGAATCAGCAGGATCACCAAGGCGGCGCTGGTCTCATCCAGATGTTTCATATGGAGCAGGACGAACACCCCGACGACGGTGCAAAGGACCCCTCCCCAATGCAACGCCTGGATCTTGAACAGTTCCCCGAACGAATAGCCCCGAACCTTTCCCTCCCGCTTGACCTGGGCCCAGCCGGCGACGATGGCGGCCAGACCGAACACCGGAATCATGACGAGCCAGAACAGATAAGCGTCCTGGGGGGAAAAATCGGCGATCACGGCGCCCAGGACCGAGAACAACAACAAACAGATCAAGACCGCCTCGTCGAGCCAGACGATGACGCCGCGGGGAGGTTCGACGGATAATTGGTTCGTTTCGTTATCGCTCATCGCTATTCCCAAATCTTCGTCGCCAAAGGATCGTCCCGCAACCACCGGGCCACGGTCTTGGCGTAATAGGTCAAAATCGCATCGGCACCGGCCCGCTTGAACGCCAACAGGGACTCGATGACGGTTTTCTTCTCGTCGAGCCAGCCGTTGGCGGCCGCCGCCTTGAGCATGGCGTATTCGCCGCTGACCTGGTAGGCGAAGGTGGGCAGGCCGAATTCGGCCTTGACCCGGTAGATCACGTCCAGATAGGGCAGGCCCGGCTTCACCATCACCATGTCGGCCCCTTCCTCGATGTCCATGGCCACTTCCCGCAAGGCTTCGTCCCCGTTGGCCGGATCCATCTGATAGTTGAATTTGTTGGCCCTGCCCAGACTGGCCGCCGAACCCACCGCATCGCGGAAGGGACCGTAAAAATGAGAGGCGTATTTGGCGGAATAGGCCAGAATCCGGGTATGGACGAAGCCGTTCTCCTCCAGGGCGGAACGAATGGCGCCGATACGGCCGTCCATCATGTCGGACGGGGCCACGATGTCGGCGCCGGCTTCCGCGTGGGACAACGCCTGCTGGACCAGCACCGCCACGGTCTCGTCGTTGAGCACGTAGCCGCTGTCGTCGATCAGGCCGTCCTGGCCGTGGGAAGTGTAGGGATCCAGAGCCACGTCGGTGATCACCCCCAGTTGCGGCAAGGCGGACTTCAGGGCGTGCACCGCCCGTTGCACCAGCCCTTCGGGATTCCAGGCCTCCTTGGCGTCGGCACTCTTCTTTTCCCCGGGCACCGCGGGGAACAGGGCCAGGGCCGGCACTCCGAGTGCAGCGATCTCGTCGGCTTCGTCCAGGAGCCGGTCCAGGCTGAGCCGTTCGACACCGGGCATGGAGGGAACCGGTTCCCGAACGCCCCGGCCCTCGCATACGAACACCGGCCAGATCAGATCGTTGACGGTCAGCAGGGTCTCGCGCATCAGCCGGCGGCTGAAATCGTCGCGCCGCATCCGGCGGGCGCGGAAACGGGGAAAAACGGTACTATGCTTGAATTGAGCCATGGAATCTCACTGGTCTATCCTGAACGCCAAGGTGTATGATAAACAAAAACTAAACATCCGGAGACATTTGGAGTTTTCAATGGGAAAAATCAAAGCGCCGCACCTGTTGGTCTGGGTCGTGTTCCTGTTGCTGGGCATATTGCCTCCGTCCCGGGCGGAGGCTCTCGTTCCTCCCCAGCAGGTGATCAAGGACGCCTCCGACCGGATTCAACAGGAACTGCGAAAGATCGACTACAAAGTCAACTTCGACGAGGCGGTCCGCATCGTCGAAAAACACATCGAGCCCCACGTCGATTTCGATCGCTTCGCCGCCCTGGTGCTGGGCAGGTATTGGCGTACCGCCACGCCGGAACAGCGCGAGCGCTTCAAGCAGGAATTCAAGACCATGCTGATCCGCACCTACGCCACCACCTACGGCGAGTACGCGGAATGGGAAATCCGTTTCAAGCCGATCCGCAACTGGAATCCCAAGGCGAAGAAAGTCCTGGTCCGGACCGAGTTCGTCCAGCCCGGCGGACAACCCGCCGAAGTGACCTTCCGCATGATCCGCCATGGCGACGAATGGCAGGTCTACGACATCATCATCGAAGGGGTCGATCTGGTGAAAAACTACCGCACCGAATTCGGCCAGGAAATCGCCCAGACCGGTTCCCTCGACGCCCTGATCGAGCGCCTGGCGGAACGCAACCGCCAGGCGCTCCGGCAGCACGAAACCTCAGACCTCGCCCAGCCAGTCGCGGGGGCGTAGATAATCGTTCAATTCCGCTTCCCGGCTTCCCGGTTCCGGGCGCCAGTCGTATCCCCATCGGGCGACGGGCGGCAGGGACATCAGGATCGATTCGGTACGGCCGCCGGACTGCAACCCGAATAAGGTTCCTCGGTCGTAGATCAGGTTGAACTCCACGTAGCGGCCGCGGCGATAGGCCTGAAATTCCCGCTCCCGCTCTCCGTAGGGAAGATCCTTGCGTCGCTCCACGATCGGCAGATAAGCGGGGATATAATGATCCCCCACCGAGCGCATGAACCGAAAGCAACGGTCGAAACCCCAGTCGTTGAGGTCGTCGAAAAACAGGCCGCCGACGCCGCGGGTTTCGCCCCGGTGCTTTAGATAGAAGTACTCGTCGCACCAGTGTTTGTATCGGGTGTAGACTTCGTCACCGAACGGCCGACAGGCGGCCAGGGCGGTCCGATGCCAATGCACCACGTCTTCCATGAAAGGATAATAAGGGGTCAGATCGAAACCGCCGCCGAACCACCACACCGGTTCCGCGCCGTCCTTTTCCGCCAGGAAGAAACGCACGTTGGCATGGGAGGTGGGCACGTAAGGATTGCGGGGATGGATGACCAGGGAGACGCCCACCGCCTGGAAGCGGCGCCCGGCCAATTCGGGCCGGTGGGATGTGGCCGCGGCGGGAAGCTGGTCGCCCTGGACGTGGGAAAAGTTGACCCCGCCCTTTTCGAAGGTCTCGCCGTCGGCGATCACCCGGGTGCGACCGCCGCCGCGTCCCTGGCGATACTCCCAGACGTCCTCCCGGAACCGGGCTTTCGTCTCCATGCTTTCCAAGGACCGACAGATCGAATCCTGCAACGCCAACAGATACCGTTTGACCGCTTCTAGATCGATGGCGCTCATCGCTTTCTCTCCCTCGAGCTCGTTGCCGTGGCCGAGCATGTTAGCACAGCCCTTCGAGGATGCTTTGACATGAGCGAAAACCGGGACCGCCTGTTCGCCACGCCCCAGGCGGAGATCGCCGCCTTCCGTTTCGACGACCGGGTCGCCGCCGTCTTCGACGACATGATCGAACGCTCGGTGCCCGGCTACCGCACCATCGTGACCGCCATCGGCCTGCTGGCCGAACGGCTGGCCCAGCCGGACAGCCATCTATACGACCTGGGCTGTTCCCTGGGCGCCGCCAGCTTCGCCATGGCTCGACGCATCACCGCACCCGGCTGCACCCTGTTCGCCGTCGACAACGCCTGGCCCATGATCCGGCGGCTGCGCCGCCGGATCGACCGCATCCCGCTGCCGGTGCCCGTACGGCCGGTTTGCGCCGACCTGGCGGACATCCGAATCTGCAACGCCTCGATGGTGGTGCTCAACTTCACCCTCCAGTTCATCCCCCCGGCGCAGCGCCTGCCGCTGCTGGCGCGCATCCATCGGGGACTGCGTCCCGGCGGCGCTTTGGTCCTATCGGAGAAAATCGCCCTGGAGGATCCCGGGCAACAGCAGCTGTTCACCGAACTGCACCACGCTTTCAAACGCGCCCGGGGATACAGCGATCTGGAAATCGCCCAGAAACGGGCCGCCCTGGAAAACGTCCTGATTCCCGAATCCCTGCCCCGCCACGTGGAACGGCTCCACCGGGCCGGTTTCTCCAACGTCGAGGTCTGGTTCCGCTACTTCAACTTCGTTTCCCTGATCGCCCTGAAAGGGAGAGGAAAGGAATATGGTATAGTCTCCAAATAGAAATCAGAAAGCCGCCCATGTCCTCAATCCGGGGCCACTACGTCCGCATCGCCCTGTTCTGTGCCGCGATCCTGACCGCCTTGTGCGCCCTGCTGGTTCTCCATATGGCGGACGATTACCGCCTGACCGTGGGACAGGCCCGGGAACGGGCCCGCCTGACCGCCCATCACGTGGCTCAGGACCTGGAACGCCGTCTGTACGGCATCGAGCAGATGTTCTTGGGCATCGACGACCTGCTGACCCTGACGCACGGGGGCGATACCGCCAAGGATTTCATCGAAGCGGTCTTGCGCGCACGTCAACGAAACGAGGCGGACGTCATGGACCTGCTGATCGTCGACGCCCGGGGCCGGATCCGCTGCTGGACCGGCACCGGTCTCCCGCCATCGGTCACCGACCGCGGTTACGTGGCCACGCATCTGCGAAGTGACGACAGTCTTTGGTTCGTCGGCCCGCCCCAATGGTCCAAAGTGCACTACGGGCGGCGGTTTTTCGCCGTCAGCCGTGCCTTCCGCACCGCCGAGGGCGGTCTGCGCCACATCCTGGTCACCATCCTCGACCTGGCGTCCGTGGCTCATGCCTATGCCGACCTGCCCGCCCCAGGCATGCGGCTGACACTGCACGACTCCCAGGGCCATACCTACTTCGTTTTGACCGGCCGCTCCCCGTCCATACCCGTCTGGAAACGTACCAGCACCTGGTTCGGAACCCAAGCGTCGATCACCGCCGGCGCCGGCGTCGCCGGAACGCTCCTGCAAATTCAAGTCGAGCAGAAAACCGATCCGATTTTGGCGTCCTGGCTCACCGAGCTGTTCGTCAATCTGATCCTGTGGAGCCTCATCGCCGCCGCCATGATGGGGGCTTTCCGCCGCTTCTCCCGCCAGCAGGCGCGGCTCGATTTCCTCGCCACCACCGACGCGCTCAGCCGCCTGAGCAACCGGGGCCATTTCATGGCTCTGGCCGGGAAACTGTTCACCCAAAGCCGGCGTTACGGCCAGCCCCTTTCCGCCCTGGTGATCGACATCGACGACTTCAAGCAGGTCAACGACCGATTCGGTCACGGCGAGGGGGACCGGGTGATCCGGGCGGTGGCGGATCTGCTGCGCCGGCACTGCCGCGCCAGCGACCTGGTCGGCCGCGTCGGGGGCGAGGAATTCGTCATGCTGCTGCCCAATACCCCGGTGTCCGGCGCCCTGGCCACCGCCGAAAAAATCCTCGAGGGGGTGGAAGCGACCCGCCTGGGCGGCCGATCCCCCTTTTCCATCACCGTCAGCATCGGCGTCAGCGGCCGGGGGGCCGGTGACACCGAACTGGCGACCCTCATCAACCGTGCCGACCAGGCCCTCTACCGGGCCAAGCAGGCCGGCAAGAACAGGGTCGAACAATTGCGCACCCGCTTTTCCCTGCCATGACTGGCCTTCCCGACTACCAAGCGCTGCTGGCCCGCCTGCCCGAACCGCTTACCCCTTGGCGCCCACACCTGGAAGCCCGGCTGGCAAACGCCCTGGCCCCGACGCGCCACGGCGATCTGCCCCAGTGGCGCCGCTGGCTCGACGAGCTGCCCCATCCCACGCCCTCGTCGGTGAATTTCACCGCCCCCGTGGTCCGCATCGGCACGCCCGAGGACGGCGATCCGGACACCCGGGCGGCGATCGCGGCCATCCTGCGCCGCTGGCATCCCTGGCGCAAGGGACCGTTCGAAGTATTCGGAACCTTCATCGACGCCGAATGGCGCTCGGACTGGAAGTGGGCCCGGCTGGAAGACGCGATTGTGCCGCTGGACGGACGCCTGGTGCTCGACGTGGGTGCCGGCAACGGCTACTACCTGTGGCGCATGCTGGGGGCCGGGGCCAGGCGGGTGATCGGCATCGACCCGACCCTGCGCTACGTATTCCAGTTCCTGGCCATCAAGCGCCTCGCCGGGGACTGGCCCGTGGACCTGCTGCCCCTGGCCCTGGAAGACCTGCCGCCGGGCCTGGGCGCTTTCGACACCGTGTTCTCCATGGGAGTGCTGTACCACCGCCGCTCCCCCTTCGATCACCTGTTCGCCCTCAAAGACTGCCTGCGGCCCGGGGGCGAGCTGGTGCTGGAAACCCTGGTGATCGAGGGCGGGGCGGGGGAGGTCCTGGTGCCGGAGGGACGCTACGCCCGAATGCGCAACGTCTGGTTCCTGCCCACCGCAGCCACCCTGGAAGG
>JALSSF010000209.1 GCA_026984375.1 Methylothermaceae bacterium | reverse complement strand
CTCGCTGCCGATGGCAGCCGCTTTCAGGTCTGCCATGAGGGATCGGTAGTGGGGGAGGTGCGTTGGGATCAGGTCGGCCGCCACAACGTCGGCAATGCGGTCGCGGCGATCGCCGCTGCGGCGCAGGTGGGAGTGCCACCCGCGCGGGCGGTGGCGGCCCTGAGCCGTTTTCGGGGAGTGAAACGACGGCTGGAGTTGCGCGGCCGGGTCGACGGAATCGCCGTGTACGACGACTTCGCCCATCATCCCACCGCCATTGCGGCCACCCTGGAAGGGTTGCGAGCCAGGATCGGCGGTGCCCGTCTGCTCGCCATCTTGGAACCGCGTTCCAACACCATGCGGCTCGGGGTGCATGCGGACAGGCTGGGTCCTGCGCTGGCGGCGGCCGATTCAGTGTATTTGTATGCTCCCGCCGATCTGGGCTGGGATCCCCGCCGGGTTCGCCATCCCCGGCTTCAGGTGTTTTCCGAGCTTGACGACCTGATCCAGGTGCTGGTGACGGACGCGCGTCCGGGCGATCATCTGCTGTTCATGAGCAACGGGGGCTTCGGTGCCATCCACCAGCGGGTTTTGGCGGCTTTGGAAAAGCGGAGATCATGTTCCACGTGAAACATTCGCTGGAAGAAGGTTTCACGTGAAACAATGAAAAGGGGATCGTTCGATCCCCTTTTCGCGCTCATGGGTTCGAGGGGGTTTCGGATCAGCGGGTCGGGTGAGGTTCGGCGATACGGCCGTGCAGTTTGCCCAGAGCCTTGCGCAGTTCCTCCATCGCCCGATCGAAGCGTTCACCCCACTGCTGACGTTTCACCCGTTTTTCCAGTTCCTTGATGGATTTGTACAGCCCCTTGTAGTCCTTGTCGATGTCGCCGTATCCCAATGCCTGGGCGATACGCAACTGGTGCATCGCGTTGTCGAGATAGCGAAGCACTTCCTTCTCTTCCGGCTGTTTGGCCTTGGCGATCTCGGCGGCTTTCTGAAGCATGGCCTCGGCCCGCAGCACCGGCAAGGGAATGACCGATTCCGTAATGACCAGCGTATCGAGCGCCTCCATCAGAGTCTCTTTGGCTTCCTTGATCTTGCCCTGGTCGATCAGGGGGGCCACCTTCTTGATGATTTCGGGATATAGAGCCAGCGGCAAGTGGGTCGTGGTGATGCGGATCTCGCTCGCCAGCGGCGTCAGCAGGGCGCGTGCTTCCTGCACCTTACCGTCGTCGAGTAGATCTTCCGCCTCATCGACCGCTTTTTTGATGGTTTCCAGCTCGCCCTGAAAGTCGATGACGATCGCTTCGCTGTCGATGGGGATCAGTCCCAGATCAGGATGACGGGCGACCAGCAAGGTCAGCTTGCCGTTGGCGATCTCGAGATGGGCCAAGGCCTCCTTGGTCTTCCCCTTTTCCAGCGCGTCCAGGGCGGCGCGGGTCGCCAAGACCGCATCCAGCGCTTCCCTGACCGCTTCTTCCTTCTTTTTGGCGATGGCCTGTTGTTTGGCGGCCTGAACCTGGGGCTGAACCTCCTTTTGTGTAGCCTGATGGTTGTCCTGTCCGGCCGCGGCCAGGCCCAGCCAGGAAAGCGACAGAGCCAGAATGGTGGCATGAAACAATGTGCGAATGTGCATCGATAAGTCCTCCTTTTGGTTTGGTAGATAGAAAATTACGCAAAAGCGGCGAGCAGTTTGTCGATCCGTTCCGCCAGATCGATATCGAACAGCGCGATGGTGGGAACCAGCCACGACAATCGGAAACGGGCGTCGCCGTCCTTGTTCTCGCCGAAATAGGCCAGGGACACACGGCCGAATCCCATTTCCTTTTCCACTTTCTTGGCTTCCCGCAGGAAGCGGCGGGCGACGTTGGGCAGTTGCTCGAAGCGCACCGGTTTGCCCTCCTGCCCGCGGTGCTTGACCAGTTCGGTGGCCGTGCCCACGCTGCGAACCGCCTCGGCCGCGTGGGGCAGGCGGTGTTTCCGGCAATAGGCCATGAGCAGGGAGGCCGCCGGCAGGCGGAGAATCTCGATATTCTCCTGTCCTTCGCGGAGCTCACCGATCAAAAAGGCGGTTCCCTCCGCCATGGTGATGTGGGCGTAGAGTTTTTTGCCCTTCGGCAGGGCGGTCAAAATCTCGTCCACCTGGTAACGGCTGCCCGCTTCCTCGTAAACGTCCTGAGGCTGGTGCTGGTCGGCGACACCAGTGAAGAAGGTCGTGACACCGTCACGGCTGCCGGCGATCAGATCCAGGCCCCAGCGTTTGATGGCTTTGAAGTTGAACTCCCGTTCCTGTTCCGGTCGTCCCAGGGTTTCGAAGACCAGCGTGTTGAGCGCGATCAGTTCGCGCAGTTGTTGCGGCGTCATGAATCAGGCTCCCTGGGGTTGCGATTGACGTTCCTGCTTGCGTTTTTCCAACGCCGTGGCGATGAGCATCGCGCCGTTCATCACCAGTTCGACGGCGACCATCAGACCCAATACCCACAGGGCGGTCCACGGCATGCCCATCATGATGACGGCGGCGATGAGAATGTCGGCGATGCCGACCATGGTCAGAGTTCCCCAGGATTTACCCTGTTTCTTCCGTTCCAGGTCCACGTAAATCCGGTATACCCCCATGCCCAGAAACACGCCGGCCAGCATGGCGGTCAGGGCGAAAGAGCCGGCGATGGGGTTGAAGACCGTCACCAGACCGCCGATGATATACAGGATGGCGATGATGGCGTGCATCGCCTTTCCCTGCCACTGCTGGATCTCTTTTCCGAACAGAGCGTGGGCGAGCTGCATGCAGCCGCTGACCAGGAGAAACGTTCCGAAGAAGACTACCGTGGTGATGGTCAGGGCGAAACTCATTCCCATGCCGATGATTCCCAGGACGACCATGAGGATACCTAGGGCCAGCATGGTTTTCCACGATTGCGGCAGTTCCTGCAAATTCGTTTGTGCTTGTGCGTTCATTTTTTACCTCCAGAAGATATGGTTGAAACAAGATTCGCCTGGCTAATATGGCCATGCGTTTTCGGTATATGGGGCTGGAAGTCGTGAAAACAAGCGACAAAGGATTTAAGATGCACGGGAGTAATCAACGAAGGAGGGAATGCCATGTTGCGATTGGTCATGCTGGTTCCCGATGTGGATACGGCGAAAACGATCGTGGCCGATCTCCTGGTGTCCGGGTTGGACAAGGATGAAATCCACATCATCGCCAAGGAGGGGGTGCCGCTGGAAGGATTGCCGGAAGCGGGGCTGACCGAGAAAACCGATCTGATTCCGGCGATGAAACGCGGTCTGGCGGCCGGTTCCGCCACCGGACTGCTGGCCGGTCTGGCGGCCGTGCTGTTGCCCACCGGACTGGTGGCGGCGGGCGGTGCGGTGATCCTGGCGGCCACCCTGGCGGGTGCGGCCATCGGTGCCTGGTCGTCGGCGTTGATCGGGGTTTCGATCCCCAGCGAGGAGGTGCGCAAATACGAGCAGGCGATCGAGCAGGGCCAGCTGCTGATGCTGGTCGACGTTCCCAAGCAGCGCGCCGAGGAAATTCGCCAGTTGATACGCAAGCACCATCCGGAGGCCGAAATCCGGGAGGCCGAGTACATCCCGCCGCCCCTGCCGGAGATGCCGGACGAATGATTTTCCTGCTGTTGCTTTGCTGAACCGAGGTTCCCGTACGGGAGCCTTGGTTCGAGTCGGTTGCTCGCTGGCTCAATTCCGGAACAATAAGAAAATGCCGGCGAACGCCAGCAAGGCGCCGCCCCAGGCCCGTAATCCGACGCGCTCGCCGCTTAGGACTGCCAGCGGAATCACTAGGACCGAACTGCTGGCCAGCAGGGTCTGAACGATCCCGGCATCGGCATGTTTCAACGCCAGTTGCTGCAGGAAAATGCCAAGGTAGGTGCCCAGCAGCGTGGCCAGGGCTATCTTGCCGAACAAGGGAGAAGAAAAGGTTTCACGTGAAACCTGGAAAGTTTGCCGTCGCCCCAGCAAAATCAGGGCGATCAGCGACAGACCACCGCCCAGACGCACCATGGTGCTCCACAGCACCGGAACGTCGCTCGCCGTGAGGGCCTGCCGCGACAAGACTGTCCCAATGGCCTGGCAGAGGGCCGCCGACAGGGCGAAAATCCATCCCCCGCCGCCCGGTGTGGCCGGGCGGGCATCGTCCGACCAGGCCCAGAAGATTCCCGCCAGCACCAGGCCGATCGCCAACATGACCGGAGGGGACAGACGTTCCTGCAACCAGAGATAGGCGATCCCTGTGGTGAATATCGGCGCCAGGGTTTCCACAAGCAACAGACAGCGCCGCTCGCCGATCCGGTTCAATGCGGCGAAGAAGGCGCTGTCGCCGATTCCGATGCCGATCATGCCGCTGATCGTCAGAAGAATCAGCGGTTCCGGATCGAGGTGACCGCGGGAAGCCCCCGACAGCGGCGCGGTCAAGGCCAGCAGGACGAGCGCGAGGGCGTTTTTGCAGAGGTTGAGCGGCAACGGAGGCAACCGGTGACCGCTGTGACGGAACAGCCGGGCGGAAACCGCCCACAGGCCTGCGGCGGCCAGTGCGGCGATTTCCCCCAGGTGAGCGGCGATCACGGCAGCGAAGCGGTGAAATTCGCCGACAAAACCCACGGTCAGGGGCAGCTCCGCCAGGTACGGTCCGAAATTCAGAAATCCTTACAGGCACAGGCACTTAATTTGCTCGACGCCTGTTGATTTTTCCCCCGAACCTGTGAATACGGTACAGATCATAAGGCGCCACCAGGGTGTCGAAGACGGTGGAAACCGGCAGGTCGGCCAGCAGCATGGTGGCCACCAGGGTTTCGACCCAGAGAGGATCTTTGCGTTGTCCCGTGATGATTTCTCTCAGTTCCTCGAGGTCTTGGCGCACGCCGGGGTATATCTTCCATTGCGCCGCTGGGATGGTATCCCGGGCGCGGATGCTCGAACATCCCCCCAACATGATGCCGAGAAGCAGAACGAAAAGCGGTTTTTTGGGCCTTGTCAACATGGTCGAATCCTTGGAACTCAAATCAGCTTGCGTTGTTGTTATACCTTCGTCCGGGCTATCTTAGGCCATGCTGCACCCAAATGGAAAATCCTGACCGGAAAATCTCGTGACGTCTCCCGATGTGAAATCCGGCTTATGGCTGTCGAGGGGCGAAGCGCAAACGGCAGAGTGGGGAAGTGTTGGACGTTCATCGGTCTTTCCCTTTGGAAGGATCGGTCGATCGGCATTCCTGCCACGGCCACAGCCGTCCCATGGCCAGGAAGGTGAAGGAACCGGACCAGGCAATCAGCAGCAGGCCGTTGAGCACTTCCACCCCGGTGAGGAAGCGGACGTGTCCGATGGGATAGATGTCCCCCAGCCCCAGAGAGGTGTATACCACGGCCGAGTAGTAGAGATATTCCATGAAACCGCTGACCGGCAGTCCGGCTAGGGGATTGAGGTGCAGCGTGCCGATATGGAGTACCTCCACGACCAGCCAATAGGCACCTGCATAGAGAGCGATCTCCAGAAGGTGGGTGGCATAGATCAAGAGCACGATCACCAGCACCAGCACTTGGGTATCGGGGAACGCCGGGACGAGCCGGGAGATCCACCGCAAAGCGCGGTAATGGACCGAGAAGGTGAGCAGGACCATGAACGTCGCCAGCAGGACTGACAGTATCATTGGGACACCTTCCGTAATAGGTGGCTCCGCTCAGCCGCCGAAGTCGTCGAAGAAGACGTTGTCCCGCTCCACCCCCAGGTCGTCGAGCAACCGCAACATCGCCCGCAGCATGGGAGGCGGGCCGCACAGATAGTAGTCGCATTCCTCCGGGGCGGGGTGGTTTTTCAAATAATTGTCGTACAGCACCTGATGGATGAATCCGGTCGGTCCCCGCCAGTCGTCTTCGGGGTGGGGGGCGGACAGGGCCACTGTCCAGGTGAAGTTGTCGTGCTCCCGGGCCAGGCGCTCGAACAGGTCGGCATAGAAAATCTCTCTTAGACTGCGGGCCCCATACCAGTAGGACAGTTTGCGCCGGGTACGGACCCGCTCCAGTTGATCGACGATCATCGACCGCAGCGGTGCCATGCCGGCCCCGCCACCGACGAAGATCATCTCGGTGTCCCGCTCCCGCACGTAGAAGTTGCCGAAAGGCCCGGTGATTTTCACTTTCTGTCCCGGTTTCAGGGAGAAGACGTAGGCGGAGACCCTGCCCGGGGGAATCTCCGGCTCGTCAGGGGGCGGCAGCGCCAGACGCACGTTGAGACGCACCCGGTTGCCCTCCGCCGGAGCGTTGGCCATGGAGTAGGCCCGGCTGGTGGGTTTCGGGACGGTGACCTGATAGCGCCACCAGTCGAAGCGGTCCCAATCGTCGCGGAAGCGGGGGTCGATGTCGAAGTCGGCGAAGCGGATCCGGGCTCTGGGGGCCTCCAGCAGGATGAACTGGCCGGCGCGGAAACGGAGAGGCGGTTCCGGCAGTTCGATGACCGGTTCCTTGATCAGGGGCGTGAGACTGCGGTTGGACACCACCGTGCCGATCCAGGTTTGGGAGCCGAGGATTTCCGGCGGCACGAGCACCTTCAGGGGGCGTTTGACCGGAATCTGGCAACTCAGGCGCCAGCCTTCCTTCAGCAGACGGGCGGGTAGTTTGGAGCGCTCGGTGGGCAGGATGGGGCCCGCTCCCTCCACCACCAGCCGGCACTGGCCGCAGGTACCCTGGCCGCCGCATGCCGAGGGCACGTGGATGCCGTGCTCCAGCAAGCCCCACATCAGTTTGGTGCCGGCCGGTATTTCCAGGGTCAGTTCGTCGTTGATCACGACGGGGATGCTGCCGCCGGGAGCGAGCCAGGTTTTCGCCATC
>JALSSF010000208.1 GCA_026984375.1 Methylothermaceae bacterium | reverse complement strand
GGTTTCCACCTTCAACCCCAGCCGCCGCGCCTGGGCGGCGGTGATCGTCACTTCATCGGCGGCAGCCAGGCCGGTCAGCAGGATCCACAAAAGCCACAGACGGCTCACGGCAGTATTCCAACCACCTGGTTGTAACGGGCGGTGTCGCGCGCCAGGCGGACGCGCCACTGGCGGGCGTCGCGCAACGCTTCCTGAGCCAGCATCTGGATCCGCAGCAAATCGATCAGATCCATCTCCCCGGCGGCGAAGGCCTGGCGCGCCAGTTCCAAGTTCTCGCGGGCCAGACGGTGACGTTTCTCGGCCGACGCCAGTTGGAGCGCATCCACCTGGAGGGCGTGTTCGGCCTCGTGCAACTCCCGCTCCAGCCGGCGCTGCAACTCGCCGCGTTCGCTTTCCGCCTCGGCCAGGGCGACGGCCTCGGCGGCGACGTTGGGCGCCTGGTAGCGACCGCCGCCGAAGGGAATGGTGAGATTAGCCATCAGGCCGTGGGTGGTGGGACCGCCCCGGCCGGCCTTGGCATGGGTGCCGCCGACGGTGAGATAGACCTGCTGGTTGCCGGTGTCGGATTCGAAACGGGTCCAGCGCACCCGGGCCTTGAGTTGGGCGATCCGGGTTTCGGCCGCCGCCAGCAGCGGATGGTCCCGGGGAATGGTGTCGAGGGGCGCCCGGGTTTCCTCGAAACGCTGCGGCGCCCGGTCCATACGCACCAGATTGAGGTAACGGCGGCGGGCGTGCATCCATTCGGCCTCGGCGGTCATGGCCTCGGCCCGGCGGCGCAGGAGTTCGGTTTCTGCCAGCAGCCGGTCGGTGCGGGCCAGATCGCCGGCCTCGACCCGCTTGCGCACCGCCGCCACCAGCTTTTCGTTCACCGCCAGCAACTGGCGGGCGGTTTCGTAGGCGGTGCGTTTGAGGCGCAGATCCCAGAGCGCCTCCCGCACCATCCCAGCCACCTGGAGCGCCAGCGCCCGCCGGTAGCGGGCGGCGTATTCGGCGGCCCGATCCGCCACCTCGCCGGCGGCGCTGCGCTGGCCCCATTTCCACAACATGAAGGTCAGATCGTTGTCGATCTCCCAGGCGCCGGTGTCGTCGCCCACCTGGTCGCCGCTGTAGGTGGTGCCCAGCATCACCGGACCGGCCAACAGCCCCCCGGCGCGTCGGCGCCAGGCCCGGGCCTCCTCCCGGAACGCCGCCGCCAGCCGGCTGCGGGGAAAGTTGGCCAGGGCGGTTTCCACCACCTGGGCCAGGGTCAGATCGGGATCGTAACGAAGCTCGTCCCAATGAGGAACGAGCAAGTTCTCCTCGGCCCGGCCACCGGCCGCCACGGCCAGCAGACAGGCGCACAACAGCCAACGGCTCAGTCTGTGCACGGTTCTTACCTATGAAAATCTGGAATTGAAACGGGATCCGGCACGGCGCCGGAAACTCGACACAGGATCAGAACCGATGGGGCGGAGCGCGGCTTGGCGGCAGATGGACACATCGAAACGGCGGCGCCAGTACGGTGACAGGCACCGGCGCCCTCGATGCAGGAAGAGGGCGGGGTTCGATCTCGATCGGCGGAACCAACGCCGAGCCGGATGGAAAGGCCAAGGGCCCGGATCGGACCCCCTTGGCGGCTTGCACCACCAGGCCGCCGTGGTCCTCGAAGGGAACGGCGTCGCTCACCCCTTGGTAAACCGCCGTTTCCAAGCCGGGCAGATGAAGCGCCGCCGGGGAAAGATCCGCCCCCACGTGGGCGTGCACCAAGGGCGCGAACAATTGGGAGAGGCAGAACAGAAAGATGGTGAAAGCGCGGACGAAACGCAACGCTGTTCCTCGATGCCCGGAGGGGCAGAGTATAACGTCCGCGCGTAAGTGGAACAACCGGATCAGGTCGCTTGCGGTTCCTGCGCGTAACCGCGCAACAAGGCGGCAAACTCGCCCAGCGCCTCGATACCGCTCTGTTCGGCCTCGCGACACCACTGGCTGAGCTGCTGCAGACGGGCTTCCGGATGGGGGGCATGCTGGGCCCAGATTTCCTTGAGCCGGCGTTTGAACCGGTACACCGTTTCCAGGCGGTGACTGGTTCCGATGGCGGCGTGCAACACTTTCTCCCGCTCGGCGTCGAGCCGGATATCCTCGCGCACCATCAAGGGACGGGCCCGCCTGAGCAGCCGACGGACCCTGCGGTCGGCCCGGCGGCATTCGTCCCGCAGCACCGGCACGACCACCGTGCGGGCGTAAAGGGCGAGAACATGGAAACGATGGCGCATCAGCGCCATGACCGTTTCCCGATTCGGCTCGGCGGCCTGCCGCACCACGCGCACCTTGGGGGCGATCCGCTTGACCTTGGCCAGACGCAGGAAGGCCAACAGCCGGATGTACAGCCAACCCAGGTCGAATTCCCACCATTTGTTGGACAGCTTGGCCGAGGAGGGGTAGGCGTGATGATTGTTGTGCAGTTCCTCGCCGCCGATGAGGATGCCCCATGGGACCAGGTTGGTGGCAGCATCGGTGGTCTCGAAGTTGCGGTAACCGACATAGTGACCCAGGCCGTTGACGACCCCGGCGGCCCACACCGGGATCCAGAGCATCTGGACCGCCCACACCGTCAAACCCAGCACCCCGAAGCAGACCACATCGACCAGGAGCATCAGGGGGATGCCTAACTGGGAAACCACCGGGTGGCTGTAGACGTGGCGCTCCATCCAGTCGTCCGGCGTCCCCCAGCCGTACTGCTCGACGGCCTGCCGGTCCCGGGTGGCCTGGCGGTAGAGTTCCGCCCCCTCCAACAGCACCTTGCCGATTCCCAGCACCTGAGGACTGTGGGGATCTTCCTCGGTCTCGCAGCGAGCGTGATGCTTACGGTGAATGGCGGCCCACTCCTTGGTTTTCATGCCGGTGGTCAACCAGAGCCAGAAGCGGAAGAAATGACTGACGATGGGATGCAGATCCAGCGCCCGATGGGCCTGGCAGCGGTGCAGATAAATGGTGACCGCGACGATGGTCACATGAGTCAGGGCCAGGATGACGAGTCCATAGCCCCACCAGGGGAGTTCGAAAAGTCCAAACAACATAAACGGATTCCAGAATTCAGATACAAAACAACCGCCCTGAAGGCGGTCTCGCTCAACCAAGCTGACGTTTCACGACGTGATTCGAGTATAGGCCGATTACTGACAAAGTACAAGGCAAGTCATTCAACACTCAACACCTATCAATTTACTTTATACGGGAGCTGGGAAGGGTCTGCCGGACCGAAATTCGTCCGTAAATTTAGGCCCGGAGCGGCCATCCATGGCCGCTGACAGACCCTTCCCAGCCCCCTTCGGCAGAAGTGATCGGTGGTAAGCATTCAACACCGATCCATTGACTTTTCGCTCCCTTTGGAGCTCACCGCTTCACGGTATGGACCACGCTGTCGATCCGGTGTCTGCGCAACCGGGAACGCACCCGCTCCACCTCTGTCATGGAAGCGAACGGGCCTAGCCTTACCCGGTACCAGACAGCGCCTTTCACCTCGGCCCGCTCGATGCGGGACTCGACCCCCAGGAGGGCCAACCGGGCCTTGAGGCGGTCGGCATCCGCCATCCTGCGGAACGAACCGGCCTGAATGAAATATCCCCCCCGGGGCGCGCGCCCCAGATGTTCCTCCCGCCGAAGCGTCCGGACCTCACCCTCGGGAACGACGACCTCCTTTTCCGGCAACAGGGTGTAGAAGGTGAAGCGGGGCTCCCGTTTCTTCGCCGTCTCCGTCTTGGGTTCGGCCGACGCAGCGGCCCGATCCACAGCCGGTCGCGTTTTGGCCGGGGTCTCGGGCAAATCGGTGGAGAGCCAATAGAGAAAATAGCCGAACCCTCCCAACGTCAGCGCGGCCAACACCCACAACCATAGCGGCGCACCGCTTCGGCGTTTCCCCCTGGCACGGCCGCGGGGTGGGGCTCGGCGGAGTGAGGTGGGTTTGCGGCGGGCCATTTACATCGACTCGGGGGCGCTGACGTCGAGCAGACCGAGGCCGTTGGCGATGGTCTGACGCACGGCGTCGATAAGATTGAGACGGGCGTTGCGCAAGGGGGCGTCCTCCACCAGAAAGGTATGGGCGTTGTAGTAAGTGTGAAACTCCCCGGCCAATTCGCGCAGGTAATGGGTCAGTTGATGGGGCTCCCGCTGCAGCGCTGCCCGTTCGACGGTCTCGGGATAGCGGGCCAAAGTGGCCAGCAGCGCCTGTTCGTGGGGTTCGGTCAGCCGGGTCAGGGCATCCATTCCCTGCGCCACGTCCCGCTGCCAGCCCTTTTCCGCCAACTGCCGGAACACGCTGCAAACCCGGGCGTGGGCGTACTGGACGTAATAGACCGGATTGTCGTTGGATTGGGAAACGGCAAGCTCGAGATCGAAATCCATGTGCTGCTCGGGCTTGCGCATCACATAGAAAAACCGGGCCGCATCCCGGCCCACTTCCTCGCGCAATTGACGCAGGGTGACGAATTCCCCGGCCCGGGTGGACATGGGCACCTTCTCCCGGCCCCGGTACAGGACGGCGAACTGCACCAGACGCACCTCCAGGCGCTCGGGATCGGCCCCCAGCGCCTGGATGGCCGCCTTCAGCCGGGGCACGTAGCCATGATGATCGGCTCCCCAAACGTCGATCAGATGATCGAACCCCCGTTCCAGCTTGTCCAGATGGTAGGCGATGTCGGAGGCGAAATAGGTGATCTGGCCGTTCTCCCGGACCACGACCCGGTCCTTTTCATCCCCGAGGCGGCCGGCGGCGAACCAGATGGCCCCTTCCTTGCGATACAGCCACCCGCCCCGATCCAGCAGGGCCAAGGCCTGTTCCACCCGGCCCGACTGCACCAGGTCGCGCTCGGAAAACCACCGGTCATAGCAAACCCCGAAGGCCTCGAGATCCTCCCGGATGTCGGCCAGAATCGCCTCCAGTCCGGTGCGGAAAATCGCCTCGTAGGCCTGCTCTCCCAGGAGTTTCCGGGCACGATCGATCAAGGCATCGATGTAACGTTCCTTGTCCCCTTCCGGGGCGTCCGGCGGCAATCCCTCCAGCACGCTTTCGGCCGGACGCCGATAGGCGTCTCCCATCTGACGGTAAAGCCGCGCGGCGATGTCGCGGACGTAATCCCCACGGTAACCGCTGGCCGGAAACGGCACCAATTCACCGCACCGTTCCAGATAACGCAGCCAGATGCTGACCGTGAGAATATCCATCTGGCGGCCGGCGTCGTTGACGTAGTATTCCCGGTGGACCTGGAAACCGGCCGCCGCCAGCAGGTTGGCCACGCTGGCCCCGTACGCTGCTCCGCGCCCGTGCCCGACATGGAGCGGCCCGGTGGGGTTGGCGGAGACGAACTCGATGTGGATACGCCGCCCCCGGCCGATATCGCTGTGGCCGAAACGCTCCCGTTCTTCCAGAACCCGACGGACGATGGCGAACTGGGCCGCCGGGTCGAGGAAAAAGTTGATAAAACCGGGGCCGGCGATTTCGACCCGGCGGACCGAGGGATCTTTCGGCATGGCCGCAACGATCCGCTCGGCGAGCTTCTTCGGCGGCATGCCGGCCGCCTTAGCCAGCATCAGGGCGATGTTGCTGGCGAAATCCCCATGGGCGGAATCGCGGGCCCGATCCACCCGGACCGGAACCCGGACCTGTTCCGGCAACAGCCCTTGTCGTCGCAACCGATCTATCGCCGTCTCAAGCAGGCGCTGCAGCTGATCTTTCATGCTCCCTCGTGCCATGAAAAACGCATATTATCCCGCAATTGGGAAGCACCCCCAAGCCGAAACACCACTTTCTCACCACCTATCAATTTGGGTTTCCGGTCCCCTCCGAAAGAAGAAGTGATAGTAGGTGGTAAACCCCGCTTTTCCTCGACACTCGATCGCAGCAAGATGGCGCAATCGGCCATGATCACCTATCATCATCGCACCGACAACTTTCCCGAGGAGAACTTCCAATGCCGGACCATGTTTACAAAGTGATCGAGATCGTCGGCTCATCGAGCGAAAGCATTGAGGACGCCATCGACAACGCCATTCAGCGCGCCAGCAAGACACTCAAACACCTCAACTGGTTCCAGGTGGTGGAAACCCGCGGTCATATCGAAGACGGTAAGGTGGCCCATTACCAGGTGATTCTGAAGATCGGCTTTCGCCTGGAAGACTGACTCTCTGTCCACGCCCCTCGGTTGGACGGGGGGCGTGCAGCCACGACAGCCGCCGGGAAACCCGAAAAACCCTTTGCCCTTCAGAAGCCATGCGACTCCGATGACCGGGTGATCGATGGCTGTATCGGATTCCGTCTCGGCACACCTAGCACTTCAATTTCCCACCATTGGATCTATAATTGTTGCAAAATCACAAATAATGTTAGGTGTCATGGCAACAGAACAACATTTTATCCGCAATGACGCAACCTGGCCGTTGCTTTTCTGGATCGGGCTCTGCTTCGTTCAAATCCCGACCGCATCGGCCGCTTCTGTCCCGGAATCGATTCAGGAAATCGGCCGACGCTGGGACGAAATCGCCTATCACTGGCCGAAATCGCAACAGCCCGGTGGGCTCGGCGCCCTGCTCGCGGACATCGAGCACTTGAAGAACCGGTATCCCCGGCGGGCGGAACCCCTGATCTGGCAGGCGATCACCCTGGTGACCCTGGCAAACCTCGATCCCGGTTTGTCCTCGCTGAACCAGGCGACCCAGGCAAGGGATCTCCTCCTGCGCGCCGTGGCGATCGATCCCGGCGCCATGCGTGGTGCCGCCTATCTGGCTCTGGCCTGTCTATATTACAAAGTGCCCGGCTGGCCGCTTTCCTTCGGCGATGCCAAAAAGGCAGAACGCTATTTCCAGAAAGCGCTGGCCCTCAATCCCGACGGGATCGAAAATCATTACTATTACGGCCATTTCCTCCGCAAGGCCGGCCGGATGGAGGAAGCGCTCGTCCACTTTCGGCGGGCCGTCCGGCTGCCTCCGGATCCGGCCCAGCCTTACCTGTCGCTGAAGCTGAAACACAAGGCCCAGAAAAGCCTGGACCAGTGGCTGGTCCAGGCCAGGCTGTGAGTGCTGTGAGTGCCGGGCCCGGCCGCCCAGAACAACTTTCCCGGGATCTCGACGACCTGCCCATGATGCCGCTGGCCTCAAAAACCACGGCCCGGGCGACCGCCTCGCACCGGGCCTGAACTAACGGACTTCGGGCCCTCCCCGCGCCCGGAAAACCGAATCGATCGGCGTTGGAACCGGCGTCACCGTATCGACGCGGATGTCATGCTTTCCCCTACTCCCGGAAGAAAAAAGGGCGTGAACCAAAAGTCCACGCCCTGTCCCGACGAAGGATAACTTGGAGCAATCAGAACATGATCACTGCGTCGACACCGAACAGAAGCTGGTCATCCTGGCTGCCGTCATCGTAGGGTTTGGCGTTCTCGGCCCAGTCATAGCGGATTTCCGGACGGATCTTGGCCCACTTGGTGGGGGTGAAATTGATCCCGAAAGTCATTTCGTAGAAGTTGGCCGACTTGCCGGGACGCACCCCCTGACCCCCATAAAGACTGCTCACCCGGACACCGTTCTCGTCGCGGAACCACTCCATCCGGGTACCCACGGAGAACATGTCGTTGATGTCGTAGGTCAGGTAGCTGTTGATGCCGTACCAGTGGGCATCGTCGTCGGTACCCAATTGCTCCTCCCAGCCATGATCGTGCTGGAGGGTGAAGTGTAACTGATCCGTGATGTCGTACCACAGCACGATGCTGTAGAGGGAGCGCTCCAGATCGTCCATGTTGCCGTGGTATCCGGCCACGGTCCCGGTGATGGCGGTCAATGCCACCGACAGAGCGCCGGCACCTTCCACGCCGTTGTCCCAATTCAAACCACCGATGAAGTTCCAGGCGTCGTCGATATCGGCGGTGAAGCTGTCCCAGCCGTTGACCGCACCGACGGTGATGCTCAGATTGTCGACCAGCGGCATGGAGAACAGGGCGCCGGTGTGGGTGAAGGGCTCACCGTACTGCATGGTGTAGGCGTGGGAGTAGAAGAAGTTGTCCGGCGCCGTCACCACCTCGTTGCCGATGATGGTATAGAAATGGCCGATCTTGGCGGTGATGCCGTTGAGCACCGGGGCGTAGATTTCCAGATAGGCCTGGGGCAGGGCCAACTTGTTGAAATTGTGGAGCTGATCGGTGTCGCCCATCCACTTCTGCTTGCCGGCGTCGGAAATTTCCAGTCCGGCCGCCTGGGTGAAGGGGGAGTCGGTACCGATCATGAAGTCCACCCGGCCGCCGACGTCCCAGCCGCCGTCGGTGTTCACCGCCCGCTCGATGAACAGGTTGGCCTGATTGAGCATGACGTGGTCGTAACGGAAGTTGAAGGTGACCGGATCGTTGAGATCGTTGCGGGGATCCTCGAAATTGTGGGTGTAGCCGAAGTCGATCCAGCCGCCGACCCGAAGCCCGAGGGACTTCATGAACTCCGCTTCGTTGATGTCATAGCCGGTGAAAGCTTCGATGACACCGTCGGCATTCCGAATGCGATCCGGAAGATATCCCGACCCGCTGTCCAACTCATGGGCACCGGCGCCGCCGGCCGCGACCGCCAATGCTGCCGCCAAAGCAGAAATCTTGAAACGTTTTTCGTTCATCACCATATCCTCTCGATCCGTTAGTTTTTTATTTACGACAAATTGTAGCTTTTTGCCAAAAAAAAGCAAGCTTGCGATGAAAATGCAAGCGACGGGGCACCGCCCCATCGCTTTGTCACCACGAGGCCGAAAATCAGCGGGCACTGCCGGTGAATTCGGGGTAAGCCTCCATGCCACACTCAGCAAAATCAGCGCCGTTGTATTCGTCCTCGGGGCTGAGACGGATACCGATGAGAGCCTTGAGGACGAACCAGACGATGAAGCTGGTGACGAAAACCCAGGCCAGGATGGTGACGATACCGATCAACTGGGCGCTGAGCTTGGCGTCAGGATTGGACAGGCAAACCGCCAGCAATCCCCAGATGCCCACCACGCCGTGGACCGACAGCGCCCCCACCGGATCGTCGATGCGCAGCTTGTCGAAGCCGATGATGGAAAACACCACGATGAAACCACCGACCGCCCCGACGATGGTCGCCAGCAACGGCGAGGGAGTGAGCGGTTCGGCAGTGATGGCGACCAGCCCCGCCAGGGCGCCATTGAGCATCATGGTGAGATCGGCCTTGCCGAACAGGGCCCGGGCGGTGAGCAGAGCGGCCACGGCGCCACCGGCGGCAGCCATGTTGGTGTTGACGATCACCCGGGCCACCGCGTTGGCCTCCTCCACGTTGGACACCTTCAGCTCGGAACCGCCGTTGAACCCGAACCAGCCCAGCCAGAGGATGAACGTTCCCAGAGTGGCCAGGGGAATGTTGCAGCCGGGAATAGGATGGATCTCCCCGCCGGGGCCATATTTACCGGTTCGCGGCCCTAGCAGCAGGACTCCGGCCAGAGCCGCCGTGGCTCCCGTCAGATGCACCACACCGGAACCGGCGAAATCCAGGAAACCGAGCTGATCCAGAAAGCCGCCACCCCATTTCCAGTACCCCTGCATCGGATAGATGAACCCAGTCATGACGACGGCGAAGAGCAGGAAGGCGATCAGCTTCATCCGCTCGGCCACCGCCCCGGAGACGATGGACATGGCAGTGGCCACGAACACCACCTGGAAGAAGAAATCGGCCATCACCGAGTAATACACCTCACCGTTGCTCTTGAGCACCTCCTCCAAAGAATGATCCTCGCCGATCAGAAATCCGATACCGGGCCACACCGAATTGACCGCCTCACCCGGATACATGATCTGGTAGCCCATCAGCATGTACATGATGCAGGCGATGGCATAGAGGGCCACGTTTTTGGTCAGGATTTCCACGGTGTTCTTGGAACGCACCAGACCGGCCTCGAGCATGGCGAAACCGGCGGCCATCCACATGACCAGGGCGCCCATGACCAAAAAGTAGAAGGTATCCAGCGCGTAGCTGACTTCGATTAGTTTTTCCATTTTGTTTTCACCTCGTTCTTTTTCTGGAAAATTTACAACGCCTCGGCTCCCGTCTCCCCGGTACGGATACGGATGACTTCCTCCAACGGAGTGACGAAAATCTTGCCGTCGCCGATTTTGCCGGTGCGAGCCGCCTTCTGGATCGCCTCGAGCACCTGCTCCAGCTGCTCATCGGCGACGGCCACCTCGATTTTGACCTTGGGAAGGAAGTCCACCACGTACTCGGCACCGCGATACAATTCGGTGTGCCCCTTCTGACGCCCGAAACCTTTCACCTCGGTCACGGTCAGGCCGGCAACCCCCACCTCCGACAACGCCTCACGCACGTCGTCCAGTTTGAAAGGCTTTATCACTGCAGCTACCAATTTCATCACGATTCCCCTCTGCTTGAGTTGGTATGCAAGTTTATTACTAGCAGCATCCATGCCAGTCATATGCCGTGACAATGGTGCAAAAGGGAAACCATTTTGCACCAAATTGGACCAAATCGCACAATAACGGCGCATTTTTGTTCCGGTTGCATGGGCGATTTAACTCGCCTGCTTGGCCCAATACTTGCTTCATCCCAATCATATGAACGACGAACACTTCCATCAGCGCATCCTGGAGCATCTCGGCAACGGCGTGCTGGTGTTCGATCGCAGCCAGCGCTTGCGATATCTCAATCCGGCCGGGGAAATGCTGCTCGCCACCAGCGCTCACAAGGCCCTGAATCAAAAGGCCAGGGATCTGTTCCCTTCCCTGGGTGACAAAATCACGGCCGATCTGAATCACACCATTTCCAGTTGCGCCCCCCGGGTGGAGCGCCACCTGCCGTTACGCCAGGGAAGCCGCACCATGCTTGTGCACTGCGCCATGACCCCGCTGCTCGAGGGCGAAGAGGTCGAAGCGGTGATCATGGAAATCGAGCCGGTGGAAAACTACTACCAGCTCTCCCGGGACGCCCAACTGCAGGCGCAGCAGGAAGCCATCAACCAATTGCTGCGGGGCCTGGCCCACGAAATCAAGAACCCCCTGGGAGGATTACGGGGGGCGGCCCAACTGCTTGCCGACGAACTGCCCGACACCGAGCTGCGGGAATACACCACCGTCATCATCAACGAGGCCGACCGACTCCGCACCCTCATCGACCGCATGATCGCCCCCGACCAGCCGCTGCGCTTGAGCGAGCTCAACATCCATCAGGTGCTGGAGCACGTGCGTCAACTGTTGCTGGCGGAATATCCGAAATTGACGATCCACTGCGACTACGATCCAAGTCTGCCATCCATCCACGGCGATCCGGATCAACTGATCCAGGCCTTTCTGAACATCGGCCGCAACGCCGCTCAGGCCCTGGAAGGGGAAGGCTCCATCACCTTGCGCAGCCGGATTCAACGCCGAGTCACCATCCGTCAACACCTCCACCGCATGGTGGTCCGTATCGACATCATCGACCAGGGCCCCGGCATCCCGGCACAACTGCTGGAACAAATCTTCTATCCGATGGTCACCGGCCGTCCCGGAGGCACCGGACTGGGGCTGTCCATCGCCCAGGCGCTCGTCAACCGCCACGGCGGCCTGATCGAATGCACCTCCAGGCCGGGACATACCTGTTTTTCCGTTTACTTACCCTTGGAGAATCCCGATGGCCGACGAAGTTTGGATCATTGACGACGACCAGTCCATCCGCTGGGTGCTGGACAAGGCCCTGTCGAAGGCCGGATTCCGGGTCTGCACCTTCACCGACGCCGCCGAACCGGAACTGCTGCTGCGCCAGACCCGCCCCGACGTACTCCTGACCGACATCCGTATGCCGGGAATCGACGGACTGGAGCTGCTGCGCCGCATCCGGGCGCGTCACCCTGAACTTCCGGTGATCGTGATGACCGCCCACTCCGACCTCGACAGCGCCGTCGCTTCGCTGCACGGCGGCGCCTTCGAGTATCTACCCAAGCCGTTCGACCTGGACGAAATGGTGCAAGTGGTCCGACGCGCCTGCCACAACCGGCCCAGAAAACGGACCGACGAACGCAGCGGCCCGACGCCGGAGATCATCGGCGCCGCCCCGACGATGCAGGAAGTGTTCCGCGCCATCGGCCGGCTGGCGCGTTCCCATATCACCGTGATGATCACCGGGGAATCCGGCACCGGAAAGGAACTGGTGGCCCGCGCGCTTCACCGCCACAGCCCCCGGGCCCAGGCCCCCTTCATCGCCCTCAACATGGCCGCCATCCCCAGGGATCTGCTGGAATCGGAACTGTTCGGCCACGAAAAAGGCGCGTTCACCGGTGCCCAGCAGCGCCGCATCGGCCGCTTCGAGCAGGCGGACGGAGGGACGTTGTTTCTCGATGAAATCGGCGACATGCCCGCGGAATTGCAGACCCGTCTGCTGCGGGTGCTCTCGGAAGGGGAATTCTACCCGCTGGGGTCGCACGCGCCGCGCAAGGTGGACGTGCGCATCATCGCCGCCACCCATCAGGACCTGGAAAGCCTGGTGGCCCAGGGACGTTTCCGCGAAGACCTGTACCATCGCCTCAACGTCATCCGGATTCGCATGCCCCCATTGCGGGAGCGGCGCGAGGACATTCCCCGGCTGCTGCGCCACTTCCTTCAGCGGGCCGCGGAAGAACTGCGGGTGGAACCCAAGACGCTGGAACCGGAGGTGGAAAACTATCTCAGCCGGCTCGACTGGCCCGGCAACGTGCGCCAACTGGAAAACGTCTGCCGCTGGCTCACCGTGATGGCGCCGGGCAACGTGGTCCATCTGGACGATCTGCCGCCGGAATTGCGCCACCAACCCACTACCTCCGCCCCGCCCCGACAGACCGGCGAAGAGGACTGGCGATCCCAATTGGCCCGCTGGGCGACCCGCGAACTGACGGCAGGACGCCGCGACGTAGCCAAACGGGCCATCATCGATGCCGAACGCATCCTCATCCGAACCGCCCTGAAGCACACCCGGGGCCGCCGTCAGGACGCCGCCCGCCTGCTCGGCTACGGCCGCAACACCCTGACCCGCAAGATCAACGAACTGGGGCTGGACGAGGAGGAAGAAGCCCTGCCCGGCTGACCGACAGCCACCAGGCGAATGGGATCGGACGTGAACATGGAGGCGGCGGTCGGAATCGAACCGGCGTACACGGCTTTGCAGGCCGCTGCATAACCACTCTGCCACGCCGCCAGACTTAAAGGTTAAGATGAAAAAAGCCGCAAAGCGCGCGGCTTTTCTCCGAAGATTTGGAGCGGGAAACGGGACTCGAACCCGCGACCCCAACCTTGGCAAGGTTGTGCTCTACCAACTGAGCTATTCCCGCAACGAGCGTTTTGCCATTTTAACGATCCAAACCGCACTGTCAAGTGCCGCGACTCGCCACCTGTCACCTGGAGAGACGCGGCCACCGTCCCCGGCGCAACTGCCACCCCAATCCCAGCGCCTTGGCATAAGTGGTCAGGTTGATGGCCCACCACACCCCAGTGCTGCGCCACTCCAGGAAGAACGCCAGATAGACGGCCAAAGGAATGCGCAGCAGATTGAAAGGCGCCGACCACCAGAACGCCGCCCGGGTGGCGCCGGCACCTTCCAGCACGCCGCCGGCGAGGGCCTCGAAGGCCACGAACAGCTGGGAGAAGGCGAGCAGGCGGGCATAGCGCACCGCCTCCTGATGCACCAGGGGATCTTCCGTAAACAATCCCGACAAGGGCACCGCCCCGAACCAGAACACCAGGGTGGCCGCACTGCCGCAGAACCAGGCCAGCAGCCCGGCGCAGCGGATCGCCTGGCGGGCCCGCCAACCATCTCCTTCGCCCAGGGAGCGTCCCACCAGGCTGGCACCCGCCGCCGCGATTCCCCAGAACACCGGCCAGGTGAATCCTTCCAAAGCGGAATAACCGATACCGAGCGCCGCGTTCACCGCCGGTCCCAGGGGCGATATCACCCAGGCCAACAGTCCCCAATACACCAGGGCGTAGAGCCCGGTACCCCAAGCCACCGGCATACCGAGGGAAAAAATCCAGCGGAGCACGCTGTCCGGCCGAAGATCCCCCGGCACCAGACCGACCTCTTTGACCAACCAAACCAAGCCCAGGAGCAGGGAGATGCCGCGGCTGAGGCCGGTGGCCACGGCGGCACCGCCGATTCCCATCTCCAGGTGATAAATGAACAACGGATTGAGCACGACATTGAGTAGCGTGGCCAGGATCTGCATGACCATGACCCGCCGGGTCTGGCCCATGGCGATGAATACGGAATCGACCAGCGGCGCCAGGGTCAGGGGGAAACCGGCGATGGCCAGCCAGCGCAGGTATTCCGCTGCCTTACTACGGGCCTCGGGAGCTAGATTGAGCAGTGCGGCAATCTTTTCAGCCCCGAAACCACAGCCAAGCAGCACCAGGACGCCGATGACGGTCGCCCCCACCAGGGCGTTGCCCACCACCCGACGCCGCCAGCGCCGATCCCGGGCTCCGGTTGCCCGGGCCACCAGCGGAGCGGCACCGGCGGCGGTGATTTCGTACAGGGCGAAAAAGGCGATCAGGACGAAGGTACAAGCGCCCACCGCCGCCTGGGCGGCAACCCCGAGCCACTGGACCGCGAATTGATCGATCACCTTGAAGGCGTTGTTAAGCAGAATGGAAACCGCCGCCGGCCAGGCCAGGGCGAACACCTGGCCCAGGGTAACGGGAGACGGGCGTCTGCGCGTCACTCGATCCATATTCGTGGCTCTTCGATCCAGGTGCGGCGGCATTTGGGGCATCTGCCCGGCTTGCGCAACTTGCCCCGGAAACGGAAGCCGCAATGGCGGCAGCGGGCCGGTTCCAGATGCAGCCGCTTTCCCTGATGCTGCAGGGAACGCTGCAAGTGACGCAGATCTTCTTCGACCTCGTGCGGCCGGCACTGGAAAAGCCTGGCCAGCTCCGACACCGTATAAGGGCGCTGGCACAGCCAGGAAATCAAATCCTTCCGGAACACGGGTTACTCTCCCGACCTTTTGACAGCTTCCGGCAAACACCTTATCGTAACGACTTTTGCAAACCAACCACGATGGCCAAATCCAAGCCCGGATTCGAGGAACAACTGAAGGAACTGGAACAGATCGTCACTCGCCTGGAGCAGGGGGACGTCAGCCTGGAGGAGTCCCTCAAACTGTTCGAAAAAGGGGTACGACTCGCCCGCGCCTGTCAAACCGCTCTGCAGGAAGCGGAACAGAAAGTCCAGATCCTGACCCGGAACGATGATGGCTCCCTGCAATGCCAACCGTTGAAAGCCGATGACTGAGACGCCGATCGACGATCTCGAGGATTTCATCGCCACCTGTCAGAAGCGGGTGGAGACAGCCCTGGACCGGCGCCTGCCCCCGGCCGACAAACTGCCGAGCCGGCTGCACCGGGCCATGCGCTATGCCACACTGGACGGCGGCAAACGCCTGCGTCCGGTGCTCACCTACGCCACCGGTCGTGCCCTGAACGTCCCGATGGAGATTCTGGACGGTCCCGCCTGCGCCGTGGAATTCATTCACGTCTATTCCCTGATTCACGACGATCTGCCCGCCATGGACGACGACGAACTGCGGCGGGGCAAACCCACCTGTCACGTTCGATTCGACGAAGCCACCGCCATCCTCGCCGGCGATGCCTTGCAGGCCCTGGCCTTCGAAGTGCTCGCCGGCGATCCCACCATCAAGGTCACGCCGTCACAGCGGGTGGCCATGATCGACTGTCTCGCTAAGGCGGCTGGGGCCGGCGGCATGGTGGGCGGACAGGCCATCGATCTGGCCTCGGTGGGACGGCAATTAGACCTGCCGGCCTTGGAACTGATGCACATCCACAAGACCGGCGCCCTGATTCGCGCCAGTGTACGCCTCGCCGCCCTGTGCCGCCCCGATCTGGACAGCGAAACGGCCGAACGTCTGGATCACTACGCCAAATGCATCGGACTGGCGTTCCAGATCCAGGACGACATTCTGGACGAAACCGGCGACACCGCCACCCTGGGCAAAACCCGGGGGAAGGACCGGGCCCAGAACAAACCCACCTATCCCGCCCTACTCGGTCTGGCCGGGGCCCGGCGCAAGGCCGTGGAAATGCACGAAAACGCCATCGCCAGCCTGGAACCGCTGGGGGAGCGGGCCGATTTGCTGAGAGCCCTGTCACTCTTTATCATTCAAAGGCGTAATTAGTATAATCGCCCAGGGTCTAGAGAAATGACGTTCCAAGTCGATGCTTAAATCCCGTGGGCTGACGAAAAATATAAAGAGGAGGTAGAAGAATGAGCAACGAAAACGAAAATCCCACGACGCCGGAGGAAGAAGGCAAAGCGCCTGCCGAGGAACAGCCGTCCGAAACGCCGAAGGAACCTAAGGAAGAAGAAGCGAAGGCCGAGGAAGCCACTGCCTCCAATGCGCTGATGGAGAAGTTGACCGCGCTGCGGCAGGAGAAACCGGCGTTGTTCTACGGTGGTATCGCCGGCGCCCTGCTGGTACTGTTCCTGGTCATCAAAATGTTCGGCGGCGGCGGGGTGGAACAGCTCCAGGTGCCCGCCATCCAGGTCGGTCAAACCTACAAGCTGGTGAACCCCAACGTGACCGGTGGCGGTGACGTCCTGCTGTTCCAAGCGCCTGGGCGCATGGGTGCCACCGACCCGGAAATCCGCGAAAAGGAAAAAGTGTGCGTGGTGAAGGCGGGCACCTCTGCCAAAGTCCTGGAACAGTCCGTGGTCAATTACGTGAAATACGTCAAGGTCGAACCTGTGGAAGGCGATTGCGCCGGCAAACAGGGCTGGACCTCCATCGTCAACTTGAAGGCCCAATGATTTCCCAGGGTTGAAACTGACAAGGCGCGGTCGGCCGCGCCTTTTTGTTTCTCCCGATTTTTCACAACTGGCGCAGAACCGTCACCGGGCTCCGCTGCAGAACGTTGCGGCAGCTCACCATCCCGGCGAACCCCGTCAGCACCGCACCCAGCAGGGGCACCAGCACCCAGACGGCGAAATGGGGCTGGAAGTCGATGACGAACAGGTACCGGTAGAGCAGCCAGGCCAACAGCTCACTGACGACCACCGCCATCAGCCCGGAAAACAAACCCAGGCAGACGAACTCGATCCCCTGACTGCGTAAAAGCAGCCGGCGCCGCGCCCCCAGGGTTCTCATCAGGGCACCCTGCCGAATCCTGTCGTCGATGCTGCTCCGTACCGCGGCGAACAGAACCGCCATCCCCGCCAACAGGGCGAACGACAGCACGTATTCCACGGCGAATCCGACCTGGTGCAGCAAATCGCGCAGGTGACGCAGGATCATGTCCACATCCACCAGCGTGACATTGGGGAAAAGGCGCACCAGTTCGCCCAGAGCGGCCTTCCGCTCGGCGGGTAGATAAAAACTGGTCATATAGGTGGTGGCGAACCCCTGCAGCGCGCCCGGGGAGAAAATGACGTAGAAATTGGGGGTCATGGAATCCCATCGCACCGAGCGCAAACTGCCCACCCGGGCCCTGACCCGACGCCCCTCGATGAGAAATTCGAGCCGGTCGCCCACGCCGATGCCCAAACTGGCGGCCAGCTCCGACTCCACCGAAACCCGGACGCCGCCCTCGTCCCGCCACCAATGCCCCTGCACCAAACGGTTGGCGGTCGGCAGCGTCACGCTCCAGGTCAGATTCAGCTCCCGGTTGACCGCGGCCTCCCCGATGCTGCCGGGGCGCACCCGCCTGTAGACGGGCTCGCCGTTCACCCGGACGAGGCGGCCGCGCACGATGGGATAGAAGTCACTGCTGCGGGCACCCATCACCCTGGTCAGATAGCGGCGGAACGCCGCCACCTCCTGGGGGAAGATGTTGATGGCGAAGTAGTTGGGAGCCTCGGCGGGGAGCTGGGCCCGCCAGGTCTCGATCAGATCGCTGCGCACCAGGTAGGTCAGGGTCATCGCCGCCAGCGTGACGCAAAAGGCCAGGATCTGAACCAGCGCGGCCCGGCGCTGCCGGGTCAGCCCCCACAACCCCAGACGCCAGACCAGCGTCATTCTCCCTGACAGGCGCTGCAAAAAGGACAAAAGCAGCCAAATCAGTAGGATCAGCGCGATCGATGCCGCCCCACCAAGCCCCAAAACCACGCCGGTAAGCCGCCAGTCACCGCTGAAGCGCCACAGCAAAGCCGCCACCGCCGCCAGGGCCAGACCATAAACCAGCCAGGCGCTCGGCGGCGCCGGCAGAAAATCCCGCCGCAGCACCCGTGCCGGGGGAACGCGTCGCAAACGCAGCAACGGCGCCAGGGCGAAACCGGTCAACAGAATCAGGCAGACCACCGGCCCGAAGACGAGGGCGCCTGGAGGCGGGGAAACCAGCTGCGGCGGCAACAGATCCCGCAGCAACGCCACCAGCGTCTCCTGAACGCCCCATCCCAAGGCGGTACCGACGACACTGGCACCCATGCCGAGAAACAGAAACTGGAAGGCGAACAGACACAGCACCCGCCTCTGGGAAACACCCAGGCATTTCAGCAACGCCACGGCGTCGAAATGGCGCTCGGTGTAACGCCGCGCCGCCATGGCCACCGCCACCCCGGCGATCGACACCACGACGATGCTGGACAACCCCAGATACCGTTCCGCCCGCCGGAGCGCCCGGCCGATGTCGGGACGATCCTGGTAGACGTCCAGCAAACGCTGCCCCGGCTGCAGGCGGGATCGCAACCAGCGGCGCAACCGCTTGACCTCCTGCGCCTTACCGGCGAACAGGTAGTAATAATGCACCCGGCTGCCGGGTCCGAGAATGTCCGTGGCCGGCAGGTCCTCCAGCCGCATCAGCACCCGGGGGGCGAAACGATAGAAACCGCCGCGCACATCCGGCTCGAAAGTGAGGAGGCGATCCAGCGTCAACGCCGCCCGACCGACGTGGAGCTTCTGCCCCAGGCGCAGGGACAACTCCCCCAGGACGCGCTGCACCACCCAGACGGTGCCGGTCGCAGGGGGCCGCCGCACGGCGACTTCGGCGGTCGGATCGGTCGCGGTGACCTTCAGGCGTCCGCGCAGGGGATAATCGCCGCTCACCGCCTTCACGCCGACCAGCAGCATTCGGCCGTTCTCCATCAGCACCGTAGCGAACTCGACCGTCTCCGCCGTCCTCAGCCCCAAGGCCCTGCCCCGCTCGAGCCACTGCCGGGGCAGCGGATGATGACCGCTCACCACCAGGTCGGCGGCAAGGAAATCGGCCGCCTGCAGGGTCATGGTCCGCTGCAGGCGGCCGACCGCCAGAACGATGGCCGTGGTGCTGACGACGGCGACCACCAGGGCGACGAACAGGATCGTCAGTTCACCGCCCCGCCAGTCGCGTCTGAGGAGACGCCAAGCCAGTTTCCAGTCGTTCATGGCCGCTCCGCGACGATCCGGCCACCGTCGAGGACGATGGTCCGGCGGCATCGCCGCGCCAGAATCTCGTCATGGGTGACCAGGATCAGGGTGGTGCCATGGGCCCGGTTGAGCTCGAACAACAAATCGATCACCTGGGCGCCGGTGCGCCGATCCAGATTACCGGTCGGTTCGTCGGCGAACAGGATCGCCGGTTCGGTCACGAAAGCCCGCGCCAGGGCGACGCGCTGCTGTTCCCCGCCCGACAGTTGCCGGGGGGTATGATGGAGTCGGTGCTCCAATCCCACCCGACCCAGATATTCCCGGGCTCGGGCGGCGGCCCGGCGTTCCCCCTTCAGCTCCAAGGGCAGCATGACGTTTTCCAGCGCTGTCAGACTGGGCAGCAGTTGAAAATTCTGAAACACGAACCCCACCAGATCGCCGCGCACGGCGGCGCGGCCGTCCTCGTCGAGCCGATTGAGACAGATCCCGTCGAGGAAGATTTGCCCGGAAGTCGGCAGATCCAGCCCGGCGAGCAGGCTCAGCAACGTGGTCTTGCCGGAACCGGAGACGCCGACCACCGCCACGCTCTCACCCGGCATCACCTCCAGACTGACGTCCGACAAAATGTCCAGACGCCCTTCCCCCGAGGGGACCGATTGATTAACATGCGTGGCGACGACGATGGGAGAGGAGGTGACCGGCGACATGCGAATCGGATTGCTGCTGTTGTGGCTGTTTCTGCCCCTGCCGGGCTGGGCGACGACCATCCTGGTGCTGGGTGATAGTCTGAGCGCCGGCTATGGCATTGCCGTGGAACAGGGATGGGTAGCGTTGCTCGAGGATCGGCTTAAAAAAGAACACAAACCGGCTACCGTTGTCAATGCCAGCATCAGTGGCGAAACCAGCGCCGGCGCCCGTCGGCGGCTGGCGCAACTGTTGCGCGCCCATCATCCCGACATCGTCATCATCGAGCTGGGCGGCAACGACGGCCTGCGCGGCCTCGCACCCGCCCGGACCGAGGCCAATCTGGCCGCCATGATCGAAATGGCGCTGCAAAACCAGGCCAAGGTCCTGCTGTTGGGCATGAAACTCCCGAGAAACTACGGTCCCCGCTTCCGGGAACGGTTCGAGGCCGTCTACCGGCGCCTGTCCCGACGCTACCCGGTGGCCTTCGTGCCCTTCTTCCTCGACGAAGTGGCCCTGGACGACCGCCTCATGCAGGCGGACGGCATCCACCCCCGCGCCGCCGCCCAGCCGCGTCTGCTGGAACGCGTCTGGCCCGTACTGAAGACCATGCTAGACTAGTCGTCGTAAGAACTCCCCGAAGAGACCATGACCGCGCCCCTGACACTCTGCAACCCCGAGCAAAGCCTGCTGGTGGTCATCGATATCCAGCCGCGCCTGGTGGAAGCCATGCCGGAACCGGAAGCCCAGCGCATGATGGAGGTCGGTACCATGCTGCTTCAAGCGGCGGCCGCCCTGTCCATACCCGTGCTGGTCACGGAACAGTATCCCCAGGGGCTGGGAAGCACCTGTGAGGAAATCGCCGCCCATCTGCCCGAGGGCGTCACCCCCATCGGCAAGACCGGCTTCGCCTGCACCTGTGCGGAAGCATTCCGCCACCAGCTGCGGCGCAGCGGACGGCAGCAGGTCATCCTGACCGGACAGGAGACCCACGTCTGCGTGTTGCAGACGGCGGCGGCCCTGCAGGCCCAGGGCAAGACGGTGTTCGTGGTCGAGGACGCGGTGTGTTCGCGCCGTCCCGAGCACAAGATCTACGCCCTGGAACGGATGCGCCGGGCGGGCGTCATCGTGCTGTCGGGGGAATCGGTGCTGTTCGAGTGGTTGCGCGACTTCCGCCACCCCCAGTTCAAATCGTTGGCCCGCCTGATCCGCTGATGACCCCGCAGCAGCTCGTCGCCCGAGTCCGCCACGGCCAGCCGCTCCGCTTCGCCGAGGTGATGGCCGTGATCGACCGCCATTACCATTACACTCCGACCGCGTTCGCCAACGGCCTGGGGGAGCGGCGCTTCGTCAATCGTGCCGGCGAGAACGAGGGTTCTTGCAAGGTGCTGGCCTTCGCCCGGCTGCACGGCCTGAATGCTTCGGAAACCCTGGCCTTGTTCGGCGAACACTACCGGCACGTGCTGAGCACGCCCGACGGCCAGGACCACCGCAACATCCGCACCTTCATGGGGGACGGCTGGCGGGGAGTGGAATTCTTCGGCCAGCCGCTCAGGCCGCGCAGCTGACCCGGTTGCGCCCGGCCCGCTTGGAGTGATAGAGGGCGGAGTCGGCGGCCTCGAGCAGTTTTTCCGCCTGATCATCCGGTCCGGGAACGGCGGCGGCGACCCCTTCGCTGATGGTGACGATTCCGAAGGGCGAGTCGGGATGGGACAGCCCCAGTTGCTCCACCCGCTGGCGCAGGTTTTCCGCCACGGCGGCGGCTCCCCGGATACCGGTCTCCGGCAACACCACCGCGAATTCCTCCCCGCCGTAGCGGGCGACCAGATCGTGAGAACGGTGAATCACCAGGGCGAAGGTGGCGGCGATGCGCCGCAGACATTCGTCCCCTCTCTGATGGCCGAAACGGTCGTTGTAACTTTTGAAAAAGTCGATATCGATCATGATCAGGGCCAAACTGGTCCGATTGCGCAGAGCCCGCTTGAATTCCCGCGCCAGGAAATCGTCGAAGTAACGGCGGTTGTAAAGCCCGGTGAGAGCGTCCTGGAACGACAGCTGCCTCAACTGCTCGTTGGCCCTGCGCAACTGCTCGGCCAGTTGGCTCAGTTCTTCGGCCTGCCGTTTGCGATGATCGATCTCGGCCTTGAGCCGCAGGGCGGCATGGATACGCGCCAGCAGTTCGACCCCTTTGAACGGTTTCTCGATGTAATCGGTGGCCCCCGCCTCGAAGGCCTGGCGCAAGTGCTCCTCCTCGGTGCTGCCGGTGATCATGATGACCGGAATATCGGCGGTGTGGGGGGCGCTCTTGATGCGACGGCAGGCCTCGATGCCCGACATGTCGGGCAGGAAAATGTCCAGCATGACCAGATCCACGCCGTTCTCCGAGCACCGGGGATTTCCCAGACCCAGCAACTCGAACGCCTGTTTGGCGGTCCGTACGCTCAGGGTGCGGTAACCTTCGGCATTGAGCCGCATTCCGACCAGCTTTCCCAAATGCCGGTCATCGTCCACGATCAGGATGGTCATCCTTTTCTCCACGGCGCACCTGTTCCAGGGACAGTTGGCATCTCTTCGGTTGGTCCGCCACGAACCGTATTGGTTCAGAACGCCGAGACATCAGGGACACACCACCGGAACCGGACGGTCCAACGCGATCTCATCCACGGAAACCCTGGCCCGCCACGCCAACACCTCCACGCCCCCGGCCAGTGCCTCGCGCAACAGGCGGCCGTAGTCGGGATCGATGTCGTCGGCCGGGCGAAACTCCCGGGCGTCGGCACGCTGGATGCAGAAGAACAGCACCCCCCGTCCCCCCTGGCGCACCACCGCCAAAAGCTCGCGCAAATGCTTCTGGCCCCGCACGCTCACCGCATCGGGAAAGCGGGCGACGCCCCCCTCGACCAGGGTGACGTTCTTGACCTCGACGAAACAGGGGGGACGGTCGTCAGCCTCCAGCAGCAGGTCGATCCGACTGCGCTCGCGACCGTAGCACACCTCGCCGCGAATCCTCCGATAGCCCCGCAGAGAGGGGACCTTCCCGGCTTCCACGGTTTCGCGGACCAGACGATTGCTGTGGCCGGTGTGGATTCCCACCAGGACGCCGGAAGCGACTTCCACCCGCTCCCAGGAATAGCGGTATTTGCGTTTGCGATCGCCGGTATCCCGCACCCAGACCCGCAATCCCGGTTCGGCGCAGCCTTTCAGGGAACCGGTATTGGGGGTGTGGGCGGTGATCGTGACGCCGTGGTCCAGTTGAACGTCGGCGAGAAAACGCCGGTAGCGTCGCATCAGCCGGCCCTCCAACCAGGGGCCTTCGAACCGCATCAGGGCAGTTGCAACCGGTTGTCGACCTTCCGGACTCCCTCGACGTACCAGCAATCGTGTTCCGCCAGCCGGATCTGCTCCGCCACAGGAACGGCACCGGTCATGACGACCTCCCCGTCGCGGCACTGGATCGCCATCTGGACGTAATCCACCAGAGGATCGATGTCCAGAGCCAGCAGGATCGCTTCCTTGATCTGCTCGTCGCCGTCCTGTTCCGGCGGCTCCACTTTGAGCGTGTTAATCACGTTGCGGCTTCCCGGCACCCACCAGGCCATCACCTCCGCCAGACGGCGGTCACACAGGGAACGGACCCGCCCCTCCAACAGCACGGCACCGTTCTCGGAATGGATCAGCAGATGACCGGCCTCGTCGTCCAACCGGCGCAAAACTTCCTTTTCGCCCTTGTGGTCGACACAGGTCACCCCATAATGCTTGAAGGCCAAATCGTCGAGCAACATCTTGGCCAAATGATCTAGAATCTGGTCATCCCCCATTTCCTCCGCCGGCTCGACCGTCAATCGCTCGTCGACCGCCGTTACCCCGGGAACGGCCGACGTCACGTAGTAGGCCCGACGTTTGGCGGAAATCTCGGCCACTTCCCCGGTCAGTACGACAGCGGAGCCGTGGCATTCGATGGTGATCCGGTCGCGGTGGGGATTGACCCAGGGATCCACTTCGAACGCCGCATAGACGGCCTTGGCAAGATCGTTGGATGTCATTGCGCCTCCCTGAAAACAACAGCGTTGAAATTTGGTGTTATTCTATCGGTAATGTCGCGGTTTTACCCCATCATGAAACGAAAAATTCTCACCCTGTGGCTGGCGGTGGCTGCATCCGCGCTGGCGGACACCTTCGTCCTGCCGCCCAGCGACGTGGATCTGGTGGGAAAGATGATCACCACCAAGGTGGGCAAGGACGAAAACCTGCTGAACATCGCCCGGCGTTTCGACATCGGACAGAACGAAATCCGCCTGGCCAACCCGGGCTTGAGCCGCTTCCTGCCGCCGGAAGGGGCCGAGGTCCGCATTCCGAAGCGGTTCATTCTGCCCGACGCCCCCCGGAAAGGCATCGTCCTCAACGTCCCGGAAATGCGGCTGTATTACTATCCCCCGCCCACCGACAAAGGGCCGCCGACGGTCGTCACTCATCCCGTCAGCATCGGCCGCATGGACTGGTCCACCCCCATCGGCACCACCCGGATAGTCGCCAAGGTCAAGGATCCGGTCTGGCGTCCCCCGGAATCCATCAAGAAAGAACACGCCGCCGACGGCGACCCCCTGCCCGACGTGGTTCCCCCCGGTCCCGACAACCCCCTGGGAAGGTACGCCATGCGCCTGGGGATTCCCGGTTATCTGATCCACAGCACCAACAAGCCGTTCGGGATCGGGATGCGGGTCACCCATGGTTGCGTGCGGATGTATCCGGAAGACATCGAACGGCTGTTCCCCCTGGTTCCGGTGGGAACGCCCGTCACCCTGGTCGACCAGCCGATCAAGGTGGGCTGGTTCGGCGGCGATCTGTACATCGAGATCCATCCCCCCCTGGAGCGGGAAGCCCGTACCTATGACAAAATGCTGGAAGAAGCCCTGTCCCGCATCCGGGTCAAAACCGGCGACCTGCCGGTACGAATCGACGGCGCGGCCCTCAAGGATGCCCTGACACGCCAGGACGGGATTCCGGTCCGCATCTCCCGGCCGGCGCCACTGCTCACGGCCGGCCAATGACACGAAGCCCCGCCTGGAGCGGGGCTTCGCCACCAACCGTCACAATGCCGGAACGGTCATTTCATCATCGATTTTTCGAACACCTTCTCCATCCGACCTTCGCACATCCGCTTGCATTCCTTCGCCAGCCCCTCTGCGCTGGCGGCGTGTTCGTGGGCGGCCTTGGCTTCCTTGAGGGCCAAGTTGGAAGTATCCTCGATCATGGAAACCTTGGCTTCGAGCTTGTGGAGTTCCTGGTGCAGCTGATCGATCGCCCCCCCCTGAGAGGCACAACCGGTCATCAAACCCGCGGCGATCGCCAAGGTGGAAAATCCAATTATCGCTTTCATCACAATTCCCCCTTCTGGTTATTGGTATTACAAGAACAAATCATCACACAATCGGCGCTGCCAAGTCAAAAACTTCAGTGGATCACCACCACCGTACCAACGCGGATCCAGCGGCTCAGCCGATCGATCTGCTCGTTGGTCAGGGCGATGCAGCCGCGCGTCCAGTTGTAGCGGCGGTGAATGCGGGGATCCGCTCGCCCGAGCCCGTGAATGCCGATATAGCCCCCCAGCGGGGTGTCCTGCGGCGGCACCATCTCCTCGAAATTGGCCCGCAGCAGGGAACGGAAGGTGGGGGCGTCGATCCAGCCGCGTCGCCAGCCCCGCTTCACATAGGGTAGGCTGGGATAGTTGAGGCCGAAAAAACGATGGTATTTGCTCTTCTCGTTGATCCAGCCGATGCGAAACACCCCGAGGGGCGTTTTGTTATCGCCGCGGCGCTTTTCGTAGGTCGTTCCCCCGCGTCCGATGGCGATACCGTCGAAGGTCGCCACCACCCGCTTACCTTCCAGGACCTGGAGACGCAACGCCTTGGTGTCCACCAGAATCCAGGGGTTTTCCGGAAACCGTCCCCAGGCCAGTGCGGCAAAGCAATACAGCAACAAGCCCCAGAACCATTGGTAGCGCATGTACCCACGTCCTCCCCGATGGTAAACTCGCGCAAGCTAGTCAAATGATAGGCAAACACGAGGAAGTCCGCCATGCAAATCGACGTCGAAGTGCGCAAGACGACCCCCTACCCCGACCAGAAACCCGGCACTTCCGGACTGCGCAAGAAAACCAAGGTTTTTCTGGAAAACCCCAACTATCTGGAAAACTTCATCCAATCCATCTTCGATTGCCTGCCCGATCACCGAGGCAAGACGCTGGTCCTCGGCGGCGACGGCCGCTATTTCAACCGTCCGGCATTGCAGACCATCGTCAAGATGGCGGTGGCCAACGGTTTCGGCACTCTGCTGATCGGCCAGGGGGGACTGCTCTCGACCCCCGCCGCCTCCCACCTGATCCGCAAAAACCGGGCCCTCGGCGGCATCGTGCTGTCGGCCAGCCACAATCCAGGCGGCCCGGAGGGGGATTTCGGCGTCAAATACAACATCGACAACGGCGGTCCGGCCCCGGAGCGCTACACGGAGGCCTTCTTCCGCCGCAGCCGGGAGATCCGCGAGTACCGCATCGCCAAGATGGCGGACGTGGATCTCGACCGCATCGGCGAACAGGTCTATGGCGACACCACCGTCAAAGTGATCGATCCGGTCACCGACTACGCCCGGTTGATGGCCCAGTTGTTCGACTTCGACCGGATGCGCCAGGCCCTGACCTCGGGAGCGGTGACCATCTGCTTCGACGCCATGCACGCGGTCACCGGACCGTACGCCAAGCGCATCCTGGAGGAGGAGCTGGGGGCGCCCCGCGGCTCGGTCATCAACGCCGTCCCCCTGGAAGATTTCGGCGGCGGCCACCCCGATCCCAACCTCACTTACGCTAGGACGCTGGTGGAAAAAATGTACGGCCCGGAGGCACCGACGCTGGGAGCGGCTTCCGACGGGGACGGGGACCGCAACATGATCCTGGGACGGGGGTTCTTCGTCACCCCCAGCGACAGCCTGGCGC
>JALSSF010000207.1 GCA_026984375.1 Methylothermaceae bacterium | reverse complement strand
AGGACGCTGGTGGAAAAAATGTACGGCCCGGAGGCACCGACGCTGGGAGCGGCTTCCGACGGGGACGGGGACCGCAACATGATCCTGGGACGGGGGTTCTTCGTCACCCCCAGCGACAGCCTGGCGCTGCTGGCCGCCAACGCCCACCGGGTACCGGGCTACCGCGACGGCCTGCGCGGCGTGGCCCGTTCCATGCCCACCAGCCGGGCGGTGGACCGGGTCGCCGAGGCGCTGGGCATTCCCTGCTACGAAACCCCGACGGGATGGAAGTTTTTCGGCAACCTGCTGGACGCCGGCAGGATCACCCTGTGCGGCGAGGAAAGTTTCGGCACCGGTTCCGACCACGTCCGGGAGAAGGACGGCCTGTGGGCGGTGCTGTTCTGGCTCAACATCGTGGTCGCCACCGGCCGGTCGGTCGCCACCCTGGTCCGGGATCACTGGCGCCGCTTCGGGCGCAACTATTACAGCCGTCACGACTACGAGGCCATCGACCGCGCCACCGCGGACGCCATCATGTCCCATCTCCACGAGCAACTGGCCGAGCTGCCCGGGCGCCGTCTGGGCGGCTTCCGAGTCACCCAGGCCGACGACTTCAGCTACACCGACCCGGTGGACGGCAGCGTCACCACCGGGCAGGGCATCCGCATCCTCCTGGAACCGGAGGCCCGGCTGGTGTTCCGCCTCTCGGGGACCGGCACCGAAGGCGCCACGCTGCGGATCTACATCGAACGCTACCAGCCCGACCCCGCCCTTCTCGACCTGGACACCCAGGAGGCGCTGGTGGAACTCGTCGAACTGGCGGAAACCCTGAGCGAGGTCAAGAAACGCACCGGCCGCAGCGGCCCGACGGTCATCACCTAGCGCTCTCCGCCGCGCGGCTCAGCCGAAACACGACGGGACTCAGGAATAACAGGGCAATCAGATTAGGCAATGCCATCATGGCGTTCATGACGTCGGCCACCAGCCAAACGAGCTCGAGCTTGCCCAGGGCACCCAGGGGCACGGCGCCGATCCAGAGCAGACGATACGGCCAGATGACCCGCACGCCGAACAGGAATTCGGCGCAGCGTTCCCCGTAATAGCTCCACCCCAGGATGGTGGTGAAGGCGAACACGGTCAATCCTAAGCTGACCACGTAGGCCCCGTAGCCGGGCAGACCGGTTTCGAAGGCGGCCGTGGACAGGGAGGCGCCGTTGGCCCCGTCATCCCACAGGCCGCTGACCAGAATGACCAGCGCGGTGAGACTGCAGATCACCAGGGTGTCGATGAACGTCCCCAGCATGGCCACCAGACCCTGACGCACCGGATCGTCGGTACGGGCCGCCGCATGGGCGATGGGCGCGCTGCCCAGCCCGGCCTCGTTGGAAAAGACCCCCCGGGCCACGCCGAAGCGAATCGCGTTCCAAACGATGCCGCCCGTCATCCCCCCGGCGGCGGCGCCGGGGGCGAAGGCCGAAGTCACGATCAGGCGCACGGCATCGCCAAGCTCCTGGCGATGCAGATAAAGGATGGTCCCTGCGGCCAGCAGATAGGAAATCGCCATCAACGGCACCAGGGCCGAAGCCACCTCGGCGATCCGGCGGATACCCCCCAGGACCACCGCCGCCGTCAGCAGCGTCAGCACAGCGCCGCTCCAGCCGTGGGGCACCTGCCACACCGAGGCCAGGGCGTCGGCCACCGAGTTGGCCTGCACCATGTTGCCGATGCCGAAAGCGGCCACGGTGCCGAACAGGGCGAACAAAGCACCCAGCCAGCGCCAGCGCCGTCCCAGGCCGTTTTTGATGTAATACATGGGGCCGCCGACCTGCTGCCCCAGTTCGTCCCGCTCCCGATACCGGATCGCCAACACCGCCTCGGCATATTTGGTCGCCATGCCGAACAGGGCGGTGAGCCACATCCACAGCACCGCCCCCGGACCGCCCAGAGCGATGGCGGTGGCCACCCCGGCGATGTTGCCGGTGCCGATGGTGGCCGAAAGGGCGGTCATCAAGGCCTGAAAGGGGGTGATCTCCCCCTGGCCCCGCCCGGTGCGCCCCTGCCACAACAGGAAAAAGGAACTCCCCAGCCGGCGCCAGGTCAAAAAACGCAGTCCCACGGTGAGATAGATCCCGGTCCCCAGCAACAGCACCAGGGTGACGGGTCCCCACACCACGCCGCTCAGCCGTTCCATCCAGGTTTCGAAGGCCGCCACTGTCGCTTCCGTCGGTTTCGTGGTGGCGCCATTTTAACCGGTAGCCGCCGGTTCTCCGCAATCCGTTCGCCAACGGTAGAGGTCGGGATTGCCCCTTGTCCCACCCCGGAGCAAAGCTCCATAGATGGTTCCAATCCGCCAATCGAGGGGTTCAGTCATGGCCGTCCTTCCCGACCACACGGGCCTCCGTCAGGGTCTCGCCTGTCTCCTGAGGGGAGCGTCGGTTCTGCCTTCGGCACCTGTGACCGAATCCAGGTCAATTTTCACAGCTTCCCCCTCCATGGCCAGACCCTGCGGGGCCGAATCAAGAAAATCCAGGGCACCACTTGCGATACCCGTCCGATCCCTGGGATGAGTCCCAGGGACTTCGCACCCGAGTGGTGTTTTTCGGCCCCGATGGCCGTGTATGACGGTGGGAACCCAAATAATTTTCCATAGGAGACCCACCATGAACCGCGTTCTTCACACAATGCTCCTTTCGATCGTGATCGTATCGCTGCCGGGCAAAACCAATGCCGAAGAAGTCCGCCTCTTCACCCGTCCACCGTCGGCCGATGAAATGGGACGGCTGCTGTTCCCGGAAAAGGCACGGCCCAGAACCCGTTCCCTCACCTTTACCGCCACGGCCGAACGAAAACCGGCGACCGAATCGATCGCCGTCGCCCTGCCGATTCAGTTCGATTTCGATTCCGCCCGGCTACCGGCGGATACCCGGAAATACCTGGATGAAATCGGCCGCATGCTGGCCATGGAAACATTCGGCCGGGAACGCCTGCTGATCGAGGGTCATACCGATGCCATCGGTGCGGCGAATTACAATCAATGGCTTTCCCTCCAGCGCGCCAGGGCGGTCAAGGCCTATCTGGTTTCCCGCTACGGGATCCAACCTGACCGCTTGAAGATAGTCGGTCGGGGTGAAAGCCGTCC
>JALSSF010000206.1 GCA_026984375.1 Methylothermaceae bacterium | reverse complement strand
GACGGTGGGCTCGCCCAGACGGGTGGGGGCGGTGTCCTCGTCGAGCCAGGGACCGTCGAGGCGGTAGCCGGCTTCCAGATGGAGCACCTTGTCTTCGGCGATGGTTTTCTCGGCCCGTTCCAGGCCGCTGGCTTCCAGGCTTCTCTCCTGCAAACCTTCGGGAAGGTCGAAGGGGTCGAGGCCGTACACCCCTTCGACGAGCCGGCGGGCGTCGTCGGGCATGGTGAAGCCACCCTTTTCCCGCAGCAGCTTCATGGCCTGCCACAGGTACCCGTCCTCGGCCTCGTAGACGGCCGCGGTGCCCGGCAGCACGGCGCGCAGCCAGCGGGGGCCGGGGGCGTCGTCCCAGAGTGGGGCCAGGATCACCAGTTCGGGGGTGCCGCGCCGGTCGGGGCCGTCGATGCGGCGGCCGTCGTGGTCGCGGGGATGACGCTGGAGGCGGCCGGCGCGCTGGATCAACAGGTCGATGGGGGCCAGGTCGGAGATCAGCAGGTCGAAATCCAGATCGAGGGACTGTTCCACCACCTGGGTGGCGACGAGCACCCGGCCGCGGCGCTCGGCGGGGCCGGAATCCTTGCCGAAACGTTCGAGCGCCCGCTGCTCGATGGCGAGGCGGTCGGCGAGGGTGAAACGGGCGTGGAACAGGTCGATGTCCCAGTCGGGATGGCGCTGCCGCAGGCTCTCGTAGCTGCGGCGGGCATCGTCCACGGTGTTGCGGATCCAGCAGGCGCAGCGCCCGGCGGCCACCGCCTCGGCCAGCCGGTCTTCCACCGCCGCTTCGTCTTCGACGAAGGTCACGTTCACCCGGCGCTGCACCTCGGGGCGGGTGGCCAGCGGGGTTTCGGTGTAGCCTTGTCGGCTCAGGGCGGTGGCCAGGGGATAAGGGGATTCGGCGGCCGGTTCCGGATCGTCGAAACCGGCGCCATCGGCGAAGGCGGCCACCAGCCCCCAGCGCTGGCGGTGGGGCAGGGTGGCCGACAGCAGGATGGCCGAGCCGCCGGCCCGGGCGTGGGCGCGGAGCAGGTGTTCGAGCAGGCGGTTCATATAGGCGTCGCAGGCGTGGACCTCGTCCACGATCAGCACCTTGTCCAGCAGCCCCAGCAGACGCAGGGACTGGTGTCGCGAGGCCAGCACCGCCAGCAGGGCCTGGTCCACGGTGCCGACGCCGACCTCCGCCAGCAGCGCCTTCTTGCGGCTGTCGGCGAGCCAGGCGGTGCAGCGGGTGCCCGCCGGTTCGGTGGCGTCGCCGTAGTCCGACTCCACCGTGGGCGGCGGCAGTACCGAGGCGCGGAAGGCGGCCACCTGGTCGGCGCGGCCGTGGGCCAGTACCAGGGAAGGCTCGCTGCCCGGCGCGAACAGGCGCCGGTACACCGGCCCAAGGCGCTGGTACATGCCGTTGGCGGTGGCCATGGTGGGCAGGCCGAAGTATAGGCCGCCTTTCCCCTGGCGGCGCAGCAGCCGCTGGGCCAGGAGCAGGGCCGCCTCGGTCTTGCCGGCGCCGGTGACATCCTCGAGGATGAACAGGTGCGGGCCGTCGCCGATCGCCGTGGTTTCGGCCCAGCGCTGCAGCGGTGTCGGCGTCAGCCGCGGCGGCGGGGCGGCGAAGCAGTCGGCCAGAGAGAAGCGTCCGGCGGGCGGGTCCGGATTCAGCCCGGCGGCGGCCACGGCCTCCTCGGCCCGTTCACAGGCGCCCCGCCAGTAGTCTTCCAGGGGGATGACCTCGTCCCGGTAGGGAAAGAAAGCGCGGTTGGAGCCGAGCCAGTCGGCCAGCACCGCCAGCCCCGCCAGCCACCAGGAGGCGACCTTCGCCGTGTCTTTCGGCGGCAGCGGCATCCGTTCCCGTCCCGCCAGTTTCAGTACCGCAGCCACGAACCCTGCGGCGGCCTCCTGGTCGCCCGGCTCGAAGTGCTCTTCCAGCAGGCCGCGCCAGAATTCCCTTTCTTCCGGCGGTTGGCCGTGATGGCCGGTGACCGCCCGCAGCCAGCTGTCCAGCCCCGGATGGGGCGAAATGCGCCGCCGGCCCGGCGAGGGCAGCAGGCGCGGTCGCAACCATTCGCGCCACAGCCGCCAGCCCAGGGTGTCGTGGCGGGTGGCGTACCCCTTGGCGCTGGTGCGCCCCTGCAGGCGCCGAAGCAGGTCCGGGCGCAGGTTCTGGAACGCGGTGGCGAACTTGCCCAGGTCGTGGAGGGCGAACAACACCTGCACCGCCGTTTCCAGCTCGTCTCCCGTCAGCCCGCCGATCGCTTCCAGGCGGACGCGCCAGTGGGGCAACCGCCGCAGCAGGGTGACGCCGCAGGCGGCCACGTCGAGACAGTGGTAGGGCAGACGGTGACAGCTGCCGTCCTCGCCCGCCTTGCCCCAATAGGCATAAAAGTCGGATTCGCGCATGTTTCGTCACCTCTGGATGGTCGGTCCTTGGATTGATTATAGGGAGGGGGTGGCTCAAAATCCGACCCTGGAAAACGTTTTTTCGGAGCGAGGGCATGGCGGATCTGTTCGTCTATGGCACCTTGCGGGACGAAACCCTGCGCGCCCGTCTGCTGGGGCGCCGGGTCCGGGCGCTGCCGGCGCGGCTGCGGGGGTTCGCGGTGCGGGCGGTGCGGGACGCCGATTATCCGGCGCTGGTGCCGGACCGCAGCGGGGTGGTGACGGGGCTGCTGCTCACGGGGTTGGACGCGGGCGATCTGGCCCGCCTGGACCGCTACGAGGGCGGCGAATACCGCCGGGTGCCGGTGCGGGCCGAGGTGGCGGGTCGCCTCCGGCCGGCCTGGGTGTATCTGTGGTGCGACCGCCGCAGCCGGCTGGGCGGGCCGCCGTGATCGGGATCAGGGGGTGTCGTACGGCGGCATCTCGATCCCCAGGTGCAGTCGTTGCCAGGGCGGGGCTTCCCGCTGCAGGCGCAGCACCCGGCAGCGCAGGCGAGTGCCGGCGTCCAGGCGGTGGGCGATCGGCCCGTTGTCGCGGCGGGGTATGTAACCAAGCTTGATCCCCTGCCATTCGACCCGCACGGCGAGCGGGTCGTGGGGGTTGTCCGGTTCGCGCACCAGTCGCAGCGGTGTGCCGCAGCTCAGATACGCCTCGACCCATTCTCCCTGGTGGTACTGGTAGCCGGCGATCCAGGTCCGTAGCCGTTGCCGGGGATGCCTTGCCGTTTCCGCCGCGGCCAGCACGGCCGCCAGTTCCCGGCGGCTGCGCGGGTCGAGGGGGTGCAAACCGGGGTTCCCTTCGTCGACGTGACGCCGATGGTAGTCCACGGCGATGCGGCGGCGGGCCTCGGTGCGCCGCGGGTCGTTCAGGACGGTCTCGAAGGCCGCGGCGGCCCGGGCCAGCGCTTCGCTCACCTCGGCGTTGTCCGGACCACGCAGTTGCACCAGGCGGAAGCGACCGCCGTGTTCCTCGGGTTCCGGATCGAAGGCGTACTCGGCGGTGCCTCGTTCGCCCCGGTGGGCCAGGGCGAAGATACGCGACCGCCCCCGGCGGCAGATGTCCCAGTAGCTGGCGACACAGTGGCGCATTTCCCGTCCCTCGCGCTCGAAGTCGGCGAAACGGCGCAATTCCCGGATCTGCAGACCGCCGTATTCCCCGTCGCCGTAAATAGTCGGCAGGATCTCGCCGGTATCGGTCGGTTCCTCCGTCTCGGTGGCGAAACGGTGCCAGCGCCGGGAGGCGGCCAGGAGGGAAGCGATGCCGCGCTGCTGCATCCAGGCGAGCGCCAGGCGGCGTGGAGACAGCGGGACGTCCGCGGTGGCCACGGCGGCGCGGCAGAAGTCGCGGCTGTCGGCAAGAGCCGGCTCGAGGGGGGCGAAACGGCGTTCCAGGCTTTCCTGGGTGGCCGCCAGCCCCGCTTTCAAGGCGGTGGCTCCCAGACGACGGGCTTCCCCCGGGTGGTCGAGCAGCGCCAGCAGGGGACGGAGCAGTTCTCGGGCCGCCGCCAGTTCCGTCGGCGCCTTGGGACGCCGGTGGGCGGGGATGCCGTCGACCAGGTACAGGAGGAGGCGCCGGTCCAGATCTGGGAACGGCCGTGTCCACCGGCACACAGGGGCGCGTACCAGGCTGCGGGAGACGCCTTCGTGCCGGGCCAGGGCACCGGTGAGGTCGCGGCCCCGTTCCACCGCCTCGATCACCGCCGGGGCCGCGTCGCGGGGCGTCGGTGCGGGATCGGCGGCGTCGAGCCGGGTGTGGGCGGTCAGCAGGACCGGGGCAGCCAGCAGGGGAAAGCGCTCCAGCGCCTGGAACCAGCGCCGGCGTCGCTCCGGGTCCAGGCGGGCCAGGCGGTTGTAGTTGGCCACCGAATCGAAAGTCCACGGTTCGTTGAGGGCGGCCAGGCACCGCAGGATGTCCTGGTCCAGGGCGGCGGCGAAGCGGCGGGCGGCCTCGTGGCGCGGGTCGCCCCAGGCCAGAGCCGGCAACGGCGTCACCGGCGCGGCGGGAAGCGCCACGGCCCCTTCGCCCCCGGGCAGGTGCGGCGTGTCGGCGCCGTCCCGCAGTTGACGCGCCAGCACGGGGACGAGGGAGTCGTCCCCGAAGAAGTCGGCGGGCAGACGCAGCGCCGCCACCCGGCCGTCGTCCAATTGGAGCCACAGGCGGGCGTCGGCGTCGTCGGCGCCGAGCCATGCGCCCCGGAGCCACAGGGCCATGCGGACCATGTCAGCTTCCCAGCCACCACCCCAGCAACAGGGCGCCGAGCAGTGCGGGCCACCCCCATCCCTGGCGGGAAGGCGGCGGATGCTGAAAATGGCGCCGGACCGCTTCCACCTCCGCCCGGGTGAAGGTCGGCGGGCGTTTGAGGACAGGCGTGCTCGTCGGCTCGACCTGGAGGGCGATGTCGACGCCGTCGTCGTGGGCGCGGACGGCGATGCGGGAAGCCGTTTCCGGCGGCAGTCCGCTCAGATCGAGATGCACGGTGATTCGGGTGTTCATGGTGCTGGCCTTCGGTCGTGAAACGATGGAGGACGGTCAGGATAACCCCACCCCTGGCTCAAAATCCGACCCCGGCGGGTGATTTTTTCGCCTTCAGTAGCGGGACAGCGCCCGTCGCAGACGGTCACGCACCTGGGCGCGCAATTCCGCCGGGGCGAGGACTTCCACTTCGGGGCCGTGGCGGAGGATGTCGAGGATCAGTTCGGTGGGATCGCTGTAGGGGATGCGCAGTTCGTAGCCGCCGTCCTCGAGGAAACGGCCTTCCTGATCCGGGTGCCAGCGTTCCTCGGCGACCCAGCGGGCGGCGTGGGGGGAGAAGCGCAGCACCGCGGTGTGGCGCGGCGGGCCGGAGAAGATGCCGTAGCTTTCGGCGAAGTGGGCCTCCACCTGCTCCAGGGGGATTTCCTTGGCGGACCGATCGAGGGTTTCCAGGTGCTCGATCCGTTCCACCGCGAAGCTGCGCAGGGCCTCGCGGCGGTGGCACCAGGCGTCCAGATACCAGTTGCCGCGATAGAGGGTGAGGCGCTGGGGGGAGATTTCTCGTTCGCTGCGGCGGTCGTCGCTGCGGGCGTGATAGACGATGCGCAGGCGGCGGCGTTCGAGGATGACGCTGGCCAGACGGGGGAAATAGAGGGGCAGGGGGCGCTGGCCCAGGGGGACCAGGCGGATGCGCCGGGCCAGTTCCGCCGCCGGCTGGTCGTCGCCGAGCAGCCGGGTCACGGTGCGGCCGAGGGGGGCGAGAACCTCGCTCAACGGCCCCGGCTGCAACTGGCGCAGTTGCTGCTGGATCACCAGCAGGGCGCGCAGTTCGTCCACGTCGAGGCACAGGGCCGGCAGGTCGCTGCGGTGCCGTTCCGGCTCCAGATAGTGGTAGCCGTTGGCCTCGGCGTCGTAGGGGATGGGGTCCTTGGTGATCTCCCGCAGGCGGGCGAGGAGGCGCTTGAAGGTGGCCCGGGAGCATCCCAGCCGTTCCTCCAGGAGCCGGCGGGGCACCGGGCGGCGGTGGGACAGGAGCAGTTGGTGGAGCAGGAACAGGCGCAGGTTCGGTTCCATGACTCACCCCTGTCGCCATGTGGTAGAGTAGCGCCTTTTCATGGCTCGCTCCGCCGATGGTTTCCTTCAAGCATAGCCCCCGCACCGGGGAGTCTCAAGGTGTGGCGGACTGGTTCGCCGCCGACGGCCCCCTAGCCCGGGTCGTCGCCGGTTACGCCCCCCGCGGAGCCCAGGTGGAGATGGCCGTGGCGGTGGCCGAAACCCTGGCGCACGGCGGCATCCTGGTGGCCGAGGCGGGTACCGGCACCGGCAAGACCTTCGCCTATCTGCTGCCGGCGTTGCTGTCGGGGAAGCAGGTGATCGTCGCCACCGGCAGCCGCAATCTCCAGGATCAGCTGGTCGATCGCGATCTGCCCCGGCTCCGGCAGGCGCTGCGCCGGCCGTTTCGGGTCGTGCCCCTCAAGGGGCGGGGCAATTACCTGTGCCACTACCGTCTGCAGCAGTCCTTGGACGGGGATCTGTTCCGGGACGAGGCCGATCGCCGGGCCTTGGCGCGGGTGCGGCGCTGGGCGTCGGCCACCGCCGTCGGCGACATCGCCGAACTGGCCGAACTGCCGGAGGACTGGCCCGGCTGGCCGCGTCTGACTTCCACCGAGGACACCTGTCTGGGGCAGGATTGTCCCTTCGTCGCCGACTGTTTTCTACTCAGGGCCCGGCGCAAGGCCCTGGAGGCGGATCTGGTGGTGGTCAACCATCATCTGCTGTGCGCCGACTGGGCGCTGCGTCAGGAGGGTTACGGCAGCCTGCTGCCGGACGCCGACGCCGTGATCGTGGACGAGGCCCACCAGTTCGCCGACACCGCGGCCCGCTTCCTCGGCGAGACCCTCACGGCCCGACAGATTCAGGAGTTGATGCGGGACGTGGTCACGGAGATGCGCCAGGCCCGCCTGGCGGCGCCGCCGGTGCGCACCGCCCTGGCGGAACTGCAGGGTGCCGTGCGGCAGGCGTTGGCGGCTTTCGCCGGCGGGCCGGGACGGGGGGCGGCGGCGGAACTGCCGCCGGCGGCCGAGGCGGCGTTGGCGACCGTCGATGCCGCCCTGGCGGCGCTGGCCGAGGCCCTGGGGCCCTTGGCCGGCGCCGAGGCGGGCTTGACCCGTTGCTGCGAGCGTGCCGAACGCCTGGCCGGCCGTTTGCGGGATTGGCGCGACGGCGACCGTGAGGGCTGGGTGCGCTGGTTCGAGGCCGGTTCCCGCCGCTTCGCCCTTCACGCCACTCCCCTGGCGGTCGGCGGCGCTTTCGCCGGTTACCGAAAGCGTTTCGAGGCTGCCTGGGTCTTCACCTCGGCGACCCTCAGCGTGGCCGGCGGCTTCGGCCATTTTCTCGCCCAACTGGGGCTGGCCGAGGACGAGGTGGATTGCCGCATCTGGCCTAGTCCCTTCGACTACCGCCGTCAGGCGCTGCTGTATTTGCCCCCGGGGTTGCCGGCCCCGGCGGCGTCCGACTACACCCGGCGCCTGATCGCCGCCGTGCGCCCGGTGCTCGAGGCCAGCGGCGGGCGGGCCTTTCTGCTGTTCACCAGCCACCGGGCCCTGAACGAGGCCGCCGCCCTCCTCGCCGACCTCCCCTGGCCCTGCCTGGTCCAGGGCCAGGCCCCCAAGGCGGTGCTGCTGGCCCGGTTCCGGGAGCTGGGCAACGCCGTGCTGCTGGGTACCGCCAGTTTCTGGGAGGGGGTGGACGTGCGCGGCCCGGCGCTGTCGTGCGTGATCATCGACAAGCTGCCTTTCGCCTCCCCCGCCGACCCGGTGTGCCAGGCCCGGCTTGCCAGCCTGCGCGACCGCGGGTACGATCCTTTCCCGGCCTGGCAGTTGCCGGCGGCGGTGATCGCCCTCAAACAGGGGGTGGGCCGGCTGATCCGCGACGCCGGCGACCGGGGGGTGCTGGTGTTGTGCGACCCCCGCTTGAAGGAGCGCGGCTACGGCAAGGTCTTCCTCGACAGTCTGCCGCCCATGCCGCACACCACCGATCCGAAGGAAGTGGAACGTTTTTTTCTTCATGAAGATCCTCGCCCTTGAAACCGCCACCGAAGCCTGTTCCGCCGCCCTCTACCTGGCGGGCGAGGTGCGCGAGCGCTTCCAGGTGGCTCCGCGCCGTCACGCCGAATTGATCCTGCCGATGTTGCAGGGACTGCTCGACGAGGCCGGTTTCACCCTCGCCGATCTGGACGCCCTCGCCTTCGGCCGCGGTCCCGGCGCCTTCACCGGGCTGCGCATCGCCGCCGGGGTGGCGCAGGGGACGGCGCTGGGGGCGGGGCTGCCGGTGGTGCCGGTGTCGACCCTGGCGGCCCTGGCGGCCGAGATCCTGGCCGAGACGTCGGTGGCGTACGCCGTGGCGGCCCTGGACGCTCGTATGAACGAGGTTTACTGGGGTGTCTATCGCCGCCAGGGAGAAGGAGTCGCCTTGGTCGGCCGGGAGCGGGTGGTCGCCCCGGAGGAAGCCCCGCTGCCCGAGACGGTGACCGAGGCGGTGGCCGTGGGACCGGGCTGGTCAGCTTACGGCCGGGTGCTTCGGAGTCGTTTCGGGGATCGGCTGCGGGTCGTCTGGCCTCGCCGTCTGCCGCGGGCCGCCTGGATCGCCCGCCTGGCGGCTGCCACCGATCCCGCCGAATGGGTGGCGCCGGAAGCGGCCCGCCCGGTGTATCTGCGTGACCGGGTCGTGACCGTCCGGGAAGGCGGGTGAGCACGATTCTGATGTATATTCACCTGCCACAGGACGTGTTACGCTATAGCCGACCGGATTCAAATCCTCGGTGCCCCGGCGGCCGTGCCGAGGCGCATCGGTGGACCCGCATGACCCACCCCATGGCACAGTATTTCGAAATTCATCCCGATCATCCCCAGCCGCGCTTGATCCGGCAGGCGGCGGCGATTCTGCGCCGCGGCGGCGTGATCGCATATCCGACCGATTCCTCCTACGCCCTGGCCTGCCGGATCGAGGACAAGAAGGCGCTGGACCGGATCCGCCAACTGAGACAACTGGGGGAGAAGCACAATTTCACCCTGGTGTGTCACGACCTGTCCCAGGTGTCCCAGTTCGTCCGCCTGGGCAACGAAGCCCACCGCTTGATCCGGGCGTTGACGCCAGGGCCTTACACCTTCGTGTTGAAGGCGACCCGGGAAGTGCCCCGGCGCCTCCAGCATCCGAGCCGCAAGACGGTGGGCATCCGCATCCCCGCGCATGCAGTGGTGCAGGCGTTGCTCGAGGAGCTGGGCGAGCCGCTGTTCAGCACCACGCTGATACTGCCGGGGGAAGAGCGGGCGCTGGAGGATCCCCGCGAGATCCGCCGGCGCCTGGAAAAGCAGGTGGATCTGGTGATCGACGCCGGTATCGTGCCTTACGAGCCCACCACCATCGTCGTCCTGGCCGACGAAGTGCCGGAAGTGGTGCGCTGGGGCAAGGGGCGGGAACGGCTGGAAGCCTTGATGAGCTGAGCGATTATGGAAGAACTGACCCTGGTGCAGAAGCTCGCCGTCTGGGTATTGCCCATTCTATTCGCCATCACCTTGCACGAGGTGGCCCACGGTTGGGTCGCCTCTCTGCTGGGGGACGACACCGCCAAGCGTTTCGGACGTCTTTCCCTCAATCCCCTCCATCACGTCGATCCGATCGGCACGGTGGCGGTGCCGCTGATCATGCTGTTGCTGGGGGGATTCATCTTCGGCTGGGCCAAGCCGGTGCCGGTGGATTACGGCAGATTGCGCAACCCCAAGCGGGATATGGCCCTGGTGGCGCTCGCAGGCCCCGGCGCCAACCTGGGCATGGCGTTGTTCTGGGCCCTGGTGGCGCGGCTGGGAATCTGGCTGGAGATGTCGTACGTGTCGGTGCCGCTGATTTACATGGGCGCGGCCGGGATTTTCTTCAACCTGGTGCTGATGATCCTGAATCTGCTGCCGATCCCGCCTTTGGACGGCGGCCGGGTGCTGGTCGGTGTGCTGCCGGGGCGCTGGGCGGGCATGGTGGCCCAGTTGGAACCCTACGGCATGCCCCTCCTGCTGCTGTTGCTGATCACCGGCATGCTCGGCCGCATCCTCGGTCCGATCATCCACGACATGCAGGGCTGGTTCTTTTCGCTGGCGGGATTGTCGTGACCGGAGCGGTCGTCGCCAAGGTTCGGGGAACTCCCCTGCACGAGTTCCCGGAAAACCTCTACATTCCCCCGGACGCGCTTCGGGTCGTCCTCGAGGAGACCTTCGAGGGGCCGCTGGATCTGCTGCTCTATCTGATCCAGCGCCGCAATCTCGACATCATGGCGGTTTCCGTCACCGAGGTGACGGAGCAATATCTCGGCTACATCGCGGTGATGGAGCGGCTGCGCATCGAGCTGGCGGCGGAATATCTCCTGATGGCGGCACTGCTGGCGGAGATCAAGTCCCGCCTGTTGCTTCCCAAGCCGGCGGAGGAGGAAGATGCGGAGGAGGATCCCCGGGCCCAACTGGTCCGGCGTCTGAAGGAATACGAACGGATCAAGCAGGCCGCCGTGGAACTGGACGGTCTGCCGCGCCTCGGGCGGGACCTGTTCCCGGTGCTCCTGACCGCCGACCTGCCGCCCAGGACCCCGAACTTGCCGAAGGTCACCGTCGATCAGCTCGCCGACGCCTTCCGCCAGGTCCTGGTGCGGGCGGAGCGCGGCCGAAGTCACGCCGTCCCGCGGGAGTCGCTGTCGGTACGGGCGCGCATGGTCCGCTTGCTCGAATCGCTCGGGCACGGAAAGCCGGTGGCGTTCGAACGCTTGTTCGATCCCGGCGAAGGGCGCGCCGGACTGGTGGTCACCTTTCTCGCCCTGCTGGAGCTTTGCCGGGAAGGGCGCATCGAGGTGTTGCAGCGCGAACCTCTGGCACCGATCCAAGTCCAACTGCGATGATCCTGCCGGATATCGTCGAGGCGTTGCTGCTGGCCTCGCCCGAGCCCCTGGACGAAAGACAGTTGCTGTCGCTGCTGGCGGACGAGGGGGTGGATCGTGGGGAGTTGGAGGCGGCTTTGGCGCGTCTCCGGCGGAACTGCGAAGGTCGTCCCCTCGAGCTGGTCCGGGTGGCCGGCGGCTGGCGCTACCAGGTACGGCGGGAATTTTCCCCTTGGGTGAGCCGCTTGTTTCCCGAGAAGGTGGGGCGTTATTCCCGCGCCTTGCTCGAGACCCTGGCGGTCATCGCCTATCGCCAGCCGGTGACCCGGGGCGACATCGAGGCCATCCGCGGGGTGACGGTCAGCAGCCAGATCATCCGTACTCTGGAGGCGCGCGAATGGATCCGGGTGGTCGGCCACAAAGAAGTGCCGGGACGCCCCGCGCTCTACCGGACCACGGACAAATTTCTCGCCGATTTCAACCTCGAGGCCCTCGAACAATTACCACCCCTGCCCGCCGATGAAGACAAAACGAACACCGACTGAATCCGATCCGGGCGGAAGCCTGCCCGACGGCGAGCGCCTCCACAAGGTGCTGGCCCATGCCGGCCTGGGCTCGCGGCGCCAGATCGAGCAGTGGATCCGCGAAGGCCGGGTGGAGATCAACAACCGTCAGGCCCGGCTCGGGGAGCGTTGGCACCGGGGCGATCGGGTCAAGGTGCACGGTCGGCCGGTCAACCTGGACCGGCGTCTGACCACCCGGACCCGGGTGCTGGTCTATCACAAGCCGCCGGGGGAGGTGGTGACCCGCCGCGATCCCCAGGGCCGGCCCACGGTCTTCCAGCGTCTGCCGAAGCTGGGCAAGGGCCGCTGGGTGGCGGTGGGGCGCCTCGACATCAACACCGAGGGTCTGTTGCTGCTCACCAACGACGGTGAACTGGCCAACCGCCTGATGCATCCTTCCGGCGAACTGGAGCGGGAATACGCGGTGCGGGTCTACGGCAGGGTGACCGACGACATGCTGGAACGCCTGGCCCAAGGGATCGAGCTGGAAGACGGTCCGGCCCGCTTCGAGTCCATCGAGCCGGTGGGGGGCGGGGGCGCCAACACCTGGTACCGGGTGACCCTGAAGGAGGGCCGCAACCGCATCGTCCGCCGTCTGTGGGAAGCGCTGGGGGTGACGGTGAGCCGGTTGATCCGGGTGCGTTACGGGCCGGTGGCGTTACCGCCGGGTCTCAAGATCGGCCGGTTTTACGAGTTGACTCCGAAGGAGGTCCAGCGTCTGGAGGCCGAACTTGGGCGATGAACCATCTGGAGAAGCTGGTGCGCCAGTATTATCAATGGCGTGGCTACATCGTCCGCGGCAACGTCCGGGTCGGGGCGCGGGAACAGGGAGGTTGGTCGGGGGAGCTGGACATCGTCGCCTACCATCCCTACAGCGATCATCTGATCCACCTGGAGCCCTCCATCGACACCCAGCCCTGGGAGGAGCGGGAAATCCGCTTCCGGCGCAAGTTCGAGGCCGGCCGGCGTTACATTCACCGCGAGATCTTTCCCTGGCTGGAACCGAGCACACCCCTGGAGCAGGTGGCCATCCTGGTGTCCGCCGGGCGGCGGGAACTGGGCGGTGGGAAGGTGATGTCCATCGACGAGTTCATGGCGATGGTACGGGAGGCTGTCGTCCGCCGCGGACCCCTGTGCCAAAGCGCCATCCCCGAGGAGTACGACTTACTGCGGACCCTGCAACTGGGATTGTGCGGCTATCGCCGGGTGGTGGACTGAGATACCATGCGCATCGCCCTGAAACTGGAATACGACGGCAGCCGCTACGCCGGCTGGCAGTATCAGCGTCATAGCCCCTCGGTCCAGGAAGCGGTGGAACGGGCCCTGGCCTTCGTCGCCGCCGCCCCGGTGCGGGTGGTGGCCGCCGGCCGCACCGACGCTGGCGTCCACGCCCTGGAGCAGATCGTCCATTTCGACACCGATGCCCGGCGCCCGGCGCGCGCCTGGGTCCAGGGCACCAACACCCGTCTGCCGGACGACGTCCGGGTGCTGTGGGCCAGGCCGGTCGCCGACGATTTCCACGCCCAGCGCAGCGCCCTGGCGCGTTGGTACCGTTACCGCATCTGCAACCGGCCGGTGGCCCCGGCCCTGGGGCGGACCCAGCTGACCTGGTGTCACCGGCCCCTGGACGAGGACCGGATGCGCCGGGCCGCCGCCCATCTGATCGGCGAGCACGATTTTTCCTCCTTCCGCGGCCCCTACTGCCAGTCCAAAAGCCCCTGCCGCCGGGTCTATCTGCTGGAGGTCGGCCGCCAGGGCGACGAGGTGTTCATCGACATCGTCGCCAACGCCTTCCTGCACAACATGGTGCGCAACATCGCCGGGGTGCTGATGGCGGTGGGCAGCGGCAAGCGGCCGGTGGACTGGCCCGCCGAGGTACTGGCCGCCCGCGACCGCCGCGCCGGCGGTGTCACCGCTCCGCCGAATGGTTTGTATTTCGCCGGAATCTGGTATCCTGAGAAATTCGGTCTGCCGCGCCAGCCGATCTTCGCGCGGCTGCCCCAGGACATCAAACGGGTGGAGGAGGAGCGCGACTTTGTCCCGGACGCGGGTTAAAATTTGCGGGTTCACCCGTCCCGGCGATGCGTTGGAAGCAGCGCGTCTGGGGGTGGATGCCGTCGGTCTGGTGTTCTATCCCGACAGTCCGCGGTATGTGACGCTGGAGACCGCCCGGGTGATCGCCGCGGCCCTGCCGGCGTTCGTGACCGTGGTGGGGCTGTTCGTGGATGCCGCGCCGGAAACCGTCGAGGCGGTGCTGGAACGGGTGCCTTTGGATCTGCTCCAGTTCCACGGCCAGGAAAGTCCGGAAGACTGTGCCCGCTACGGCCGTCCTTACATCAAAGCGATCCGGATGGCGGAAGGCATAGACCTGTACCGTGAGGCCGAACGTTTCCATCAGGCCCGCGGCCTGCTGCTGGACGCCTGGCATCCGGCCGTTCCCGGCGGCACCGGCGAGCGCTTCGACTGGGCGCGGATCCCTGCGGATTTGCCGCTACCGGTGATCCTGGCGGGCGGGCTGAGCCCGGACAACGTGGCCGAGGCGGTCCGCCGGGTCCGTCCCTGGGCGGTGGACGTCAGCTCCGGAGTGGAGAGCGCAAAGGGCGTCAAGGATCCGGCGAAGATGGCGGCGTTTTTACGAGAGGTTGGACATGGCGACAGCACCTGAACACTTGCATACTTATCGAATGCCGGACGAGCGCGGCCATTTCGGCCCCTACGGCGGTATCTTCGTGGCCGAAACCCTGATGTACCCCCTCGAGGAGCTGAAGGCGGCCTACGAAACTTATCTCAAGGACCCGGACTTTCTCGCCGAACTCGACCGGGATTTGAGCGACTACGTGGGCCGGCCCTCGCCGCTCTACTACGCCGAGCGCTGGAGCCGCGAGCTGGGCGGAGCGCAAATTTATCTCAAACGCGAGGATCTCAACCACACCGGCGCCCACAAGGTCAACAACACCATCGGCCAGGCCCTTCTGGCCAGGCGCATGGGCAAGCGGCGGGTGATCGCCGAGACCGGCGCGGGGCAGCACGGCGTGGCCACCGCCACCGTCGCCGCCCGCCTGGGGCTGGAGTGCGTGGTCTACATGGGCGAGGTGGACGTGGAGCGGCAGAAGCTCAACGTCTACCGCATGTCGCTGCTGGGGGCCGAAGTGCGGCCGGTGTCCTCCGGTTCCAGGACGCTCAAAGACGCCCTCAACGAGGCCCTGCGCGACTGGGTCACCAACGTGGACGACACCTTCTACATCATCGGCACCGTCGCCGGTCCCCATCCCTATCCGGCGATGGTGCGCGACTTCCAGGCGGTCATCGGCCGCGAGGCCAAGCGCCAGATCCTGGAAAAGGCCGGGCGCTTGCCCGACGCCCTGGTGGCCTGCGTCGGCGGCGGTTCCAACGCCATCGGCCTGTTCTATCCCTTCATCGAGGACGATGGCGTGGCCCTGTACGGGGTCGAGGCCGCCGGTTTGGGGTTGGAGACCGGGCGGCATTCCGCGCCCCTGTGCGCCGGTCGTCCCGGCGTGCTGCACGGCAACCGCACCTATCTGATGGAGGACGACGACGGCCAGATCATCGAGACTCATTCCATTTCCGCCGGTCTCGACTATCCCGGCGTCGGTCCAGAGCACGCCTGGCTCAAGGACTCGGGGCGGGCCACCTACGTCAGCGTCACCGACGACGAGGCCCTGGAGGCGTTCCACAGTCTCACCCGCATCGAGGGCATCATGCCGGCGCTGGAGTCGAGCCATGCCCTGGCCTATGCGATGAAGCTGGCCCCGCAGATGGACAAGGAGCAGATCATGATCGTCAACGTGTCCGGCCGCGGGGACAAGGACATTCACACCGTCGCCGAACGGGAGGGACTGAAACTGTGAGCCGTATTCAAGCCCGATTCGACCGACTGCGCGCCCAGGGCCGCAAAGCTCTGATTCCTTTCATCACCGCCGGGGATCCCGAGCCCGGCCTCACCGTGCCTCTGTTGCACGAGATGGTCGCTGCCGGTGCCGACATCCTCGAGCTGGGAGTACCGTTTTCCGATCCCATGGCCGACGGCCCGGTGATCCAACGGGCCTCCGAGCGTGCTCTGCGTCACCGCACCTCGCTGCGCCAGGTGTTGGACATGGTGGCCGAATTCCGCCGCCGCGACGGCGAAACCCCCATCGTGCTGATGGGGTATCTCAATCCCATCGAGCGTCTGGGTTACGGCGAGTTCGTGTCCCGGGCGAAGGCGGCGGGCGTCGACGGGGTGCTGACAGTGGATCTGCCGGTGGAAGAGGCCCGGGACGCCTTGCTGCCGTCGCTGTACGAGGCCGGTATCGACCCCATCTTCCTGCTCGCCCCTACCAGCCCGCCACGGCGCATCGAACAGGCCGACGCCGCCGGTCGGGGTTATCTGTATTACGTCTCCCTCAAGGGGGTGACCGGTGCCGGCCATCTGGATCTGGAGGACGTGGCCCGCAAGGTGGCGGCGATCAAGGCCCTGGCCAAACTGCCGGTGGGGGTCGGTTTCGGGGTCAAGGATGCGGCCACCGCCGCCCGCATGGCGCGGCTCGCCGACGCCGTGGTGGTGGGCAGCGCCCTGGTGGCCAAGGTGGAGGAAAACCTGGAAGCCCCGGCGCGGATCGGCCCTGAGATCACCGCCCTGCTGGTGGCGATGCGCCGGGCGATGGACGCGGAGGTGGCGCCGGCATGAGTTGGTTCCAGAAGCTGGTTCCGGCCCGGATTCGCACCGAGGCCAATCGCAAGAGCGGGGTGCCGGAGGGGTTGTGGAGCAAGTGCCCGGCCTGCAGCGCCATCCTCTACAAGGCGGAACTGGAACGCAACCTGGAGGTGTGCCCCAAGTGCAACCACCACATGCGCATCGGTGGGCGCAAGCGCCTCGACGTCTTCCTCGATCCGGAGGGGCGTGAGGAAATCGGCGCCGAGCTTCGTCCCAGCGATCCTCTCAAGTTCAAGGATACCAAGAAGTACAGGGACCGCATCGCCCAGGCCCAGAAGGCCACCGGCGAAACCGACGCCCTGGTGGTGATGCGCGGTCTGCTCAAGGGGCAGGCCCTGGTGGCGGCGGCCTTCGACTTCAACTTCATGGGCGGCTCCATGGGGTCGGTGGTCGGCGAACGCTTCGTCCGCGGCGTCGAGCGCGCCCTGGCGGACAAGATTCCACTGGTGGTGTTCACCGCCAGCGGCGGGGCACGGATGCAGGAATCCCTCCTGTCCCTGTTTCAGATGGCCAAGACCTCGGCAGCTCTGGCCCGGCTGGGGGCGGCGGGTCTGCCGTTCGTCTCGGTGATGACCGACCCCACCATGGGCGGGGTGTCGGCCAGCCTGGCGATGCTGGGGGACCTGAACCTCGCCGAGCCGGGGGCCCTGATCGGCTTCGCCGGCCCGCGGGTGATCGAGCAGACCGTGCGCGAGAAGCTACCGGAGGGTTTCCAGCGCAGCGAGTTCCTTCTGGAACACGGCGCCCTGGACATGATCGTCGACCGCCGCGACCTGCGTGATACCGTCGCTGGTCTACTGGCGCTCCTGAGTCCCGCCCGAACGCTGCTCCGTCCCTCTTCCCAGGATCGGCACGGTGGGGAATTGGGGGTGGATATCGGATCCGCGGCGCGAGTGGGCGACGAGGGTGACGCAGCCTAGGCCCCGCTTCGCTTGCCTGGAAGACTGGCTTTCCTGGCAACAGACGCTTCATCCCCGCAAGATCGACCTCGGCCTGGGACGGGTGCGCCGGGTCTTCGAGCGCCTGTCCCCCCGTTACCGGCCGCCGCCGACCATCACGGTCGCCGGTACCAACGGCAAGGGTTCCTGTGTGGCGCTGCTGGACGCGGTGCTCCGCGCCGCCGGCTACCGGGTGGGTGCCTACACTTCCCCGCATCTGTTGCGCTACAACGAGCGCATTCGGATCGACGGTGCTCCCGTAAGCGACCGGGACATCTGCGCCGCCTTCGACCGGATCGATCGGGCCCGCGACGGGGTCAGTCTGAGTTTCTTCGAGTTCGCCACCCTGGCCGCGCTGGATCTATTCCATCGGGCCGGTGTCGAGGTCCAATTGCTGGAAGTGGGGCTGGGAGGGCGCCTGGACGCCGTCAACGTGATCGATGCCGACGTGGCCATCGTCACCAGCGTCGACATCGATCACAAGGAATGGTTGGGGGAGGACCGCGAAGCCATCGGTCTCGAGAAAGCCGGGGTGTTGCGTCCGGGGCGTCCGGCCATCATCGGGGATCGGCAGCCGCCCGCCAGTCTGCTGCGGTACGGGGCGAAGCTGGGGGCCAGGCTGTTCCGTCTGGGAAGGGATTTCGATCATCGCCTCCACGGGGAGACCTGGGACTGGCAGGACGCCGATTCCCGGCTGGAGGGGCTACCCCTTCCGGCCCTCCCGGGAAGACAGCAGTTGGACAACGCCGCGGTGGCGGTCGCCGCCTTGCGGAAGTTCAGCCTTCCGGTGGCTGTCGACGCGATCCGTGCCGGTCTGACCCGGGTTCACCTGCCGGGACGCTACCAGCTCATCGACGGCGATCCGCCCGTGCTCCTGGACGTGGCCCACAACCCCCAGGCGGTCCGGCTGCTGTCGGATTACCTGGCCCAGCGCTTTCCCGGGAGACGGATCTTGGCCCTCTTCGCCGCCATGGCCGACAAGGACATCGAGGGAATGCTCCGCCAGATGAAGCACCGGGTCGCGCTCTGGGCCTTGGCGCCGTTGCCGGACAATCCCCGGGCGGCGTCCCTGGAGCGGCTGCACCGGGCCTTCGCCGCCGAAGGCCTGAAAACGCCGTTGAGCGGGTTCGCCGATTGCCGCCAGGCGCTGGCGGCCCTGAGACGGCGGGCCCGGCCGGACGACGTGATCGTGGTCTTCGGTTCCTTCTTTCTGGCAGCGGAAGTACTGGCCTCCGATGGATGAACGGTTGAAACGGCGTTTGGTCGGCGGTGCGGTGCTGGTGCTGCTGGCCGTCATCTTCCTGCCCATGTTGTTCGAGGATGCCCTGATCCGTCCGCCTGCTCTGGAAGACACCCTGCCGGAGCCCCCCGCCCCCGGGGAACTTCCCCCGCCCTCCGTGGTCTCTCCTCCGCCCAGACTGCCCCTTGCCTCCGCCTGGGCGGTCCAGGTGGGCAGTTTCGTGCAGTCGGACAATGCCGCCAAGCTGGAGGCGAGGTTACGCGGCGCCGGTTTCCCCGCCTTCGTCGATACCGTGGCCACCCCCAAGGGACTTCGCTACCGGGTCCGCGTGGGACCGGTGCTCGACAAGAGCGAGGCGGCAAGGCTGGCCGAACGCATTCACGAGCGGCTGGGGCTGAAGGGCTTCGTCGTTTCCCATCCCCAATAATCCAGTTCGTTAAGCCGGTCACGAACCGGTCAATTTTCCGGGCTATAGTTGCTTTGGGAACGATGCTTTTTTCGCTCTATTGTTCAATTATATGAAATAATATGTATTATATTGAAATTTTGTAAATCGTTATTATAATAACGATGGATTCTAACTTTAGAACTAAGCGGAGACGACCATGAAGAAATTGCTGATGATCCTGACTCTGGTGGGATTGAGCGCTATGGCAGCGGCCCAGGATGCACCGCGTTCGGTGAACGAGGCGGTCTCGAAATGGAATCAGGTGCTGCGCCAGGGCAATCTCGACGCCCTGATGCATCTGTACGCCAAGGATGCCATGGTGTTGCTGCCCAATGGCGAGGTGGTGAAGGACAAGGCGGCCATTCGCCGCTTCTGGCGCCACTTGCTGGCCAAGAAGGGCGGTCGTTACGAGATGGATCTGGACGACGTCCTCTACTCCAAGGACGACACCGTGGTGTCGACCTTGCGCTGGAACAACCTGGACGGCGAGCTGAAATACACCTACGACGGCGTCATCTACAACGTCTTCAAGAAACAGCCGGACGGCACCTGGAAGGCCCAGGTCCAGCGCTGGAACTGATCGCCGAACGAAAACCTGATTATTTCAGGACCGCGGAAGAAAGGCCCCGGCAGGTGCCGGGACACCTTTCCAGGCGGTTTTTTTATGCCTGCCGTCGCCGGGCCTGGCCGTAACGGCTTTCCACGTAGCGTTCCACCAGGGCTTGGAATTCCTCGGCGATCCGATCGCCCTTGAGGGTGACGGTCTTGCGCCCGTCCTCGTACACCGGCGCCACCGGGTTCTCCCCCGTTCCCGGCAGGCTGATGCCGATGTTGGCGTTCTTGCTTTCCCCGGGGCCGTTGACCACGCAGCCCATCACCGCCACGTGCATCTCCTCGACGCCGGGGTATCGTTCCCGCCATTCGGGCATCTTGCGGCGCAGGTAGTCCTGAATCTGCTGGGCCAGCCGCTGGAAGTAATCGCTGGTGGTGCGGCCGCAGCCGGGGCAGGCGATGACCTGGGGGGTGAAGGAGCGGATCCCCATGGTCTGGAGGATCTCCTGGGCGACGACGACTTCCTTGGTGCGCGAGGCGCCCGGCTCCGGGGTCAGGGAGATACGGATGGTGTCGCCGATGCCCTGCTGCAGCAACACCGCGAGGGCGGCGGTGGAAGCGACGATGCCCTTGGTGCCGATGCCGGCTTCGGTCAGCCCCAGGTGAAGGGCGTAGTCGCAGCGCCGGGCCAGTTCCTGATAGACGGCGATCAGCTCCTGCACTCCGCTCATCTTGCAGGAAATGACGATTCGATCCGGCGGCAACCCCAGTTCCTCGGCTTTGGCGGCGCTTTCCAGGGCCGAGGTGATCACCGCGTCGCGCATCACCTCGTCCAGATCGCGGGGAGTGGGAGATTTGGCGTTCTCGTCCAGCAGGCGGGCCAGTACCGACTGGTCGAGGCTGCCCCAGTTGACGCCGATGCGCACCGGCTTGTCGAAGCGAAGGGCGAATTCGATCATCTGGGCGAACTGGGGATCGCGCTTGGAGCCGCGGCCGACGTTGCCGGGATTGATACGAAACTTGGCGAGCGCCTCGCCGCAGGCCGGGTGTTTGGCCAGCAAGCGGTGGCCGTTGAAGTGGAAGTCACCCACCAACGGCACGTCGCAGCCGCGGCGGTCCAGTTCCTCGCGGATCCTGGGGACGGCGGCGGCAGCCGCTTCGGTGTTGACGGTGATGCGGACGATTTCCGAGCCGGCCTGGGCCAGTTCGATCACCTGGTCCACGGTGGCGGCCACGTCCTCGGTGGCGGTGTTGGTCATGGACTGGACGACGACGGGGGCGCCGCCGCCGATTTGAACGTTGCCGACCCGGACGCCGACGGAGGTTCTTCTCGGGATTGGGGGGGTGCTCATGTCTGCCTTCGAAGTGCGTGTCAGCTGCTAGTATTGTTGATGGAACGACCCGACGGTCACCGTGGCAACATTATAAGTGAAACGCCGCTTCCGTGAGGATTCATTATTTTTCCGACATTCATCTGGAATTCGGCGCCATCGAACTACCGCAGGTCGATGCCGACGTGGTGGTGGCCGCCGGTGACATCGGCGTCGGCCTGCAGGGACTGCGCTGGCTGGCGCGCCTGAACAAGCCGGTGATCTACGTGGCCGGCAATCACGAGTTCTATTCCCACGAATATACTTCCCTGCTCGCCCGCCTGAGCGAAGCGGCGAAGGGCAGCCAAGTGTGCTTTCTGGAAAACGGCAGCCACGTGATCGGCCGGGTGCGCTTTCTCGGCTGCACCCTGTGGACCGACCTGGGAGCCGGGGACGAAGACGTGAGCCGGCTGGAGTCGTCGGTCAACGATTTCCGCAAGATCCGTTTCCGGGACGGTGACTACCGCCTCCATCATTATCTGTCCCTGCACCGGCGCTCGCGCGAGTGGCTGGAACGGGCGCTGCAGACCCCTTTCCCGGGACCGACCGTGGTGGTGACCCATCACGCCCCCACTTTCTGGAGCTGGGACAACCGCCCCTCGGCCCTCAACCGTTTCGCCTACTGCAACGATCTGCGCGAGCTCATGTACCGCTACGAGATCGCCGCCTGGTTTCACGGCCATACCCATGTGGTGTGGGACTACCGCTGCGCCGACACCCGGGTGCTGTGCAATCCTCGTGGTTATCAGGGGCGCCGGCTGGTGGCCGATTTCCGCGCCGACCGGGTGGTCGAGATTTGACCGCCGTCCCCTTACCGGCTTTTCATCCGCCGTCGGCGTGCTACTTTTCTAAGTAGTGGAGTGAAATTCGTGAGGAGGGTCACCCTTTGGACATCGCAACGCTGGTGGGTTTTCTCGGTGGTCTCGGGATCATCGGGGCCTCCATCGCCATGGGGGGCGATTTCAGCCTGTTCATCAACGTCCCCTCGATCCTGATCGTGTTCGGGGGCACCTTCATGGTGACCCTGATGAAAATCACCCTGGGCGATTTCTTCCGCTCCTTCGGCGTGGCGTTGAAGGCGTTCTTCAACAAGCTCGACGACCCCGCCAAGCTGATCGAGGAGGCGGTGCGGCTGGCCGACGTGGCGCGCAAGAACGGTCTGTTGGCCCTGGAGAACGAAAACGTCGAGAATCCCTTTCTGCAGAAGGGGATCACTCTCTGTGTCGACGGTCACGATCCGGCCCTGATCCGCAAGATGCTCAGCGAGGAGATCAACCAGGCGATCAAGCGTCACGAGGTGGGACAGGCCATGTGGTCGGCCATCGGCGACATGGCCCCGGCCATGGGGATGATCGGGACCCTGATCGGTCTGGTGCAGATGCTGGCCAACATGTCGGACCCGGCGAGCATCGGGCCGGCCATGGCGGTGGCCCTGCTGACCACGCTGTACGGGGCGGTGATCGCCAACGCCTTCGCCATTCCCCTGGCGGACAAGCTGGCCTTGATCAGCGAATATGAAAAGACCGCCAAGTCGCTCGTCCTGGAAACCATCAACGGCATTCAGGAGGGCATGAATCCCAAGGTGCTGGAAACCCTGCTCAACGCCTACGTGCCCGAGAAGAAACGCAACAACGGTGACTGACCATGTCCGAATCGGCCGAAGAATGTCCCAAGTGTAAGGCGGGCGCACCGGCCTGGGTGATGACCTTCGCCGACCTGATGTCGCTGCTGATGTGTTTTTTCGTCCTGCTGTTGTCGTTCGCCACCATGGACGTGATCCGCTTTAAGCAGATGGCCGCCTCCCTGAAGAACGCCTTCGGGGTCCAGACCGAGATCGCCGCCTACGAAGTGGTCAAGGGCACCAGCGTCATCGCCCAGCATTTCAGTCCCGCCACGGTGGAACCGACGCCGCTCGACGAAATCCGCCAGACCACCACCGAGGACCTGCCCAATCTGGCGATTCCCGAATCCACCCGGGAGACCCAGGCGCAGGACAAGGGGGAGATGGACAAGGAGGAGATGGAAAGGCGACTGGCGGAGGAGCGCCGCAAGGAGCTGGAGGCCGAGGCCAGGCGGATTCGGGAATCGCTGCTGGAGGAGATCAAGGCCGGCAGAATCAGCGTGGAGACCGAAAAGGACAAGATCATCGTCCGGATTCACGAGCGAGGTTCCTTCCCCTCCGGCAGTGCGGTCCTGAACGCCGGCTTCGGGCCGGCCATGAAAAAGATCATCGCCGTGGTCAAGCACAGTCGTGGCAAGGTGATCGTGGCCGGTCACACCGACAACGTTCCCATTCGCACCGAGTGGTACCGCTCCAACTGGGAGTTGTCCGCGGCCCGGGCGGTGACCGTGGCCCATGAACTGCTGAAGGGCGGGGTCGATCCCAAGCGGCTGATGGTCGCCGGTTACGCCGACACCCGACCCCTGGTTCCCAACGATTCCGCCGCCAACCGGGCCCGGAACCGCCGCGTGGAAATCATTCTGGAACAGCCATCCGGGGAGGAACCGGCCTCCCCGCCCGTCCATTGAACGAGGGAGGAGACGAATGCAGCCGCTGCAACCGACTCACCAAACGGAGGAGAGACGCCGGTTTTTCCGGGTCGAGGATGAAATCGTCCTGGTCTATCGCCCCATCGCCCCGGAGGACATGCCGGATCCTTCCCAGTTTCAGAACCAGGTCCTGGATCCCTTCTCCCTGACCTCGACCCTGGAGTATCTGACTCAGGAATCCCATGCCCACCTGCGGCGCATCGAGCGCGACAACCCCGACGTGGCCGAGTATCTGAAGACCCTGGAGCGCAAGATCGACGTGCTGGCCCAGGCTCTGATGATCAGCAACAACCGCCTGGTCGATCAGCCCACCCGCAAGGTAAACCTCAGTGCGGCGGGCATCGCCTTCGACGCCGATCAGCCCATCGCCGAAGGCGGCCTGCTCGAACTCAAGATGGTGCTGCCGCCCTCCTTGGTGGGGATCGTCACCTTCGGCCGGGTCGTCTATTGTTCGCCCTGTGAGGGGGAGAAAAGCTGGCGGGTGGGGGTCGATTTCCTGAGTATGCGGGAACAGGACCGGGAAGTGCTCATCCGCCACGTGGTCAAGCGCCAGCTCGCTTTGCTGCGTGAGCGCAAACAGGTTTCCGAGGGAGAGTAGAGAGTTTTCCTGTTATACTAGCGCGGCACGGATCCGCCTGTTCGAACGAACCCATGCTGTCCCCCACCGGGGAATCGTTGTTGAACCGCCTCGCCGACGGCCGCTTCCACTCCGGGGAGCGGCTGGCCCATGACTTGGGGGTGAGCCGGAGCGCCGTCTGGAAGCAGATACGCGCCTTGCAGGATCTGGGGCTGGAGATTCAGGCGGTTTCCGGGCGCGGTTATCGTCTGGCCCAGCCTTTCGAGCGCCTCGACGAAGCGGCCATCCTCGGTGCCCTGGATCCCGGTCTCCCCCGGCCCCGCCTGGAAATTCACGCCTGTCTGCCTTCCACCAACAGCTATCTGATGAGCGCCCCGCTGGAGGAGGGTCAGGCGCGGGTCTGCCTGGCCGAGACCCAGACGGCGGGCAGGGGACGCCTGGGACGGCGTTGGGTTTCCCCCTTCGGTTGCAACATCTACTTGTCATTGGCGTGGCGTTTCACCGACGCGGCGTTGACCGCGGGTTTGAGCCTGGCGGTGGGGGTCGCCGTGGTGCGGGCCCTCGACGGCCTGGGATTTTCCGGGCTCGCCCTGAAATGGCCCAACGACGTGCTCTGGCGGGGGCGCAAGCTGGCCGGGGTGCTGATCGAGGCGGTCGGCGAGTATCAGGGGGAGTGCAAAGTGGTGGTCGGTCTGGGTTTGAATCTCTGGTTGCCCCCGCGGGTGGCCGGGGCCATCGATCAGCCGTGGGTGGATGCCTACACCATCCTGGGACGAATGCCGCCGCGCAACCGGACCGTCGCCAGCTTGTTGAATCGGCTGTTGCCGCTGTTGGGCGATTACGAAAACGGCGGCCTGACCCCCTGGCTCGGGGACTGGCGCCGCTGGAACTGCATTCTCGGCCGGGCGGTGACGGTCTGGCAGGGCCGGGAACGGTTTGAGGCCACCGCGGTCGACGTCACCGAAGAAGGTCTGCTGCGGCTGGTGGACCGGCAAGGTCGGGAGCGGCTGCTGGCGGCCGGCGACGTCCGATTGCGCCTGCGGGAGGACGGGGATGGAACTGTTGGTTGACAGTGGCAACAGCCGCCTGAAATGGGCGCTGCTCGAGGAAGGGATGCTGCAGCCGGGTGGAAGCTGCGACGGCGGCGCCGCATTGACCGAGGAGCGTCTGGAGGAGATCTGGGGGGAACTGCCGGTGCCGCGGCGGATCTGGATCGCCAATGTGGCGGGAACCGAGACGGCTGCACGCATCCGCTCCTGGAGCGAAACCCGCTGGAAGCGCACTCCCCGTTTCCTGAGCGCCCAGGCCGAAGGATTCGGCGTGACCAACGGCTATCGGGAACCCGAGCGCCTGGGGGTGGATCGTTGGCTGGCGGTGATCGCGGCCCGGCATCATTGTCCCCTGCCCGCCTGTGTCGTCGATTGCGGTACGGCCCTGACCCTGGACGTGGTCGATGAGAACGGCGTGCATCACGGGGGGCTGATCTGCCCCGGTGCGGCGCTGATGCGGCGTGCCCTGGTACAGGGAACCGCCGATCTCAGGCTGGACGGCGAAGAACCGGTGTCCGGCCCGTTGGCCGACGGCACCGCCGCCGCGGTGGCCCTGGGAGTCCACCAGGCCTTGCTCGGCTTCGTGGAGCGCAGCGTGCGGGAACTGGAACGGTGCTGGTCGCCACTGCACGTGATCCTGACCGGCGGCGGGGCGAGTCGGCTGGCTGCCGACTTGTCCCTGCCGCTCCATCTGGCTCCGGACCTAGTGCTGAAAGGACTGGCCGTGGTCAGCCGGGGCGTATGAGCCGGCGCTTGTTCGCCATTCTGCTGGCGGCCAATCTGATTGTGCTGCTGTGGGGCATGCGGGAACCGCGCCCCTCCGGAGATGGATGGGTGTCCCCGGACGATTCGGTCGCGACCTCCCTGGTTCTTCTGGAGGAGCGCCCGGAGCTACCGACGCCCTCGCAGCCCGAAACGGCGCCCTTCTCGGGCACGGCGCCGGCTTCGCCGAAGGCCGCCGGGCGCTGCCAGTGTGCCGGCCCCTTCGAAGATCCGGCGGCGGCGGGAAATTTCGCCGCCCAGCTCCACCGGCTCGGCATCGACGTGGAGGTGGAGACGGCGCCGGCGACCGCGGTGGAGGGTTATTGGTTGATGTATCCCGCCGCCGACATGGCCCGGGCGCGGCGGAATCTGCGCCGGCTCCAGGCCCTGGGGCTCACCGACCTCTGGCTGTTCGAGCGGGGTCCCTGGCGTGGGGCCGTTTCCCTGGGCCTGTATTCGGAATGGTCCCGTGCCGAAGCCGTCGCCGACCGGCTGCGCGCCCAGGGAATCGATGTCGCCGTTCTCCCCCGCCACCGTCGGGTCACCGTGTTCTGGGTGAGATTGCGCCGGGAACCGTTCCCGGGCTGGCTGAGCGGTCTTGCCTCTGGCCTGGGAGGTCGGGATTGTCGTCACTTGGACGAGTCGGTGGCGCCGATTCGCCCGGAAGCGGTGCTGTCGGTTTCCGAAGGCAGTTCCTCCCCACGGCTGTAACGCAGGCTCACCAGAAGCAGAAACTGGATGCCGAAGATCAGATTGGCCAGGAGCAGATGGACCGGCTGGATCACCGGAGGGATGCCGAGCCGTTCCATGCCGATGCCGGTGGCGACCGCCGTCACCACCAACAACCCCAAAATCAGGTTGAGTTTGAACAGCAGGTGATCCTGCGGCAGAAAACGGATGAAGCGCCAGATGACGACCAGGTTGGCGCACAGGAGCAGGAGGGCGAAGGCCCGGTGCAGATAGAACACCCAGGGCAGCCTGGCGGGCCACAACTCCCGGTGGCCGTAGTCCATGGCTTTGGCGATCGTGTCCACCGCTTCCCGCACCTGGGCCCCCAGAACGATCTGGATCAGGGTCATCGCCAGGATCAGGACCAGCAGTATGGTATGGCCCGGGGAGATCGCGTGGAGATGCAGTCGGGCAAAACTGGCTCTCTGGGAGCGGGCCACGGCGTAGATCAATAGAGCGACGATCGCGAGCGCCAGCAGCATGTGGGCGGTGATCAGCAGCGGGTGCAGATTGCTGCTGACCACCACCGCGCCCAGCCAGCCCTGGAACATCACCAGCACCAGGGCGGCGAGGGCGGCATGGAACACCGGGGGATCCCGTTTCAGGAACCCCCGGGCCTGCCATACGGTAACGATGATCAAAATGCCGATGGTGACGCCGGTCAGGCGGTTGAGGTATTCAGTCCAGGTCTTGACGGGATTGAAATCGGTGTCGGCGTAGCCCAGATCGGCGTAGATCCGGTGATAGTCGGGGGGAAGCTGGGATTCCGCCGTCGGCGGGATCCAGCGGCCGAAGCAGGTGGGCCAGTCGGGACAGCCCATGCCGGCACCCGAGGCCCGCACCACGGCGCCCACCAGGATGAGGAAATACACGGCGGCGATCGTGATCGTGCCGATGCGGCGGAAGCGCCGCACCGCGGTTTCGTCTATGGCCATGCCGGTGCCCAGTGTGGATCTTGGACTCGCACTATACCGGCTTGGAAAAAGCCTTGGCAAGGGGGCGGGAAAGGGCGTTGATCGGCACCCCGCTAAGCGAAGATCTGCCGGGTTTCGTCGATCCCTTCCAGTTCGACGACTTCGATCTCCGGCGCCACTCCCAGCCGCCCGAAGGCGGGGATCCGGGACACGTCCACCGGTGGCTCCTTCCCTTTGCTAGTCAAGTTTTCCAGGTAGGCCACCTGGATGACGTCGACGTAATCGGCCTCTTCCGTGTCCGGTCGGCGCTGCCAGTCGCGATACTCCCTGACCACCTGGAGCAGGGTTTCGGGGAAGTTCCAGTTCTGCAGAATCATTTCCCCGATCCGGGGGTGTAGTGCTTCGAGCAGACGGTCCAGCCGGGCTTGGTCGGCGCTGAGCTTGGGACTCTGGTTGGCCAGGACCAGAATGGGAAGTTTGCCGATCTGATGGATCAGGCCCGCCAGCAGTGCCTGTTCGTTGTCGAGATGGGAGCAGAGGGATGCCAAGGCCCGGCTGATGGCGGCGACGTCGACGCTGGTCTGCCAGATGGTCTGGAAGTATTTCTCCAGCAACGGCGAGTCCGGCGTGAATACCTGTTTCATCGCCAGGCCGGTGATCAGGGATCGCACCGTGTCGTATCCCAGACGCATGATGGCCATCTGCAGGTTAGTGATCTCGGTGCGGGCCCGGTACAGAGGGCTGTTGGCCACCTGCAGCAGACGGGCGGCGAGAGCGGCGTCCTCGCTGATCAATTGGGCCAGTTGAGATGCCGTGGTGTCGCCGCTTTCCACCGCCTTACGCACTTTGAGCGCCACTTCCGGCAGGGTGGGCAGATCGATGCGGTCGTTCTTGATTTCGTCGAGGAGATGATCGAGGAATTCCCGTTCGTCGGTGAATTGCATAGCCAGCCGTTCCCGCAAGGAATGAAAACTTCACGGCAAAGTATAGCTAAGATCCAGCCGGTGCAACGGGATCGCCGGTTCCATTTCCAGTCGTATCGTGGAACTGTGTGCCCGGTCACGTCTCACGACGGCAAGCAATTCCCGCATCGGCCCGGCGGGGGCAGCTTCGATCACTTGGCCTGCGGTCTCACCCGCGTCCACTAGGGGTTCACCGGGTGCCGGCGTCTGGGACAGCGGGCCCGCGAGGCGGTACATGCACCGCTTGACCTGGCCGCGGAATTGGGCTCTGGCGATCACCTCCTGTCCGGTGTAGCAACCCTTGTCGAAACTGACGCCGCCGATGCGGTCGAGGTTGAGCATCTGGGGGAGGAATCTTTCCGAGGTGGCGGTGTGGATCGTCGGAACGCCACTGCGGATTTCCCGCAGGGACCAGGCCGTGTCCCCGGTGACGACGACCTCGGGTCTGGTTTCCAGTTCTCGCCACGTCGCCTCAATCCGTGGCGGCTCCCCCACCACCAGCCAGCGTGGGTCGCGGTCCAGCACCCGGATCCACGCCAGGTCCTCGATCCGGGTCACGGCGTCGGTTTCCTCCGGCAGGGGGTGGATCCGCACGGCCGCCGGTCCGGCGACCCCGGCCAGACCGATCTCCGTGACCTGGATTTCCACCCTGGCGCGCAACACGTACATTTGCAGGCGCCGGGCGACCGCTTCGGCCAGGTCGGCGGCCAGGAGGAGAAGATACCCGTCCTCCCGCGCCAGAATCCGGAAGGTGGCGACGACCCGGCCCTGAGGATTGCAGAAGGCACCCAGGCTGCTCCGGGTCGGGTCGATTCGGCGCAGATCGCAGGTCGCTTGACCCTGGAGGAAGGTGAAGGCGTCGGCGCCGACCACTCGGAGCCCGGCCAGTCCGGGAACGGGCATGAGCTGGATCGTATCCGCCGTCGGCGGTGCGGCAGGTGTCTTCCGGTCGTTTTCCATCGGACGGCTCCTGGAAAGTTGGCCAACTTGGCAAAACCATTCTATGGTTAAAAGGGGCTGTCACAAAACTGTCACATTGTGACAAACCGGTTCGCCGATCGGGAAGCGGATCTTCCCGGTCGCCTGGAATCCGGAGGGAGGAGCGATAACAATGACAAAGCGTCTGACGGTGTCGTGCCGCCCGTGGGTGGTGCGGCCGATCGTGGTTCTGGTTCTTTTCTCGGTCGCCCGGCCGGCGGGGGCCATCCCCTCGCCCGACCTGCTGATCAATTTTTCCGCCAGTGCGGCCCAGGTACTGGGCCTGCTTTCGGTCATGGTGGGCGGTTTCGCCTACCGCGCCGGTGCGCGACCCGATTACCGCACCGAACGACGGCGCGCCTGGCGCTGGGTGTTTCGGGGCACCCTGGTGTGCCTGGCTCTGTCGGTCGGGCTCAACGTCTATCAGTACACCCGGGCGCTGGACCGGGAAAACCGGCGCTTGCGCCTGAATCTGATCCGGCCTTCGGTGGAGGAGGGCAAACGGGTCGGTGACGTCTCGCTCAAGACCCTTTCCTTCAGCCGTCAGCTGACCCATCCGCTCGGCATCGCTACCGAGCGTCTGGCCCGATGGCTCGAACAGGGGAAGCCGTTGAATCTCATCGACATCCGCGAGCCCGAGGAAGTGGAGAAGGGGCGGATCGCCGGCAGTTGGCATATCCGCTACCCCGACCTGCGCCGCCGGCCGGACAAACTGGTCAAACCGGGGGCGCGGACGGTGCTGCTCTGTTTTTCCGGCAATCGCAGTTCCGAACTGTGCGACTACTTTCACCGCCAGGGTTACGACTGCCGTTTCCTCGTCGGCGGCTATGAAAAATGGATCGCCGAGGATCGCCCCCTGCAGATGGCCGAAGGGCGCTCCCCGGATCAGCTCCGCGATCTGCCCGACTTCCCCAACAAGGACACCTTGCTGACCACGGAACAGGTCACCGAGCTGGTCCGGAACCACAGGGCGCTGTTCGTCGACGTGCGCTATCCGGGGGACTTCGAACGCGGTCATCTGCCCGGGGCGGTCAATCTGCCCATCCGCAAGCTGCCGACCGAAGAACTGGAGGCGCGCCTGCGGCAACTGCCCAAGGATCGTCCCGTCATCGCCCCCTGCTATGACAAGCGCAGCTGTTTCTACGCCCAGATCCTGGGAATCCGGCTGTCCCGCCTGGGGTACGACTACCGCGGCCGCTACACCCTGCCCCACGAGTTCTATCTTCCTGGAACGGACAAGGAATATGTGGCCCAGTGGCGCGCCGCCCGCGAAGGCCGTTCGTTGCTGGACTGGATCGCCGAACCGCTCCAGGCCGCCTTGACGCGCTTGCAGCAGGCCACCGGACATCTGGTGGCGGCGATCGCCCTGATGGTGGCAGGGTTGCGGCTGGC
>JALSSF010000205.1 GCA_026984375.1 Methylothermaceae bacterium | reverse complement strand
GTTACCGGAACGATTGTACCGGGCCGATCAGGTTCGTGCCATGGACCGGTATGCCATCGAGGATTTGGGAATTCCGGGCATCGTGCTGATGCAGCGGGCCGGCGCCGCCGCCTTTCGGGTGATGGAGCGCCAGTGGCCGCAGGCCCGCCGGATCGCGGTGCTGTGTGGCGGAGGCAACAACGGCGGTGACGGCTACGTGATGGCTCGTCATGCCCTGGATGCCCGGCTCGACGTGCAGGTTTTCGCCCTGTCCTCCCCCGACCGGCTTCAGGGGGACGCCCGCCTGGCCTGCGACGCTTATCTTGCCGCCGGCGGCCGGATCGCCGAAGGTTTGCCTCCGGCGTTGGACGGATTCGACGTGGTGGTGGACGCCCTGCTGGGAACCGGTCTGGACCGGGAAGTGACCGGTGCCTACGCCGAGGCGATCGCGGCGGTCAACGCGTTTTCCGGTAGGGTTCTGGCCGTTGACATTCCCTCCGGCCTGCACGCCGACAGTGGCACGGTGATGGGATGCGCTGTGGAGGCCGATGCCACGGTCAGTTTCATCGGACTCAAGCGCGGCCTGTTCACCGGCGAAGGGCCGGCCTGTCGCGGCACGATCTGGTACGCGGACCTGTCCGTTCCTGAGGCGGTGTTGACGTCTCAAACCCCGTCGGCCCGGCTGCTGAGCCGCTATCGGAATCGACTGCCGCCCAGACGGGCGACCGCCCACAAGGGCAATTTCGGCCATGTCCTGGTCGTCGGCGGCGATGTCGGGTTCACCGGGGCGGTGCGCATGGCGGCGGAAGCGGCGGCCCGGGTGGGGGCCGGGCTGGTCTCGGTGGCGACCCGTTCCTCCCATGCGGCCTACCTCAACGTCAATCGGCCGGAGATCATGTGCCATGGGGTCGAGACCACCACCGAACTGCAGACGCTGTTGACCCGGGCGACGGTCATCGCCATCGGTCCCGGGCTGGGACAGTCCGGCTGGGCCAGAGGGCTGTTGCAGGCCTGTTGTGAAAGTGGGTTGCCCATGGTGGTGGACGCCGACGCCCTCAACCTGCTGGCCCAGAATCCCAAACGGCGGGAGAATTGGATCCTGACCCCCCATCCCGGCGAGGCCGCCCGCCTGCTCAACGTGACCTCGAAGGAAATCCAGGCGGACCGCTTCACCGCCCTGGCGGGATTGCTGGAAAAATACGGCGGCATCTGCATCCTCAAGGGGGCCGGCACCCTGATCGGCACCGATGGCCACGTTCCGGAGGTTTGTTCCCTGGGCAATCCCGGCATGGCCTCCGGCGGCATGGGGGATGTGCTCACCGGCGCCTTGGCGGGACTGGTGGCCCAGGGGTTGGCGCTTTGGGACGCGGCCCGCATGGGGGTCTGTCTCCACGGCGCCGCCGCCGATGCAGCGGCGGAGGAAGGGCAGCGGGGCATGCTGGCGTTGGATCTGATGCCGTGGATTCGCCGTCTGGTCAATCAGTGAGCCGGTTTCTGGCCGACGAGGCGGAGACGGCCGCGTTCGCGGCCCGCCTGGCCCGGGTGCTGGAGCCGGGAATCATTGTCTATTTGCGCGGTCCCCTGGGAGCCGGCAAGACCACCCTGGTGCGGGCCCTGCTGCGGGCCCGGGGCTTTCGGGGGCGGGTGCGGAGCCCGACCTACACCCTGGTGGAAGGTTATCCGGGGGTGGCCCATTTCGATCTCTACCGTCTGGCGGATCCCGAGGAACTGGAAGGGATCGGTCTGCGCGATTTTCTCGACGGCCGGACCATCTGTCTGATCGAATGGCCGGAACGGGGGGCGGGTGTGCTGCCGCCGCCGGACCTGGAAATCCGGCTCCATCCCTCCGGCTCGGGACGGCAGCTGGTGGTCGAGGCCGGCTCCCCGCGCGGGGAACGGATCCTGAAGCGGCTCGCTCAAATCTGATAAAATTACTTGGTTTTTAATCACAGCAAAGAGGTGATCATGACCGTTCAGGAACGCATCGAACAGCAGCTCAAGGACCACCCGGTCATTCTGTACATGAAGGGAACGCCGGATTTCCCGCAATGCGGTTTTTCCGGCCGTGCCGTGGAAATTCTGAACGCCTGCGGGGTGGAGTACGCCTACGTCAACATCCTGGAAGACCCGGAATTGCGGGAGGCCCTGAAGCAGTACGCCAACTGGCCCACTTATCCCCAGCTCTACATCCGGGGACAGCTCGTGGGGGGCTGTGACATCATGATGCAGCTGTATCAGAGCGGCGAGTTGCAGAAGATGCTGCGGGAGGCAGAGTCGGAGAAGTCCTAGTCCTTGCCGCTTTCGGCCCGGCGCTTCAGCGTTTCCCACAGGTTGACGATCCGGCAGAACAGTTCGGCGGTTTTCTCGGCATCGTAACGGGCGGAGTGGGCCGCTTCGTTGTCCCATTCCAGCCCGGCCGCCTTCACCGCCTTCGCCAGCACGGTCTGGCCGTAGGCCAGTCCCCCCAGGGTGGCGGTGTCGAAGGTGCTGAACGGATGGAACGGATTGCGCTTGAGTCCGCAGCGTTCTGCGGCCGCCTTGATGAACTGCAGATCGAAGGAGGGGTTATGGCCTACCAGGATCGCCCGGGTACAGCCGTGTTTTTTGATCGCGGCGCGCACCGGCTGAAAGATCTTCAGCAAGGCCTCCCTTTCTTCCACGGCGATGCGGAGCGGATGATGGGGGTCGATGCCGGTGAAAGCCAGCGCGGCCGGGTCCAGTTCGGCGCCTTCGAACGGCTTGACGTGGGCGGCGTGGACCTCGTCGATCCGCAGCAAGCCGGATTCGTCCATGGTCGGAATCACGGCGGCGATTTCCAGGAGGGCGTGTTTCCTGGGATCGAAGCCAGCCGTCTCGACATCGACGACGACCGGCAGATAGCCGCGGAAACGGTGCGCGAACGGGGATTTCTGTTGCGTCATGGTCGTTGCGGATTCGGAAAGAAGGACAGTATAGCGTGAACTCGATACCCCAAGCGGAATATGCTATGTTTTAGCTGCTTCGATTATGACAACGCGATGACAAGAAGATGAAAGACAAGGCGATTCTTTTCGACGGGAAGCGGTCTTGCGTCGTCCTGGTCCTTTTGGGTCTGTTGTCCGGCTGTGCCAGCACCGGTGATCCGAGGGATCCCCTGGAACCCTTCAATCGCAAGATGCAGACCTTCAACGACACCATGGACGAATACCTGATGAAGCCCGTCGCCCGGGGGTATCAGTGGGTGACACCGGAGTTCGTGGATCAGGGGGTTTCCAACTTCTTCAGCAATCTGAGGGACATTTCCGTGACGGTCAACGACCTGCTTCAGTTCAAGGTGAAGCAGGGTGGGCAGGATGCCGCCCGCCTGCTGGTCAATACCACCGTCGGGGTCGGCGGCCTGGTGGACGTGGCCTCCCGGATCGGTCTGGAGAAGCACGAGGAGGATTTCGGCCAGACCCTGGCGGTATGGGGTGTGCCCCACGGGCCTTATCTGGTGCTTCCCTTTCTCGGTCCCAGTTCACCGCGCGATGCCGCCGGCAGTGTCGCCGATGGCTTTCTGAATCCGATCTCCTATACCGCCCCGGCGGCCCGCTTCGCCCTTTATGGCGTCAAGACCGTCGATTTCCGGGCCGACAATCTCGCCGCCACCGAAGTGCTCGACGAGGCGGCCCTGGACCGCTATGCCTTCATCCGCAATGCGTATTTTCAGCGGCGGGAGTATCTGATCAACGACGGGGAGATCCCGTTGGACGAGGATTTCGAGGAATTTGAAAAGGAACTCGAGGAGCTGGACGGCCTGGAATAGGAAAGCTGATTCAGGGGTGCAGGCGCCAGGTCACGGTTTCTCCCGCCCGCAGCGGCACCAGATCGAATTCGGCGCCGAAGGTTTCCGGCACCCGCCATGGGGCCCGTTCCAGGGTGACGGTGTCCCGGTTGCGGGGTAGGCCGTAGAAGTCGGCGCCGTGAAAACTGGCGAAGGCTTCCAGTCGATCAAGGGCATCGGCTCGTTCGAACGCTTCCGCATAGAGTTCCAGCGCCAAGGGGGCGGAAAAACACCCGGCGCAGCCGCAGGCGCTTTCCTTTGCCGCACGGGGATGGGGGGCGCTGTCGGTGCCGAGGAAAAATTTGGGACTTCCCGAGGTGGCGGCCTGTAACAAGGCTTGGCGGTGCGTTTCCCGTTTCAGCACCGGCAGGCAGTAGTAGTGGGGGCGGATCCCGCCGGCGAACAGGGCGTTGCGGTTGTAGAGCAGGTGCTGGGGGGTCAGGGTGCCGGCGACGGTGGCCGGTGCCTCGCGGACGAACTGGACGCCGTCGCGGGTGGTGACGTGTTCCAGGACGAGGCGCAGTGCGGGAAAGCGCCGGCAGAGAGGGATCAGTTCCCGCTCGATGAACACCTTTTCCCGGTCGAAGATATCAATCTCCGGATCGGTGACCTCACCGTGGATCTGGAGCACCACGCCGTGGCGCTCCATGGCCTCGATGACCGGATAGATACGCTCCAGGGTCCGGACGCCGGCTTCCGAATGGGTGGTGGCGCCGGCAGGATAGAGTTTGAATCCCAGAACGTGGGGGCAGGCGGCGGCTCTGGTCACTTCCGAGACCGGGGTGGATTCGGTGAGATAGAGGCTCAGGAAAGGAATGAAATCGGAATCGGCCGGAAGCGCGTCGAGAATTCTTCGCCGGTAGGCGAGGGCCTGGTCGACGGTGGTCACCGGCGGGGAGAGGTTCGGCATGACCAGGGCGCGGGCGAACTGGCGGGCGCTGGCAGGGGCCACCTGCCTCAGCAGCTCGCCGTCGCGCAGATGAAGGTGCCAGTCGTCGGGACGGGTGAGGGTAAGGCGCTGCATGATCAGGTTGCCGGCGTGTATAATGCATCGATTCTGACCGGTGCATGATGCCGCAAACCCAGGAACTTGAAAAGACCGGACCCGGTCCTCAATAGGGTGAGGATTGGAAATCCGAAGCTGTAAATTCAGGAGGTGATGGAATGCCCATCTATGAATACCGCTGTCAGGATTGTGGTCACGAACTGGAAGCGTTGCAGAAGGTCAGCGATCCGCCCCTGAAGGAGTGCCCCGCGTGTCATCGGGAAAGCCTGCAAAAGTTGGTGTCGGCGGCCGGCTTCCGTCTCAAGGGAAGCGGCTGGTACGAAACCGATTTCAAGGGCAAAGGCGAGAAGAAACGCAATCTGGCCGACAGCGACCGGGGCAAATCGGAAAGCGGCGGGAAATCCGACGATAAAACCGCTTCGACGGCCAAGGCGGCTGCCGGCGGGTGAGCTGGGGCCGATTCGATCACAAATTTGAGGGAATTCGACCAGTCATGATGCGTACCCATCGGTGTGGAGAGCTGAACGAAAGTCATATCGGTCAGGAAGTGACCCTGTGCGGCTGGGTCCATCGGCGCCGCGATCACGGCGGCGTCATTTTCATCGACCTGAGGGACCGTGAAGGTCTGGTCCAGGTGGTGGTGGATCCTTCCAATCCCGAGGCGTTCTCCCGCGCCGAGACGGTGCGCAGCGAATACGTGATCCAGGTGCGCGGCAAGGTCCGGCGCCGTCCCGAGGGAACGGAAAACCCCAATCTGCCGACCGGAGGCATCGAGGTTCTGGCTTCGGATCTGGTCGTCCTCAACCGGGCCGAGACGCCGCCGTTTCCCTTGGAAAGCGAAATTCCCGTCAGCGAGGAAGTGCGGCTGCGCTATCGCTATCTGGACCTGCGCCGTCCCCCGATGCAGGAGAAGCTCCGCACCCGGCACCGGGTGATGCAGGTGCTGAGGCGTTTTCTGGATCAGCACGGTTTCCTGGAAATCGAAACCCCTTTCCTGACCAAGGCGACCCCGGAAGGCGCCCGTGACTATCTGGTGCCCAGCCGTACCCATCCCCACGCCTTCTACGCCTTGCCCCAGTCGCCCCAGCTGTACAAGCAGCTGTTGATGATCGCCGGATTCGACCGCTATTACCAGATCGTCCGCTGTTTCCGGGACGAGGACCTGCGGGCGGACCGCCAGCCGGAGTTCACCCAGCTGGACGTCGAGACCTCGTTCATGGACGAACACGACATCATGGCGCTGATGGAGGAAATGATCCGCGACCTGTTCAAGCAGGTGCTCGACGTCGATCTGCCCAATCCCTTCCCGCGCCTGACCTACCGCGAGGCCATGCGCCGTTTCGGCAGCGACAAGCCCGATCTGCGCATTCCCCTGGAACTGGTGGACGTGGGCGATCTGATGCGGGAAGTGGATTTCAAGGTCTTCGCCGGGCCCGCCAGGGACCCGCAGGGACGGGTCGCCGCCCTGCGTCTGCCGGGGGGGGCGGCGCTGAGCCGCAAGGAAATCGACGATCTGACCCGCTTCGTCGCCCAATTCGGCGCCAAGGGGCTGGCCTACGTCAAGGTGAACGATCCCGACAAGGGGCGGGAGGGTTTGCAGTCGCCCATCCTCAAGTTCCTGCCGGACCCGGTCGTCGCCGAGATCCTGCAGCGCACGAAAGCCGAGGGGGGGGACATCATCTTCTTCGGCGCCGACAAGGCCCGGGTCGTCAACGACGCCCTGGGGGCGCTGCGGGTCAGGCTGGGCCAGGACCGCGGCCTGGTGGAGTCCGGTTGGCGTCCCCTGTGGATCGTGGAATTTCCCATGTTCGAATGGGATGAGGAAAGCGGGCGCTGGGTGGCCCTGCATCATCCCTTCACCGCCCCCGCCTGCACCGTCGAGGAGCTGAAGAAGGATCCCGGCAGCGCCTTGTCGCGCGCCTACGACATGGTACTCAACGGCGTCGAGATCGGCGGTGGTTCCATCCGTATCCACACCCCGGAAATGCAGCAGGCGGTGTTCGAGCTCTTGGGGATCGGCGCGGAGGAGGCCCGGGAGAAGTTCGGTTTTCTTCTGGACGCCCTCAAATACGGTTGCCCCCCCCACGGCGGAATCGCCTTCGGTCTCGACCGGCTGGTGATGCTGATGACGGGTTCGAAGACCATCCGCGACGTGATGGCCTTCCCCAAGACCCAGACGGCCGCCTGTCCCATGGTGGACGCCCCGGCACGCATCCACGAGGATCAACTGCGGGAACTGTATCTGCAGTTGCGGGAGCTGTCGCAACGGGAGCGGAAAAAAGTCGCAGCCCAATGAACGTCAACGACACAGTACGGGTATCGTCATGACTGCAGCACTGGCGATCGAGGACTACGCCTTCCTGGAGGACGACGACTGTCAGGCACGCATCGTCGCCGCCCGGGAGAAACTGGGTGACCGGGTGGTGATCCTGGGTCACCATTACCAGCGGGACGAGGTGTTCCGCCACGCCGATTACACCGGGGACTCCCTGAAGCTGTCCCGGCAGGCGGCCCGTTCCAAGGCGGAATACATCGTCTTTTGCGGGGTCCATTTCATGGCCGAGGTGGCGGACATCCTGTCACGCCCGGAGCAACAGGCGATTCTGCCGGATCTGGCGGCCGGCTGTTCCATGGCCGACATGGCGGATCTGGCCCGGGTTCAGCACTGCTGGGAAGAGTTGGGCCGGGTGCTCGAGGTGGATCGGGTCGTTACGCCGGTCACCTATATCAATTCCGCGGCCGACCTCAAGGCCTTCTGCGGCCGCCACGGCGGCATCGTCTGTACGTCGAGCAACGCGGCTGCGATCCTGACGTGGGCCTTCGAGCGGCGGGAGAAGGTGCTGTTCTTCCCCGATCAGCATCTGGGGCGCAACACCGGCTACCAGATGGGGATTCCCTTGGAGGAAATGGCGGTCTGGCAGCCGGGAAAACCGCTCGGCGGCCTGAGCGAGGCGCAGATCCGCCGGGCCCGCATCATCCTGTGGCAGGGGCATTGCTCGGTCCACCAGATGTTCCGCCCGGAGCACATCGACCGCTTCCGGGAAAAATATCCCGACACCCGGGTGATCGCCCATCCGGAATGTTGCTTCGAAGTCTGCCAGAAAAGCGACGTCATCGGATCGACAGAGGCGATCCTGAAGACCGTTCGCGCCTCGGAGCCGGGCAGCCGCTGGCTGGTGGGAACGGAGCTGAATCTGGTGAATCGCCTGCGCCAGGAGATGAAACCTAGGGGCGTCGACGTGCACTTCATGTCCCCCATGGTGTGCATGTGCTCGACCATGTTCCGTATCGATCCTCAGCATTTGGCCTGGGTGCTGGAGAACTTGGTGGACGGGAACGTGGTCAACCGCATCCGGGTGCCTGAAGAAGACGCCCGTGCCGCCAGACTGGCTTTGGACCGGATGCTGGCCCTCGGCTGAGGGCTAGCGTTTCCTGCTGAGGCTGAGGAGATGGGCCATCTTCTCGGCTTTGGCCTTCAGGTAGCGCCAGTTTTCCTGAGTGTGGCCCACTTCGATGGGAATACGATCGGTGACGCGAATGCCGTATTGCTCCAAGGCCTCGATCTTGCGGGGATTGTTGGTGATCAGCCGCACCGAGCGTACTTCGAGATCTTCGAGGATCAGGGCGGCGATGCGGTAGTCCCGCTCGTCGGCCTGATGTCCCAGTTGCAGATTGGCGTCCACCGTGTCCAGGCCCTGATCCTGCAGGTTGTAGGCCTGGAGTTTCTTGAACAGGCCTATCCCCCGCCCTTCCTGACGCAGATACAGCAGAACGCCGCATTCCGCCTCGCCCAGCAAGCGCAGGGCCTCCTCCAGTTGTTCGCCGCAGTCGCAGCGTTTGGAGCCGAACACGTCACCGGTCAGACACTCGGAATGAAGGCGTACCGGTACGTCGTCGCGGCCGGCTACTTCACCTTTGACCAGGGCCAGGTGTTCCTTGCCGTCAATGTCGTTTTCGTAGTAACGAAGCGAAAATTGGCCGTGCGCCGTGGGAATCCGGGCACAAACGGTGTTTTCGACGCGAGCCGACTTCATACGGGGGCTTCTCTTCAGGACCATAAACTTCTAAAGTTACCCGGTTTGACCGTCCCTGTCCCCGATGGTTTTAGCTGGCGGGCAATCGGGACAGGGTCGGAATGCGGGGCAACCATTCTGCCAGCACGCCTTCATCGGCCTCCCTGGCGAGCGGAATCAGGGTCAGCGTCAGCGCGGCGGTGATGATGGGATCGAGGAAGGCAGCCTTGATCCAATAGGTGAGAATGGCAGCGAAGACGTATTTCCACACCCCCAAGTCGGTCGGCAGCGCGTCGTCGACCCAGCCGACCGGTTTCAACAGTACCCAGAAGGAAGCGATGAGCATGGCGTACAAGAAGGCCTTGGCGAGCAGGACGTGCCGGAAGACGGTCGGATAATCTTGACAGAAAGCCGCCAGGGCCGGGCGCCAGGCGGTGCGATCCCGGCGCTGCAGTATCACTGCCATGACGGCGTCAGTGACGAATCCGGTCAGCACCCGGACCAGTCCCCGCGCCAGGCTCCTGGGAAGCGCCCCGAACCGGTCGCCGGGCGGGAGCTGCAGAGCCAGCTCGGTGATCGCCTCCTGCAGCCGGCATCGCAACGAGAATGCCTCTTTGGCGTTGGTGAACAACGCCTGCACCCGGTTGCGGAGAAAATCCAGCTGCTCTCTGCCGGCCGGCAGGCTTTCTCCTTCGATCCGCATCGCCACCGCCGCCCACTGGAGCGCTTCCAGGTGGTAAAACAGGTGGGGTTTGGCGACGTGCAGCCCGTACATGGCCGCCATCAGGCCAAGAACGGCGCCGATCCGTCCCCAGAGACCGGGATCGTCGCTCAAAGAGGCCAGACCGAAGAAGGTTCCGGCACCGGCGAGGACGGCGAACAACAGTCCTATCGTGATGGCCCCGTAAATTAACAGGCGCCGGGACGTGACCGGCATGGTGTGTTCCAGGATGCGGGTCGCTGTCAGAAGCTGCAATCGGTTCATGTCGTCTGTTTTTCCAGTTGTCGACGAACGGCTTCGGCCGTTTCGATGGCTTCCAGATAGGCTTCCAGCGTACTGACCAGATCCAGATCGCGCAAGGGTATTTTATGGCACAATCCCTGCTCCAGGCACAAGACGGTTTGCAGAACCGGGCCGATGGGCCCGGATCCATATAAGAGCGCCTCGTTGATTTCGTCGGTCAGGTTGAGATGGCGGAGAATTTCCGCCATCGGGGCGTCCATGATGGCGTCGAGCAGGGAAAACAGGCCGGCGATGTAACATTGTTCGGCATCGCCGCGGTGCGAAAGCTTGGCGATCCGTTCACAGGTATGGGCCCGCACCAGGGCCGTGATCAGCAGTTCACGGGGTTTGTAATCGATGGCGTTCACCAGGATGACGATGGCCCAGTGTTTGATCCGCTCGAGTCCCAGAAGCACCACCGCCCGGCTGATGGAGTCGATCTTACGGGGCAGGCTGTAGAAGGCGGAATTGATCAGACGCAATACCTTGTAACTCAGGGTGACGTCCTGGCGGATCAGGGTTTCGGCTTCCTCGACGGTGATGTCGGGATCCCCGAGACGGGCAATCAGGCGCAGGACCGCCAATCGGTTGGCCGGGATGTGGGTGCCGTGGATCAAACGGGGGCATTCGAAATAGCGTCCCTGAAAATAGTCGAAACCGGTGTCGAAGGCCGCGTCGAATTGGGCTCGGGTTTCGATGTGACGCAGCAACAATTGCTGGCCATGGGCATGGACGCTCCGGACGTGCGGTGCGATTTCCGCCAGGTCCGTTCCGGCCTCGAAGGCCAGCAGGTCGACGAATTTGAGTTGCCCGATCAATTTCGGGTCGAAGTGTCCGCAACTGATAGCCAGCAGATAACCCTGGTCGTGGAGACGTCGCAGTTCATTCTGTCCGAGCTGGAAAAAGGCGGTCTGGGGCAAGTTGAGAATCAATCGGTTCCGTGGGCCGGGGGGGTCGGGCAGATGCCGCAGTAGCGGCAACGACAGGCAGATCAGTCCCTGTTTGTCGCCGGTCAATTTCTCCAAGCGGTGATTCTGCCAGAACTCTTGCAGGAATGCTTCCAGTTGGCTTTCCCCGTCGCCGGGCAGGCTGCAAGGGCGGAGTTCATAGGCGAACAGGCTGAGCGTCCGATCGTAAACCGGCACCCGACTTAAGAAGCCCTGGATCATGGCGGCCTCCCGGAAGGTTGATGGAATTGAGAATAGGCGAAGCCGATGAAGGTGGCAAGGGTGATCGGTGCCATGCTTGACAGATGGCGAGAGGGGTTGAATAATACGCACCTCTTACGGCTACGTAGCTCAGCTGGTTAGAGCACAGCACTCATAATGCTGGGGTCGGTGGTTCGAGTCCACCCGTAGCCACCATGTCCTTCGATGTCCCCTCCTTAGACTTTGCCAGCCTCGTCCGCCAGCGCCGCCCTTTTCACCCTGAGGGCCAGATGGTAAAGTGCTAATGCTGATCTTCATTTGTAATGAGGGATTTGGCACAATTACCAACGCTTTCCTACATGCACAACGTACTAGAGTGGAGGAGCTATGCGATACGTAATCCAGATTTTCGTGGCCCTGATTCTGGGGCTGGCGGTGGTTCCCGGTGCCTTCGCCGACGGCGGCGGTGGCGGTATGGGCGAATTCTGCCGGGTGCGCATCGGCAAGTTCACCCTGATGTTTTCCGCCTATCAGCCTCACTTGACCGGTGACCGGAAGTTCTGCACCGACATTCCCGGCCTGGGTAAGACCAATCTGGTGTTCGACTACGAATCCCAGGAAGGAACCGCGGCCATCGGCAAGAAACGGGAGCTGGACAAGCTGATCAAGGAAATGAAATTGGGTATCCGGGTGGTTCGGGAGGACGACGGTAAGGTCATCGTCGAAGAGCCGCCGAAAAAGATGCGCGGCAGTCTGCTGGAGACGGTAGCCGATTTCGACAAGCCGGGCAACTATGAGATCGACCTGGTTTTGGTGGATCCGGCCGGCAAGGAAACGAAGGAGCATGTGGAACTGACGGTTGGGGTCGAAAGCGGTGCCCAGTTGCGTGCCATGATCATCGCCGCCGTCGTTTTGATCGCTGCGTTCTATCTGGCCTATCTGTCCATCGCCGGTTTCCGGGAGAAGGTGGATGCCGTGCTTGCAAAGCTCAAAAGCTTCTGAATTTCGAACCCATAAAAACAACCGATGCAGCGACGCAGAAAAATATACAGTGCCGTAGGTATTCTGTTTCTTTTCACGGCTTTGGATGTGGCGGCGGACATTCCGCCGCCATCTGTATCTGAGGCTCGGAAAACCACCGAAAGAGAGCCATTTTGCCCCCAGGATCGCCCCGTGGAATGGCGCGATACCCAGAAGATCGACGGTGTCGAGATTCAGGAGGAAAGGGTCTGCCTGCCGGACAATCCTTATGCAGTGGCCGCTTTCGTCAAAGGGACCAACAACGTTTCCATGCCGACCCTGATGAAGACCCGGCTGGCGGCCGATTCCGTCATCAAACGCAACGACCGCGACGGGGACGGCGATCCCGACGAGATTATCATCAAGCTGGAGGTCGCCGAACTGAACGGCGCTTCTCCGGACACCACCGAACCGGTGCATACCTTCGCCATCGCTCCAGGAATCCAGCCGGCTTTTTGGGTGTTCGCTCCCAAGGTCCGGGGAATGGCCACCAAGGACGAACATTCCACCGAGGCCAACCCGCTGCTGCGCGTGCCCTCCCCGGTCATCCGGGTGGAGCAGGGTGACACGGTGCGGATCGTGCTGGAGAACACTCATTATTTTCCCCATACCATCCATCTCCACGGGGTGGACCATCCCTTCGTGGATGCCAAGGGGGAGGGCAACGACGGAGTGCCCCAGACCAGCGAGGGCTTCGTTCTACCGGGTGGAAAACGGGTCTACGAGATCACCCCGCGCCAGCCCGGTACCATGATCTACCATTGCCACGTGCAGACCCATACCCATTTGGCGATGGGGTTGATCGGCATGTTCGTGGTGGAGGAGAATCGCCCCGACAATTGGGTGCAGACTTTCAATATCGGTGCGGGCAAGGTGAGGCATCCTTCCCGGGCCGTTCTGGAGCAATACGATCAGGAGTACGATCTCCAATACCAGGCGGTGGACAAGGAATTGCACGAGATCGTACAGTCCTCCAACGACCCCCGCGTCATCGCCAGACGCATGAATCGGGAATACGACCTTACCGACGCTACCGAGGATTACTTCCTTCTCAACGGCCGCTCCTTTCCTTACACCCTGCGGGAATCCCTGATCATCGTCGAGCCGGACCAGAATATCAAGCTCCGCATGCTCAACGCCGAAGGTGGATTGCTGGCGGTGCACACCCATGGTCATAAGGCCACCATCACCCATTACGATGGCATCGAGGTCAATCCCGCCGCCCGGATCACCCGGGACGTCTTCGACATGGCGCCGGCTCAGCGCCTCGATCTGAAGCTCACCACCGCGAACGACGGCCTTCACAATTACGGTCCCGGCATCTGGGTGTTCCACGATCACGTGGAGCGGGGTATCACCACCGACGGCATGAATCCCGGTGGCAACATCAGCGCCATCGTTTACAAGTCCTATCTCGGTGCCGACGATGTCCCCAAGCTCCAGGGCATCGATCTGAGCCAATATTTCAGCACGGCTTTCTATCAACGGCGGGTGCCGGTGTGGCAGGACATCGACGAATGGAACAGTCTCGGCGAGCCGGAGGCTCAGAAGGCGGATGAGGCCGGGCCCGAGGAGTCGGAAGCGAGACCGGCGCCGCTGCGCGATTTGCTGCTCGGACTGCTGTTGGGGTTCCTGGCGTACATCCTGTTCACCAACCGTGAGCGCGGCCGCGACCTGTTCTGTCAGTACGTGCTGGGGAGGAAATAGGATGATGCGAGTGACGCGCTGTCTCGTTTTCCTGGTGGGGATCCTGGCGGGATTTCGGGTCTGGGCTGCTCCCATGCCGATGATGGATCACGGCCGTATGCTCATGGACATGAGCGGCCGAATGGTCATGGGGCAGAATACCGACCGGCTGCCGCCGGGTTGCCGCCGCGTTTCCGAGGAGGTCAAGATCACGGTCAAGGCGGGTCACAAGTATGCCCGTCCCTTTCCGGGGACCATGTTTGGCTACAGCGAGCACGAATGGCGGGTCAAGCCCTGTGCCAGGGTGACGGTGACCCTGATCAACGAGGATCAGGTACGCCATCAGTGGATGCTGCACGAGCTGCCGGAGGAAGTGTATCCCCGGGGCATGTTCCATCTCGAGGTCACCGGTCCAGGTGAGGTGACGGGTACTTTCATCGCTCCTGCGGAGGACAGAACCTATCTGGTTCACTGTGACATTCCCCAGCATACCGAAAAGGGCATGAAGGCCCAGTTGGTGGTCGGCAAGGGCAGCGGCGTGCTGCCCGGGATTCCCGGGATTTCGGAACCGGCGGTCAAATATGACGCGCAGCGGCCGGAGGGGGCTGCGCCCCTCGAGGCGGCCGTTTACGAGGAGACGGATCGGAATCGACCCCCTTTTCTTTCCGGCATGCTGGTGCTCGGCATCGTCCTGGCGATCCTCGGCGCTCCGTATTTGCTCCGTTGGCTCGGGGAGCGCTTTTTCGGCATGACGGGGCGCGAGCTCAACGCCTATCTGTTCGAGCGGATCATGGCCCTGATATGCCGGGCGATCGCCGCGTTGCGTTCCCTGTGGCAACGGCTGCGCCCCAGTTCAGCCTGATCGGGCTTCATCGCTCCATTGGATGATTTCGCCCTGGGTTCTCTTTTCCTGAGCGCCTTCCTCTCCGCTACGTTGGCGCCCGGTGGTTCCGAGGCCCTGCTCGCCTGGCTCCTCGTCCAGACGAGCCTGCCCGCCTGGCAACTGTGGGTCAGTGCCACGTTGGGGAACACTTTGGGGGCGATGACCACCTGGCTGCTGGGGACGTTGTTGGCTCTGGGGTGGGCATCCCGCCGGTCGGCCGACCGGATTTCCGACTCGGCGCTGCGGTGGTTGCGCCGTTGGGGATTGCCGGCGCTGCTGCTCTCGTGGCTGCCGGTCGTCGGGGACGGATTGTGCCTGGCCGCCGGTTGGCTGCGCCTGCCCTGGTTGCCGGGCCTGGTACTGATCGCCGTGGGCAAGGGGCTGCGCTATGCGGCACTGGTGTGGTGGCTGGGGTGAGGCCGTCCCTGGCCTCGCAGCTTACCGATAGAGGGCGTAGGCGCCGAAGCGCATCTGGTGGGGTCGGCCCAGTTTCTCTTTTAGGAAGTCGATCGCGAACAGCGGGCTCAGTTCCTTGCCGTCCCAGCGGTAGGCCTTGACGAACTGCTCGTTGTCCTTGCCCTTCTTGTCCCATTTGGACAACAGGGACGAGCTGAAATAGACCCGCTTGCCGTCCCAGCTCTGGGACACCATGTTCAGTTGGCTGCCGATCTTCTTCTGATAGATCTGTTTAGGGTGGAAGGGATCGGAGATGTCGAACAGCCTGGCCGTGCCGTCCATGAAGGTGGTGACCCAGAGGCGGCGGTCGTCGCTCTCGATGGAAATGTCCACCGGCAGCGGGATCTTGGCGGGATCGCCGATGTCGGCCACCGCCTTGGCGTGCCATTTCCCCTGGTCGTCCAGGTACACCAGCCAGATCTTGGCGGTCAACGCCGTGCTGGTGAAGCAGTAGTTGTGGTTGGGTTCCCAGGCACAGCGGATTTCCAGCGGGGCGCCGGGCACGTCGAAGACCCGCTTGGGTTTGCGCTCGTGCAGATCCCACAGCACCATGGTCTTGCCGAATGCCTGCATCGCCTTCTTGTCCTGCATCAGCTCGCCCAGGTCCCGCATATAGTTGCGGTGGCCGGTGAACGAGGAGGTCAGCATGATGTCGAGGCGGGGCAGAGCGCGGACGTCGTAACCGTAACCGTCGGCGTACTTGCCGGTCTTGACGGCGCCGCGCAGGTCGTCGTCGGTGGGCATCCAGTAGGTGGCCACGTATTCGCCGGCGTTGGTGTATTCCACCAGGGCGGTGCGGCCGCCGTAGTCCCTGGCGTTGGACAGGCCGCTGACGATCATCCGCCCCGGCAGGGCGTAGGTGGTATGGGGGCCGACCACGCCGCCGCTCTTTTCCACGAAGTCGTCGATCACCTTCACCAGCTTCGGTTTGGCCGGATCGGTATGGACGTCGAAGATGAAGATCTTGCTGTCGTCCAGGCCGCCGGCCCACAGGTACTTGCGGTCGTCGGTGAAGCCGGAGTGATGGGCCTCGTGACGGCCGCCGACGGAGACGGTGTGGATGACCTTGCCGAAGGTCTTGGACTTGGGATTGGCGTCGATGGTGACCAGCTTGTCGGAACCGTCCCCAAGGCCCTCGATACCCAGGGTCCAGACGTAAATGAAGTCCTCCTGACCGACGATTTTCGGCATGTAGGGGGACAGGGGGGTTTCGTCGGCCTGGATCGGAGTGAAGGCGATGGCCGAAAGCCATACCAACGCAACACGCAGTGTTCGGATCATGGCATACCTCTTCGGGAAAAGGGGGCGGGGATGTCCCCGCCCGGTTTCGTTATGAATCGTCTTCGACGACAAGGGCGCCGGAAGGGCACCGGGCGACCACGTCGCGGATACGTTCCGGTTCCGCCCCGTTCGGATCGATCTTGAACCGACCGTCTTCGACGCGGAAGACCTCGGGGAGGCTGTCGACGCAGATGCCGGCATGGCAGCACTTGTCCGCGTCCCAGATGATCTTCAACATGGTCAGCCCTCCGCGGTGGTGGGATCGATCATGGTTTTGACCTCGCTGATGCGGTCGGCGGGAAAACCGCCCTTGGCGGCGTGTTCCCGGATCGCCGCTTCGTCGGGGGCGATGTAGACGCAGTAGATCTTGTCTTGGGTGACGTAGCTCTCCACCCATTGGATCTGCGGTCCCATGTCCCGCAGGATGCCGCAGGACTTCTGCGAGATGGCGGTCAGCTCCTCCGGGCTGAGATTACCGGCACCAGGAAGTTCGCGCTCGATAATGTACTTGGGCATGGTGTCCTCCTTCGTGGATTGAAAAAACCGACCGGTCGTCTTGCGGTCGGGTCAAAGATCATCGCAAAGTGCGCTGGAAAACCTGGTCCATGAAGCGCTCCAGTGGAATGGTGGAACGTTCGATTTTCATGCGCAGCAGGACCCCCTGCCAGTAATCGACGATGAAGTCCGCCAGGGCTTGCGGCGAACGGTCGCGGCCGATCAGGCCCTGTGTCTGGGCCCGGCGCAGGGCGGTGGCGATCTTGTCCCGGTAGCGGTGCAGTGCCCGCTGCAGGGCCTGGCGGCAGGTGTCGCTGGTGTCGCCGATTTCCGCCATGAGATTGCCCAGCAGGCAGCCGCCTTGGAAATCGTTGGCCTGCAGTTCGGCGATCAGGGCCTCGAAGTAGCCCCGAAGGGCGCTCACCGGGTCCAGCTGGGGGCGGTTCAGCCAGTCGTCGAGCTGGCGGATGAAAGGCTCGATGTAGTGGGCGATGACGGCGGCCCCGAACGCTTCCTTGCTGGGAAAGTAATGATAGAACGAACCCTTGGGAACCCCGGCGCGGCTGAGGATTTCCTGCAGGCCGGTGGCGTGGTAGCCCTGGCGCAGCAGGAGCTTCACCCCCTCGTCCAGCAGGCGCCTGCGGTTTTCCGATTTGCGCTCACGATGATCCATGCGGCCATGATACGACCGGTCGTCTCGGATGGCAAGGCAGTCGTTCGGGAAGGGGTTGCCGGAGCGGGATTCGTCCCCGCGACCGAACGATCGGGGGTGGGTTGTCGGTGGCTCAGTCTTCGGCGGCGACGCGGACCCATTCCGGGGCCGACAAGGCCTGGCGTAAGCGTGCCGGCAGGGTGCGCAGCCGCCGCCATTGGCGGATCAGCCAGGCGGCTCCGCCGAGGGCGACGGCGTCCACCAGGCAGTACCAGGCCGCCACCCCGCTCGGCGGATTGCCCTGGGGCAGGGACAGCACCGGATCGATGGGCACCCAGGTCCAGGTCTGCAGGGCGGTGCCGATCAGTTCCAGGTGGGTGGTGACGAAGAAGGCGGCCAGATAAACCAGGGGTGCCCGTCCCCAGAGAACGCAGGGGACGTAGACCAGGAACAGCAACATGCCGACCCAGTCGCCCCGCTCGGCCAGGGTGACGCCATAGAGCGACCACAGCCCCATGGTCAGCAGCACGATCCAGGTGATGGGGCGTCGCCACAACTGGAACAGAGGGGAACGGGCCAGGGCGACGGCGGTGAGATAGACCAGGCCGTGACCGGGGGGGATGTAGGCGGGGATGTTGTGAAAGTGGTAGATGTAGCCGTGCATCAGGCCGGAAGCGAAATGCTCGCCGGCGGTGGCGAAGGCGACCGCGATCAGCACCTGGAGCCGCACCAGATTGCTTTCCCAATACAGCAGGCCGATGAGGACGACCCAGGCGCATCGGCCGAGGGCGTTCTGCAGGTCGAGATCGTGGAGGGAATCCAGGTACAGGCAGCCGGCGATACCGATGAAAGTGATCGCCGCGATGATCAGGTCGTGGGTGCTCGCTTTCAGAGCCTTCCGGGTCATCGGAAAATCGGTGCCGTTTGCCGAAACCCTAAACTACACCGTTCCGGCATCCGGCTCAAGTCCGCTGGCCAAGGTTTGCGGCAAGCGGTATGCTTCTTGTCCCCGGGGGAAAGAACTCGCCGGTCCGACCGGCGTCTAAACAGGAATCAGAAATTCGGAGTGACAACCATGTTCGAGAAATTGGCGCGCAACAAGTATTCCTTGGTGTTGTTGGCGGTTTATATCGTCGCCTTGTATGTCCTTCTCAACAAGGCCATCGTGCCGCTCGTGGTCGATGTCCTCGATTCCGAGGTGTTCACCGGGGATCCTTCCCAATCAGGGCAAGTGACGGAGGTCCACGACGACAGGACGGCGATGGCGTTGCTGCAATGCAACCGCTTCGTCGGCGAAAAGTTCAACGAAGACGTCAACCTGAGCTTTGCCACCACCGGTTATCAGTCCTGGGACATCGGCTTCGGCCGTTTTCTGATCAAATCGTTCGTGGACGTGGCCGAACCCGGACAACCGACGGTGCGCAAGAATTATGTCTGCGAAATCGTGCATACCGGTGGAGATTTGGCCGAACAGGACAATTGGGAACTCAAGGGCCTGGCCTTGAACGACGTCAAGGTAGCTGCCGGTCCTTGATGAAGGAAGAGCGGGGTTGTGCGAAAAGGCGCCGCGAAGGCGCCTTTTTCGTTTCAGTCTTCGACTTGCTGGATTCCGTCCAACAGCCAGACGGCGTTCAATCGCTGTCCAGGACGGACGAAGTGCCAGACTTCCTGGATTTCCACCGGCAAAGCCTCGCCTTCCTGCAGTTCGGCCGTGAACAGGACGGACGCCTCCTCTCCGCTCTCCGTCCGGCGGTAGTCCAGCAGTCGGGCGTCCAGCGCCAGCACCCGGGTCGGAGGCCCGCTGCCCTCGGTTTGCCACTGCTCCTTGATTTCCATGAACACTTCGTCGGTGGTCAGGCCCCGGATTTCGGCGATTTCGCCGCGGTTCCAGGCGTCCTGCAGTTTCCGGAAGGTGGCTTTGGCCTGTTCCAGAAAACTGTCCGGATCGAAGTCTTCGGGGAGGTCAACCGGATCGGCCGTCCGGTCGCGTCGTCCGAACAGGAGATCGGTGTCGAAAGGCCGTCGGGGAGAGTCCTCCGGCCCGGCGCCGAAACCGGTTTCCCCGGGAGGTGGATAAGGGGCGTCGGCGGGTTGCGGCCTCCGGCTCAGCAGTTTGAAGGCCAGGAACGCCAGACCTCCGAGAATCAGGAAGTCGGCCAGGTTCAGATGTTCGAAGGCGCCGCCGAAGAACAGCGAACCCAGCAAACCGCCGATCAACAGCGGGGCGAGCCATCCCATCAGCCCACCCCGCTGGCGCCAGGACTGGCGGGTTTTTTGATTCTGTTTGGCCGCCTGGGCCTTCCGTTGCAGGGCCTGCTGTCGCGTCAAGCCGGGGCGCAGGGGCAGCTGGGAGCGCTTGTAGGGCGTGCTGTAGAGCGCTCTGCCGCCGAAAGACCGGCCTCCGCCGAAACGTTTGGCCTCGGCATCGGACCAGGTGGCCAGGGTGACTGCGGCCGTCAATATGAGGGTGAGAAGGGTTGGGTTTCGTTTCGACATACGGGTTCCTTGGTTTCTTGGCACAAACACGTGGATGTTCGGTATTTTCCTTGGACCGTCGCGGCAAGACCAGGTTCGTCTATTCGCGCCGCCAATGGCCGCTGCGCCCACCGCTTTTTTCCACCAACCGGACGTGCTGTAGGGTCATTCCTCGGTCCATGCTTTTGCACATGTCGTAGATGGTCAGCAGGGCGATCTGGACCGCGGTCAGGGCTTCCATTTCCACGCCGGTCGGTGCGGTGGTCTCCACCATGGCGCGGCAATGGATGCGGCCGGCCTCCGGTTCGGGTTCGAAATCCACCGTGACCCGGGTGATGGGAATGGGATGGCACAGGGGGATCAGGTCGGCGGTGCGTTTGCTCGCCATGATGCCGGCGATACGGGCGACACCCAGGACATCGCCTTTACGATGACCGCCCTCGAGGATCTGTTCCAGGGTCGCCGCCTGCATCTCGATGCAACCTTCGGCCACCGCCCGGCGCCGGGTGGCCGGCTTGTCGCCCACATCGACCATGTGGGCCTGGCCCTGGGCGTCGAAATGGGTGAGTTTGGACATCGTCGCTCCTGGTGTTTTAATGGATAGCAGTGTATCGCAGTCGTGCAGACGAGGGGAAAGCCATGTCGTCGATCCGTGTCCGTATGTTCGCCAGTCTGCGGGAGCGCTGGCAAATCGACCAGGTGGAACTGAAACCGGAGGGCATCGCCACCGTGGCGGACGTTTGGAGGTCGCTTACCGGAGAAGCCATGACCGACCAGGTTCTGGCTGCGGTCAACATGGAATACGCCCGGCCGGAGACCCCGGTCCGCGAGGGCGACGAGGTCGCCTTTTTCCCGCCGGTGACGGGGGGGTGAGGCCATGGCGGTGAAATTGGTTCACGGTTCCTTCGATCCCTGGCGCTGGCTGTTGGACCATCAGGAGACCCGGTTGTCCCCGGGAAGTTACGGCGCGACGGCCAGTTTCGTCGGCACCATGCGGGATTTCAACGAAGGAGACCGGGTCGAGGAGCTGTTCCTGGAACATTATCCGGGCATGACCGAGCGGGAACTGGAGAAGATCGTCGCCGAGGCCCGGGACCAATGGCGTTTTCTCGACGCTCTGATCGTCCACCGGGTCGGGGAGATCCGGCCCGGTGAGCCCATCGTCCTGGTGGCGGTGTGGTCGGCGCACCGGGGACCGGCCTTCGACGCCTGCCGCTGGATCATGGAGGCCCTCAAACACCGGGCCCCTTTCTGGAAAAAGGAACGCCGTGACGGCGGAACCCGCTGGGTGGCGCGCAACACCGACGGTTATGACGGTTATTAGAAATTGGGTTTCTCCTTGGCTTGCTCGTAGCGCCGCAGGCTGTCGAGGATTTCCTGTTTGGCTTCTTCCGGTCCGAGCCAGCCTTCCACCTTGACCCATTTCCCCGGTTCCAGATCCTTGTAGTGTTCGAAGAAGTGGGCGATCTGGGACAACTGGGCTTCCGGGATGTCGCGGAAGGAGGCGACGGAGCGGTAGAGGGGTGTCAGTTTGTCGATCGGCACGGCCAGGACTTTGGCGTCCACGCCGGATTCGTCGGTCATCTGCAGCACGCCGATGGGGCGGCAGCGCACTACCGATCCGGAAATCAGGCGCCAGGGGGAGATGACCAGGACGTCCACCGGATCGCCGTCTTCGGACAGGGTGTGGGGAACGTAGCCGTAATTGCAGGGATACTGCATCGCCGTGCCCATGAACCGGTCCACGAACAGGGCACCGGTTTCCTTGTCGATTTCGTACTTGACCGGATCGCTGTAGGCTGGAATTTCGATGATCACGTTGATATCGTGGGGCACGTTGACCCCGGAGGACACTTGCATCAAAGCCACTTCCCGTCTCCTTACGAATCCATACAAAAACCCATCATTATGAAGTATTGCGGTGATTTGCGCAAAATGGAGGCGGTGTTGCGGCCGGACGGAAAGGCCGGCTACCGCCTGCCCCTGGGTGATGGAACCTCGGTGCCGATCGATGCGCTGTTGGGACGCAGGCTGACCCTCGCCTGGCAGGGAGAGATCCACTGCATCCATTGCGGGCGCAAGACTTCGAAGAGTTTCAACCAGGGCTATTGTTTTCCCTGTGTGCGCCGTTTGGCGCGCTGCGACACCTGCATCGTCAAGCCGGAATTGTGTCATTTTCATCAGGGCACCTGCCGCGAACCGGAATGGGCCCGGGATCATTGCTTTCAGCCGCACGTCGTTTACCTGGCCAACGCCTCGGGCGTCAAGGTGGGGATCACCCGCCGCTCCCAGATACCGACGCGCTGGCTCGATCAGGGCGCCACCCAGGCGCTGGCGATTCTCCAGGTGCCCGACCGTAGACTGGCTGGCTTGGTGGAAGCGATTTTCAGACAGTCGGTCAGCGATCGGACCCAGTGGCAGAAGATGCTCAAGGGGGAGGCGGAGCCGGTGGACCTGGCGGCGCGGCGGGAGCGGCTCCTGGACGAGAAGCGTTCCCAGATCGAGGCATTGGAAGGGGGGGAAGCGGTTCGGCCGCTGGCGGACGAACCGGTGACCATCCGCTACCCGGTGTTGCGCTATCCCGAAAAGGTCAAGGCCTGGAATTTCGACAAGACCGGTACCGTGGCCGGTGTGCTGCAGGGGATCAAGGGGCAGTATCTGATTCTGGACACCGGGGTGCTCAACGTGCGCAAGTTCGCCGGTTACCGAGTGATGCTGACGGTGTGACCGGACGCCGGCTGCCGGTCGAGGCGGCGGTAGCCGATGGCCTCGCTCAGGTGCTTCGGCCCGATGGCGTCGCTGTCGTCGAGATCCGCGATGGTGCGGGCCACCTTGAGAATCCGGTGCAGTGCCCGATGGGACAGTCCCAGGCGATCGACGGCGCGGGCCAGCAGGGCCTCGCCCTGCCGATCGAGACCGCAATGGCGTTCGATTTCCCGGACCCCCAGTCGGGCGTTGAGGCGGCCGCCGCGTACCAGGGCCCGCTTGCGCGCCGCCGCTACCCGCTCACGCATTTGGGCGCTGGAGGCGGTCGGCGCCTGGGGGGTCAGCAGTTCGCCGGTGTGACAATTGACCTCGACGTGGATGTCGATGCGGTCGAGCAACGGTCCGGAGATGCGGCTCCGGTAGCGCTGGATCTGCGAGGGCGAGCAGTGGCACCGGCCGGCGGGGTCGCCGAGGTAACCGCAGGGACAGGGGTTCATGGCGGCGATCAGTTGGAAACGGGCGGGAAATTCGGCCTTGCGCGCCGCCCGCGAGAGGACGATGCGGCCGGTTTCCAGAGGTTCCCGCAGGACTTCGAGCACCTTGCGGTTGAATTCCGGCAGCTCGTCGAGAAACAGCACGCCGTGATGAGCCAGGGAAATTTCCCCGGGACGCAGATGAGCGCCGCCACCGCCCACCATGGCGGGCGCGGAGGCGGTGTGATGGGGGGCGCGAAACGGGGGGCGGCGCCAGCGGGAGGGATCGAAGGGTTGCCCCCAGACCGAGGCGATGGCGATCGTTTCCAGCGCCTCGTCTTCGTCGAGGAGCGGCAGGATGGTCGGCAGGCGTTCGGCCAGCATGGACTTGCCTGATCCCGGCGGTCCGATCATCAGCAGATTGTGCCCCCCTGCCGCTGCCACTTCCAGTGCCCGCTTGGCGTGATAGTGGCCGCGGACCTCGGCGTAGTCGCGGCTGTCGGTATCGGAGACGGCCGGGTGCGGCGTTTCGGTGGGCGATAAGGGCTTGGAACCTTGCAGATGGGCGCAGACCGCCAGCAGGTGGCTGGCTCCCAGGACGGTCAGTCCTTCCACCAGTGCGGCTTCCGCAGCGTTGCCGCCGGGAAGAATCAAACGGCGGGCACTGCGGTGACAGCCTAGGGCGGCGGGCAGAGCGCCGTGAACCGGGCGCAATTCGCCACCCAGGGAAAGCTCGCCCAGGAATTCATATTCCGCCAGGGATTCTCCCGGAATCTGCCCGGAGGCGGCCAGGATGCCTAGAGCGATCGCCAGATCGAAACGTCCGCCTTCCTTGGGAAGGTCCGCCGGCGCCAGATTGACGGTGATGCGGCGGGCTGGGTATTCGAAGCCGCAATTGGCCAGGGCGGCGCGGACCCGGTCCTTGCTTTCTCTGACCGCCGTTTCCGGCAGGCCGACGATGGTCAAGGAAGGCAGGCCGTTGGCCAGATGGACCTCGACGCAGACCTCCGGAGCGTCGATACCGTCCTGACCGCGGCTGTAAACCTGGGCCAGGCCGCTACTCATGGTGCTTCAATTGCCGCTCCAGTTCCTCGATCTGGGCTTCCAGTCTCTCCAGTTTTTCCCGGGTGCGCCGGAGGAGGGCGGCCTGGACGTCGAATTCCTCCCGGCTGACCAGGTTCATCTGGGAAAAGGCGCTTTGCAGAATGGCGCGAAAATTTTTCTCCATGTCCCGGCGTAGGTGGTGAAGGGCCGGTGGTAGCGCATTGCCGAGCCGCTGCACCAGGTCGTCGAGCTGTTTCGGGTCGAACATCGGTTTGCCTGTCGGATTGAATCGTACTTCAAGCATAGCGAATCCGGGCGGGGCGGCCAAATTGTCTTTTGCCCCATTTTGGGGCATATTGGGGCACTTTAATGGGGCGTTCAAATTTCACAGAACCGCTACTGCAAGGGAGATTTTCCGATGAAACTGATCACCGCAATCATCAAACCGTTCAAGCTGGACGATGTCCGGGAAGTCCTGTCCGACCTCGGCGTCGCCGGCATGACGGTGACGGAAGTGAAGGGCTACGGACGCCAGAAAGGGCATACCGAACTGTATCGCGGCGCGGAATACGTGGTCGATTTCCTTCCCAAGGCCAAGGTCGAGGTGGCCGTCGCCGACGACATGGCGGAGCGGGTCGTCGAGGCCATCGCCGGCGCCGCCCGCACGGGCAAGATCGGGGACGGCAAGATCTTTGTCTCCGCCCTGGAGCAGGTCGTTCGCATCCGCACCGGGGAAACCGGTCCCGAAGCGCTTTGAGGAGGTGGCGATGACAAAGAATAACAAGCTATTGTTGGGGGGAACGGTCGCTTTGCCGGTGACGGCATGGGCCGGCGACTTCAACGGTGCCGACACGGCCTGGGTTCTGACGGCGACGGCATTGGTGCTCTTCATGACCCTGCCGGGATTGGCGCTGTTTTACGGGGGGCTGGTGCGGACCAAGAACGTGCTGTCGATTCTGGCCCAGTGTTTCGCCATCGCTGCCCTGGTCTCGCTGTTATGGTTCGTCGCCGGCTACAGCCTCGCCTTCAGCGACGGAGGGCGGCTGAACGTTGTGATCGGCGGTTTTTCCAAGGCTTTCGCCCGGGGAATCGAGCCGGCGTCCCTGTCCGGCACCGTTCCCGAGATCGTCTTCCTGGCCTTCCAGATGACCTTCGCCATCATCACACCGGCGCTCATCGTGGGGGGCTTCGCCGAGCGGACGCGCTTTGCGGCGGTGCTCTGGTTCAGTGCTTTGTGGCTGCTGCTGGTCTATGTGCCGGTCTGTCATTGGGTCTGGGGTGGTGGCTGGCTGGCGGACCTTGGGGTCATGGACTTTGCCGGTGGCATCGTTGTCCATCTCACCTGCGGCGTGGCCGCTCTGGTTTCGGCCCTGGTCTTGGGCCCGCGACATGGGTTCCCCCAGACCCCGATGCCGCCCCACAATCTCACCATGACGGTCACCGGCGCCGGCATGCTGTGGGTCGGCTGGTACGGCTTCAACGGAGGCAGCGCGCTGGCGGCCGACGGTGCCGCCGGGATGGCGCTGTTCGTCACCCACGTCGCCGCCTCGGCCGGGGCGTTGGCCTGGCTGTTTCTCGAGTGGTGGCGCTTCGGAAAACCCAGTCTTCTGGGAGGCGTTACCGGAATGGTAGCGGGGCTGGGGACCGTGACGCCGGCATCGGGCTTCATCGCTCCAGCCGGGGCGCTGGCGCTGGGGGTCGTCGCCGGCATCGTCTGCTTTCTGGCCACCCAGTTGGTGAAGCGGGTGCTGAAGATCGACGATTCCCTGGACGTGTTTCCGGTACACGGGGTGGGCGGCCTGCTGGGATCCCTGCTGACAGCGGTGTTGGCGGCGGAGGCGCTGGGCGGGTTCGGTGTCTCCGAAGGCAATACCGTCGCCTCGCAGTTGGGCGTTCAGGTCCTGGCGGTGGTGAGCGTCGGGATCTGGTGCGCCCTGGTCACGTTCGGGCTGCTGAGATTGCTGGACATGCTGGTAGGCTTGAGGGTTTCGCCGGAACAGGAAACCGAGGGTCTCGACATCTCCCAACACGAAGAGACCGGCTATCACTGGTGAATGACGGGGAAGAGGCCTCGGCGTGGATTTGTCCGTCAGCCTCTTTCCCCTCCCTGTGGAAGCGACGGGTCAGGCCACTTTTTCGATGGGCGTTTCCACCGGGGCGTAATCGCGGCAGATTCGGTCCAGCTCGTCGGCTGCCAGGGGCGAATTAGTCACGCCGCAGAGCGGCCCCTCGTCCGAACGGCGAAGGTGGCGGCAATGGTCGCAGGTGCCGAATTCCTCGTAGCGGTGTGTCTTTTCGATGCCCTGCAGCAGGGCGGCCAGCTGCCGGGTCAACAGCTCCCGCTGATCGGGAGGCATGGACGACAGGCCGTCCCGGAGCGCGGCGGGCGGCAGGGATTTTTCGACGACGGCCCGGCCCTTTTCGGTCAACTTCAAGTGAATGACGCGCCGATCCTTCGTGTCCGGCACTTTTTCGAGGTAGCCTTTCGCTTCCAGGACGCTGATCGTTTGTGATACGGTGCCTTTGGTCAGCCCCAGATACTCGGTGACGGCGGCCGGAATGTCGCTCTGGCGGTTACAGATGCTGAGGTAGTGCAGGATCTCTAGCTGCACGGGTTGCAATCGGGCGCCCGGTCGGGCCTGGCGCGCCTCCGCACGCAGCAGATTGCCGATACGTTCCAGGTATCGATAAACTAATTGTGTGGTCATGCTTTGAACACCATTGCCGATGGATCAAAATCCGAAGTTCAGTCCTACACCTTAGTTAGGTTAAGGAGGAGAAAAACCATGCATAAACAAATTCTAATTCTAACAATTTTAATATGTTTAGGCCACGTAAGCGCCTCGTTCGCCGCCGATCCCAAAATTGGGGCGCAAATTTCCAAAACCAAGGGTTGTGCCGGTTGCCACGGTGCCCAGGGTATCAGTGCGGAAGGAACCTCGTACCCCAATCTCGCCGGACAGAAGGAAGCCTATCTCGTCAAAGCGCTCAAGGCCTACCGAGACAAAACCCGCCAGGCGCCGCTGATGAACGGCATGGCCGCCGGTTTCAGCGACGAGGACATCGCCAATCTGGCCGCCTATTACGCCAGTTTGAATCCCTGCCCCTGAATCGGAGCTGAAACCCGCAACGGTGTTCGCCGATTTTCGACACCTGAATATCGAGAAGGAGGAATGCCGAAGTGAAAACAGGACTCCCGCTGATTTTGGCGCTAGGCTTCACCACGGTGGTGGCGGCGGAGACGCCCTGCCCCGCTTTGACGCTTCAGACCGATCCGACGATCAAAGGATACCGCCTCGATCGGAGTATCTGCCGCCGCATCCATGATGCCTCGGTGACGGTGGACACCGGGGGAGAAAAAATGGTTCTGTACGTCATTTCCGGATGCCGGGACATCGGAGGGCCGACTTTCTGCGAGGTGGCGCTGGCGGACCTTACCGCGACCGATGCCGATGGTGACTGCCAGGTCGGGGTGGATTGGCGGGTGACCGCCGAGGGCGCGGCTTCCTGCATCCTGAGCGACCGCTGACCCCCGGCACGGCGGCCGGCCGTTCCCTATTCCCGCGCCACCGCCTCCTGGAAGAACTCGGGTGTGGCGAAGGCGGCGCGGTGGATGTCCAGATTGTAGTAGCGGGTCTTGAAGGGCCGGGCCTGGATGTCCGCCTCCCGCGGGGCGCCGATGGCGCTCTTGGCGGCCACGGTGCCGCTCCACCAACCGGAGGGGTAGACCGGCTGGGGGAAGAACAACGTCCTGACCTCGCGGAATCCGGCCGCTCTCATCGCCCGGCGCATGGGGTGCAGGATGTGGGGGTGGAACAGGGGGGATTCGCTCTGCTGGATCAGCAGGCCGTCTTCGTCCAGGCACTTGAGGCAGTCGCGATAGAACGCCTCGGTGAACAGGCCCTCGCCCGGTCCCAGGGGATCGGTGCTGTCGACGATGATGACGTCGACGCTCGCGGCTGGCGCTTCCCGGACCCAGCGGATCCCGTCCTCGAACTTCAATTGCGCGCGGGGATCGCCGTTGGCCCGGCACAGCTCCGGAAAGTAGCGTTCCGCCAGACGGGTGACCCGCTCGTCGATCTCGATCTGGACCGCGCTTTCCACCTCCGGGTGCCGGAGCACTTCCTGGAGGCTGCCGCAGTCGCCGCCGCCGATGATCCACACCCGCTTCGGGGCGGGGTGGCTGTAGAGCACCGGATGGGTCATCATCTCATGGTAGAGGAAGTTGTCGCGGCTCGACAGCATGACGAAGCCGTCGATGACCATCAGATTGCCGAAGCCGACGGTTTCGTAGATCTCGATCTTCTGGAACGGGGTCTGCTCCTCGTGGAGCTTGCGTTTGATCTTCAGGGAGAAAGCGCTGTGATTGTCTTCGTCGATTTCGGTGAACCACTGCTTGGGATCGAGCATGGAGTTTCTTCCTGTCGCAAAGTCTCGGGGAGGCAAGAGTTTCCTACAACCCGGCCGGGACTGCAAACCGCGCTGCCGCCTCGGCTCCCGAAAAAGCGAACGGACGCGTATCGAGGTGCCCCCATTTCCCCATTGACCTGTCTTGGGCAATGGCGTTTTAATTGACGGCGAACGGCACGAAACGCGAGGAGGATCATGCAACGCCGTCGATTTCTGCAGACCGTGCTGGGGGGCGTGGCGGCCGCCGCTGTGGTTCGGTCCTCTCAGGCCGCGACTTCCGGGACAGCGGAGCGGGACGCGGTGAAGCGCAGCTACCGGGAAACCGAGCACGTCCGCCGCTACTATCGGACAGCGAGATTCTGAGATGACACTCAAACGCCGCGACCCGAACGCCATCGACCGCCGCACTTTCCTCTACCGTACGTCCCTCACCGTCGGCGGCGCCTCCCTGGCGGCCGTCCTGCCCTTCAAACTGGTGCGCCGGGCCGGGGCCGAGGAAACGGCCGCCCCGCCCGAAGTGAAACAGGTCCGCAGCGTCTGCACTCACTGTTCGGTGGGCTGCGGCATCGTCGCCGAGGTGGCGAACGGTGTCTGGGTGGGCCAGGAACCGGCCTTCGACCATCCCTTCAACCTCGGGGCCCACTGCGCCAAGGGCGCCTCGGTGCGCGACCACGGCCGCGGCGACAAGCGCCTCAAGTATCCCCTCAAGAAGGTGAACGGCCAGTGGCGGCGGATTTCCTGGGACCAGGCCATCGAGGAGATCGGCGACAAGCTGCTTCAGATCCGCGCCGAGTCTGGCCCCGATTCGGTCTATTGGCTGGGCTCCTCCAAGCACAGCAACGAACAGGCCTACCTGCTGCGCAAGTTCGTCGCCCTGTGGGGGACCAACAACGTCGATCACCAGGCCCGCATCTGCCATTCCACCACCGTCGCCGGTGTCGCCAACACCTGGGGCTACGGGGCGATGACCAATTCCTACAACGACATCCACAACAGCCGCGCCATCCTCGTCATCGGCGGCAATCCGGCCGAGGCCCATCCGGTGGCGATGCAGCACCTGTTCCGCGCCAAGGAACGTGGCGCCCGCCTGATCGTGGTCGATCCCCGCTTCACCCGCACCGCCGCCCACGCCGATCAGTACGTCCGCATCCGTCCCGGTGGCGACGTCGCCTTCGTCTACGGCCTGTTGTGGCACATCTTCGAGAACGGCTGGGAGGACCGGGAATTCATCAAACAGCGGGTCTACGGCATGGACGCCATCCGCGCGGAGACGAAGAAATGGCCGCCCGAGGAAGTGGAACGGGTGTGCGGGGTGCCGCGGGATCAAGTGTTCCAGGTCGCCAGGACCCTGGCCGAGCACCGTCCCGGGACCGTGGTCTGGTGCATGGGCATCACCCAGCATCATCACGGCAACAACCAGACCCGGCTGTTGTGCATCCTGCAGTTGGCCTTGGGCAACATGGGGGTGGCCGGCGGCGGCACCAACATCTTCCGTGGCCACGACAACGTCCAGGGGGCCACCGACCTCGGTCCCAACGCCCACACCCTGCCCGGCTACTACGGCCTGTCGGAAGGGGCCTGGCGCCACTGGGCCCGGGTCTGGGGGCTGGACTACGACTGGCTGTCGTCCCGTTTCGATCCGGCCGAATATCCCGACGGCAAGGGCGGCAAGAGCCGGACCATGTTCATGCCCGGCATTCCGGTGTCGCGCTGGATCGACGGGGTGCTGGAGGACCGGGCCAACCTGTCCCAGAAGGACAACATCCGCGCCATGATCTTCTGGGGCCACGCCCCCAACAGCCAGACCCGGGGGCCGGAGATGAAGCGGGCCTTCGAGAAGCTGGACCTTTTGGTGGTCATCGACCCCTATCCCACGGTGTCGGCGGTGATGCACGAGCGTCAGAACGACACCTACCTGCTGCCGGCCTGCACCCAGTTCGAGACCCGCGGCTCGGTGACCGCCTCCAACCGTTCGGTGCAGTGGCGCGACCGGGTGATCGAGCCCCTGTTCGAGTCCCAGCCCGACCACGTCACCATGTACCGGCTGGCGAAGAAGCTGGGTTTCGCCGCCGAGCTGACCAAACACATCCGGGTCGAGGGGGACGAGCCGGTGGTCGAGGACATCCTCCGGGAGATCAACCGCGGCGCCTGGAGCATCGGCTACAGCGGCATCAGCCCCGAACGCCTCAAGCGCCAGCAGCGTAACTGGCACACCTTCGACACCACCACCCTGAAGGCCGAGGGCGGCCCTTGCGACGG
>JALSSF010000204.1 GCA_026984375.1 Methylothermaceae bacterium | reverse complement strand
GACTCGATGAACAGCCGGACGATGCGGGCGGTGAAGCCCAATTTCTGCTCCGCCATGTCAGTCTTCCTTGTCGCCGGGCAGTTGCACTTCATCCTCCGCCTTCAGGCCGGAGAGGATTTCCACCTGTCCATCGATCCGCCGGCCGGTGCGTACCAGGCGGGTCTGCACCTCCTGCCCGGCGACGTACCACACTTCCTCCAGCTGGCCGACCCGGTGCACGGCCGCTGCCGGGACCAACAGCAGGGTTTCCTCGCCGCACGCCTGTTCCACCCAGGCGAAGGCGCCGGGCAGGATGGCCGCATCGGGGGGCAGGGCCGCCTTGACCTCGATGGTATGGGTGAAGGGGTCGGCGGCGGCGGCCATTTCCGTGACCGGGGCCGGCAGCCGTAGCCCTTTGCCGGGAACGATCACGCCGACTTCGGTGCCGGGGCGCAGGAAGGTGGCGCAACGTTCCGGCACATGGGTACGGACCTCCAGGCGGTCGGGGTTTTGCACCACCAGGATCGGCTTGCCCGGCAGGCCCATGTCCCCGGGATCGGCCAGGCGGGCGATGACGCTGCCGGCGAAGGGAGCGTACAGGCGTGTTTCCCGCAGTTGGGCGCGGACGGCCTGGATTTGCTGACGTGCCTGGTCCACCCGGGCGCGGCTGCTGCGCTCGGCGGCGACGGCGGCGTCGAGGTCGCGCCGAGTGGCGGCCTGCTGCCGGAACAGATGACGGATACGGCGGGCGTCGGCGGCGGCGCGGGCGGCCTGGGCCTGGGCGGCGGCCAGGGCGGCCTCGGCGGCGCGCAATTGGGCCTGGAGACGGCGGTCGTCGAGGCGGGCCAGCAACTGCCCCCGTTTCACGCGGTCACCGATGTCCACGGTGATCTCGAGAATACGGCCCGGAAGCTTGGGGGCGATGCGGGCGACGGTGTCGGCGCCCACGGTGCCGGGCCAGCGCAGCCGTCGCGGCAGGGTGCGCTCGATCACGGCGGCGGTCGGGCCGGAAACCTGGCGGACGGGACGTTCGCGGTTGCCCGGCGGCACCTTGGTGGCGAAGGACCCCTGGACCCAGGCGAGGAGGAGAACCAGCCCCAGCAGGGCGACCGGACCCCAGACGAGTTTACTGGTTGGTTTGATCATCGCTGACTTCCTGTGATCGCCACAGACCGGTGGCCCGTTTCAGCTCCGCTTCCGCCACCAGGGCGCCGAAACGGGCGGAAATCCATTGCAGGCGGGCGCCGGCGGCGTCGGTTTCGGCTTCCAGGAACCGGGTCACGGTGGCGGTGCCGCCCCGATACTGGGCCCGCACCAGTTTCAGGGCTTCCTCGGCGGCGGCCACCGAACGCCGGGCCACTTCCACCCGGGCCAGGGCGTCGCGCAGGTCCAGCCAGGCCTGGCGGACTTCCTGTTCCACCCGCAGCCGGGTGCTTGCCTCGAGGCGTTCGGCTTCCGCCAGGCGTTGGCGCGCCTGGCGCACCCGGGCGGCGACGGCGCCGCCGGCGAACAGGTCGACCTGGGCCTTCACCCCCATGGTCCAGTTGTCCCGGGAGGTGGGGAAGCGGGGATTCGGGCTGTTCATCCCATAGACCACGAAGGCGTCCACCCGCGGCAGGTGTTCACCCCAGGCGGCGCGCAGTTCCTGTTTGCGCATCGCCACCTGTTTTCGGGCCGCGAGCCACTCGGGCCGCCGCTGCAGGGCTTGTTCCAGCCAGTGCTGGAAATCCCCCTCGCCGGCGGGCAGGCGCCGGGATTCGTCACGGACGGGGATGTCGCTGTCCGAAGGCAGGGCCAGCAGGGTGGCGAGGGCGGTGCGGGCGGCCAGGCGGGCGTTCTCGGCGCGGATGCGGTCCTCGCGGGCCTGGGCCAGGCGCACCTGCAACGACAGCACGTCGGACTTGAGGGCGGTGCCCTCGTGGAAGCGGGCGCGCATCAGTTCCAGTTCCTTGCGCACGGTTTTCAGGGTCTTGTCGGCCACCTCGATGCGCTGCGGGGCTTCCAGGAGGGCGTAGAAGGCCCGGCTGGTGGCGGCGGCGAGGCGGTTGTCGAGTTCGGCGCGCGCCAGGCGGGTGGCCTCCAGGCCCAGCTTGGCCGCCTGGCGGGCGTACCAGTCCCGGCCACCGCGGAACAGGGACCAGGAGGCGCCGATTTCCGGGCGGAAGTCCTCCACGTAGCCGGGGTGGTTGATGTCCATGGCGAAATCGAAGCGGCGCTGGGAGACGATCATGCCGAAGGCGCGGGCCGGATCGTTGCTGTGGGTGTAGCGGACACCGGCCTGGAGGTGCGGGAGGAAGGCGGCGGTGACTTCGTCGAGGCGGGCGGCGGCCCGTTCGATCCGGGTGCGGGCGGCCTGCAGATCGGGATTACGCTGGCGAACCAGAGCGATGGCCTCGCTGAGGGAAAGCGGATGGGGCGGCAGGAGCGGGGGAGCGGCGATGCCCGGCGCCGGACCGAGCAGCACCAGCACCAAAAGAGAAAGCCATTGGAGCAGCCGCGCCGGAAGATTCATGAATCGTCCTGGTTTTCGTGATGCCCGTCATTGTATTAGAGAAACCGAATGAGAGTCCATCCGTATCGGAGCCCGGAACGGGTTGTCCCTGGGCGGGGGTCAGGTTTCCAGGCCGAACTTCTGGATCCGGTAACGCAGGGTTTCCCGCGAGGTTTTCAGTAGGCGGGCGGCGGCGGTGACGTTGCCGCCGGTCTTTTGGAGGGCGGCGACGAGAATGCGGCGCTCCATGTCTTCCAGAGACAGACTGCCGTCGAGGGGCAGGCGCAGGCAGCCGTCGTCCGCCGCGGCGCTTTCCAGACCGGGCAGACCGAGCCACTGGGCCGGGAAGGTCTCGTCCTCGGCGAGGAGGACGCAGCGCTCGATCAGGTTGCGCAGTTCGCGCACGTTGCCGGGCCAGTGGTAGCGTTCGAAGGCCCGCCAGACGGCTGGCGGAATCGTTTCGACCCGCTTGCCGGCCTTGGCGTTGAATTCGGCGACGAACAGGGGCACCAGCGCCTTCAGATCCTCCTTGCGATCCCGTAGCGGTGGAATGGTGATCTGGAACACGCTGAGGCGGTGATAGAGATCCTCGCGAAAGCGCCCTTCCCGGACCTCGGTCTGGAGATCGCGGTTGCTGGCGGCGACGATCTGCACGTCCACCTGGATTTCCCGCTCGCCGCCGAGGCGGCGGAAGCGTTTATCCTCCACCGCCTTGAGCAGCTTGGCCTGAATGCCGGGTGCCAGCTCGCCGATCTCGTCGAGAAACAGGGTGCCGCCGTCGGCCTGTTCCAGCAGGCCCCGGTGGCGGCCCTTGGCCCCGGTGAAGGCGCCGGGTTCGTAGCCGAACAGCTCGGCTTCCACCAGTTCGTGGGGGAGGGCGGCGCAGTTCAGTTCCACCCACGGGCCCTGGGCGCGGGTGCCGCCGGCGTGAAGGATCTTGGCCGCCAGCCCCTTGCCGGTACCGGTTTCCCCCAGGATCACCAGCGAGGAAAACGGTACCTGGGCCAGACGGGTGAGCATCTGGCGCAGGCGTACCGTCGCCGGACTGTCGCCGGCGAACAGTCGGGGCGTGTAACGCTGATGCTGTTGGGCGCTTTCCTCCGACAGGCGTCGCTGGGCGCGGGCGCCGCGTACCGCCGCTTCCAGCACCATCTGCAGCCGGGTGGGATCGCAGGGCTTTTCCAGAAATTCGTAGGCCCCCAGGCGCAGGGCGCGCACCGAGTCGGGAACGCCGCCGTAGCCGGTGAGGAAGATCCATTCGCATCCCGGTCGGCGGCCGCCGCGCCGTTCGAGAAAATCGAGGGCGTTGCCGTCGGGTAAGTTCATGTCCGAGAGGATCGCGTCCGGTTCCATGCCTTCCCGGTCCAGCACCCGCTCGGCGTCGGCCAGACGTTGGACCCATTCCACTTCCCAGCCGAGGCGCTGGAAATGGCGCCGAAGTTCCTCGCCGAGCAAGGCTTCGTCCTCGACGATCAGGAGGGTGGCACGCATGGAATCTCCAGAGTGACACGGGCGCCGCCGTCCTCACGGTTGGCCAGGGTCAGGCGGCCGTCGAGCCCGGCGACGAAACGTTTGACCATCAACAGCCCGAGGCCGGTGCCGCCGTCGCGGCTGCTGGCGAAGGGGCGGACGCCGGCTCTCAGGATGGCTTCGGGAAAGCCGGGACCGTCGTCGCTGACCGTCAGAATCAGGCGGTCGGCGTCGCGGCGGGCCTCGATCCGGATACGTCCCCGATCGCCCAGGGCCTGGGCGGCGTTGAGAACCAGGTTGATGAGCACTTGGCGCAGGCCGGTTTCCGGCAACTGGACCCGAAGGCCGGGCGGGATGTGGCAGCTCAGCTCGACGGCGTCCGGTAGCTGATAACGAAGCAACGCCAGGGTTTCGTCGATCACCGGCGCCAGCTCGAAGGTGCGCAGCGGCTCCGGCCGGTGGCGGGCCTGGTCCAGGAGCTGGTTGAGATGCTGGCTGATGCGTTCCAGCTCGGCGATGACCAGATCGAGGCGCTTCCGGATTTCGTCATCGCCGGTTTCGTTGCGCAGATTGTGAAGCGCCAGGCGGATGCCGGCCAGCGGATTGCGCAGTTCGTGGGCCAGGCCCGCCGCCACCTCGCCAACGGCCGCCAGGCGCTCGGCCCGGGCCAGGTCGCGGTTCTGGGCCAGCAGGGTGGTGGCGGCCCGGCGCACCTGGGACTCCAGACGTTCGGTGTGCTGACGGCGCGCCCGTTCCAGTTCCGCCAGCCGCCCGACCATACGGTTGTAGTTGTCCAGTACCGGGCGCCAGGGCGGGCCGCTGTCATCGGCGTCGATGGGTTCGAAGCGGCCGTCGGCCAGTTGGAGCAGCAGCGTGTTCATGCGCTGCAGGGGGAGGAACAGCCAGCGCCAGGTCAGCAGGGCGCCGAGCATGAGCAGCGCCGACAGCACCACGAGCCCCGCGAAGGCGGCTTGGCGTTCCACCTCGGTGTCGCGTACCACCTGGACCAGGAGGCGCATTTCCTGCAGATTCTCCCGCGCCAGCAGGGTTTGCAGGCGGCGGATGGCGCTTTCCAGACCGGAGCGGCCGGGATCGTCCAGGGCGGCGACGATGGCCGGAATCAAGTCCGGCCATTCGCGCTCCAGCCGTCGCAGCCGCAGACGGATCGCCGTCAGGGCGTTCGGATCCGGGCCGTCGAGCAACATGGCCTGAAGCTGGTGATCGATGGCCTGCAACTGGTTGACCTGACCGACGGTGGCCTCGATCTGGCGCATCCGCTCCAGGTTGCGGTCGCTGAGAACGATGAAGGCGGCGATGACTGCCACCACCGCCAGGCTCGCCAGCACGGTGCCGGCGATCAGAGGGCGGTAGAGCAAGTGTTTGATCGAGGACACGGGGCGAACCGGAGAAGGAATGGGAACGCCGTTCGATTGTACGTTATTTCTTCGCTTCGGTTTCGGAAGCCGGTTCGTCCCGGCCCCATTCGTGGCCGCATTCGGGGTAGACGTACCGGCTGGCGTCCTCATAGGTATATTGGGATTGACACTTGGGACAGTTGGGCAGTGTGCTCATCGAATCGTCCTTGCGCTCAGAAATGGAAACCGACGTTGACGAACAGGGCGTGGTTCAGTTGGCTGGCCTTGGAAGTGCCCTTGCGGACGAACTGGTTCAGGTAACCCACGGTCAGTCGGATTTTTGCCGCGAGCGGGATTCCGAAACCGGCGAAGGCGCGGTTCTCGGCGAAGCCGTCGCTGCGCCAGGCACTGGAGTTGAGATACCACATCACCTCGTCGTTGAGGATAAAATCCACCCGGGGCCATCCCGGCAGCGGATGACTCCATTGGAGCAGCTCGCGAATGCGAAGGCCCATGTCGTTGGAATCGAGTTTGCTGTTGACACGCTGTTCCAGGCGGGTACGGGTGGTGAAACGCCCCCAGTCGGTGGGGTGAGAGCGCCAGCCGATTTCCTCGTAGGCGCGGTTTTCGTTGAAACGGTCGAGCCAGTCGTGAGTATAACCCAGGCCGACGTGGAGCTGGTCGTCGAAGCGATAGTTGAACTGGACGAACACCAGGTTCTCGGTCAGCTTGTTGGCGGTGTCGGCGAATTGCGCTTGCGGCACGTGGCTGAGACGGGCCTGGTTGAGGAAGCTCCAGCTGAATTTTTCCAGCCTGGGTGACAGCGTCCCCAGGCTGCCGCCGGCCGACAGGCCGTACCAGCCGAAGAAGGCGTTCTGAGCGGCACCGGCCGGTGCGGCCAGCACGGTGGTGAGCACGAATGTGATCCACTTTCTCATTTGCGTTTTCTCCCTTTGCCGAGGGCTTCGAGGATCCCCGCCAGTAGCACCGCGGGCGGTGGCGGACAGCCGGGAATCTTCACGTCCACGGGAATGACGTTTTCCACCGCCCCACAGCTGGCGTAGGACATGCCGAACTCGCCGCCGCACACGGCGCAGTCGCCGCAGGCGATCACCCATTTGGGATCGGGGGTGGCATCGAAAGTGCGCCGCAGGGCTGCCTCCATGTGGCGCGACACCGGGCCGGTCACCAGGAGGACGTCGGCATGGCGCGGCGAGGCGACGAAATGGACCCCGAAGCGCTCGACGTCGTAATAAACGTTGTTGAGGGCGTGGATTTCCAGCTCGCAGCCGTTGCAGGAACCGGCGTCCACCTCGCGGATCGCCAGGCTTCCGGCGAAATCCCGTGCCACCCGGCGCTTGACTTCCGCTCCCAGGCGCTCCACTTCGGGATCGCGGAGGAGCTTGCGGGTGGGTTCGGTGCGGATGCCGGTCTTGAGGGTTTTGATGTATTGGCGCCACATAATGATGTCTCCTACAGATCGACCCCGGAATAGGAACCGTTGACCGATTTGTTGCACACCGGAAAGTCCGGCACGATGTTCTCCAGCACGATGCGTTCCAGGGCCGGCCAGTTGAGCCAGCTGGGATCGCGGGGAAAGTAACGGTCGATGCGCCCGTCTTCGCCGAAACGCACGTAGGCGAGGGTTTCCCCGCGCCAGCCCTCGACGATCCCCAGGCCCTCGGCGCCGGCCGGCGGGACGGGCAGCTCGGTGC
>JALSSF010000203.1 GCA_026984375.1 Methylothermaceae bacterium | reverse complement strand
ACTTCTATCCTGACAGAGGGGGGTCTTGCCCATTTCCAGACACCTCCCCTCAAATCATCAGGTGTCCACGAAAACGGGTCAACTGCACCCGGCAGTGTTCCAGGTAATAGAGGTTGGCGCGCTTGGAATGGAGAATGGTCTTGAGGTCGGAGGGGGAAAGATCGTCCATCGGGAAATTTCCATCATCCTCGAAGTCTATGTTATGTTTGGCAAATATAGCGCACCCTTCGGATCGACACGCCCATGCTCGCCCAGGAAGACATCGACTACATCAAACGCCACCTGCCGGAATGGCTGAAGGAATCCGGCCTCACCTGTCATTCGCGCGACTACGAGATGGAGATGCGCGAACGGATCGTCCGAGTCGAAGAGGAACTCAAGCATCAGCGCGAACTGATGCAACAGGGCTTCGCGCTCATGAACAAACGCTTCGAGCAAGTGGACAAGCGCTTCGAGCAAGTGGACAAGCGCTTCGAGGAAATGCGCCAGGATATGGAAAAGCGCTTCGAACAGGTGGACAAACGTTTCGAGCAGGTCGACAGGCGCTTCGAACTGATGAACAGACGCTTCGAAGAAATGCGCCAGGACATGGACAGGCGTTTCGAACAGGTGGACAAGCGCTTCGAACAGATGGACAAACGTTTCGACGCACTCACCCGCCGCCTGGACCGGTTCATGATCTGGAGCATGGGCATCTATCTGACCGGCATCGGCGCGGTCATGGCGATTCTCTGGCGCATGCTGCTGCGCCTGCCCTGAGCCGCCCGTTTCAGTCGGCCGGCAACCGCCCCAGGCGTTTTTCCACTGCCACCACCAGCCGCAGCGTTCTGAGCAGGGTGTCGGGATTGACGCTCATGGAATCGATGCCGCATTCCACCAGAAATTCGGCGATTTCCTCATAGTCCGAGGGCGCCTGGCCGCAGATGCCGGAATGGACCCCGTTGCGGCGGCAGCCTTCGACGGCGAGGCGCATCATGGCTTTGACCCCCTCGTCACGCTCGTCGTAGTCGAAGGCCACCCGTTCCGAGTCCCGGTCCACCCCCAGGGTCAACTGGGTGAGATCGTTGGAGCCGATGGAGAAACCGTCGAAGTGCTCGGCGAAGCGGTCGATCAGGATCACGTTGTTGGGAATCTCGCACATACAATAGACCTTCAGGCCGTTTTCCCCCCGCTTGAGTCCCAGTTCCGCCATCTTGGCCAGCACCCGCTCGGCCTCGTCCACCCGGCGCACGAAGGGCAGCATCAGGATCACGTTGGTCAACCCCATGACCTCGCGCACCCGCTTCATCGCCGCGCATTCCAGGGCGAAACCCTCGGCGTAGGCGGGATGGGCGTAGCGGGCGGCGCCGCGGAAGCCGAGCATGGGATTGGCCTCGACCGGCTCGAACCAGCGCCCGCCGAGCAGGGAAGCGTACTCGTTGGTCTTGAAGTCGGACATGCGTACCACCACCGGCTTTGGATAGAAGGCCGCGGCGATGGTGCCGACACCTTCGGCCAGGGTGCGGACGAAGAATGCCTTCGGGTCGTCGTAACCGCGGGTGAGCTCTTCGATCGCACGGCGCTCGTCCTCGTCCGCCACCTTCTCCGGATGCACCAGGGCCATGGGATGGACCTTGATATACTCGTTGATGATGAATTCCATGCGCGCCAGGCCCACTCCGTCGGCGGGCAGGAACGCCGTCTGGAAGGCGATCTCGGGATTACCCAGATTGATCATGATCTCGGTCCGGGGCTTGGGCAGCCGGGACAGGTCGATCTTCTCCACCTCGAAGGAAATCTCCCCCTCGTAGACCCGTCCCACCTCGCCCTCGGCGCAGGAGACGGTGACGCTCCGGCCGTCCTCGAGCACTTCGGTGGCGTTCCCCGTCCCCACCACCGCCGGAATGCCCAGTTCGCGGGCGACGATGGCGGCGTGACACGTCCTCCCGCCGCGGTTGGTGACGATGGCCGCGGCGGTCTTCATCACCGGCTCCCAGTCCGGGGTGGTCATGTCGGCCACCAGCACCTCGCCGGGACGGAAACTCGACAGGTGGGCCACGTCGGGCACCACCCGCACCCGGCCGGCGGCGATCTTGGTGCCCACAGCACGCCCCTCCACCAGCACCTTGCCGCTGCCGGTGAGGCGGTATTCCTCGAGTACGGCGGCGTTCTTCCGGGAAGCGACCGTCTCCGGCCGGGCCTGGACCAGATACAGTTGGCCGTCGATCCCGTCCTTGGCCCATTCCATGTCCATGGGACGGCCGTAGTGGTCCTCCACCTTGACGGCGTAATCGGCCAGCACCAGCACGTCGTCGTCACCGATGCAGAAGCGCCGCTGGTCGGCCTTGGGGGTGGGAACGATGCGGGTGGTCTGGCGGTCGCCGCCGACGGCATAGACCATCTTGATCTTCTTGGAACCGAGCTTGCGCCGCAGGACGGCCCGGTATCCCTGACGGAACGTGGGCTTGAAGACGTAGAACTCGTCCGGGTCCACCGCCCCCTGGACCACGGTCTCCCCCAGGCCGTAAGCGGCGGTGATGAACACCACCTCGGGGAAGCCGGTTTCGGTATCGATGGAGAACATCACCCCGCTGGCGGCCAGATCGGAGCGCACCATCTTCTGCACCCCCACCGAGAGGAAGACCTTGAAGTGGTCGAACCCTTGGTCGATGCGGTAATGGATCGCCCGGTCGGTGAATAGGCTGGCGAAACAGCGCCGGACCGCTTCGATGAGCGCCTCGTCGCCGTGGATGTTGAGATAGGTCTCCTGCTGGCCAGCGAAACTGGCCGTGGGCAGATCTTCGGCGGTGGCAGACGATCGCACCGCCACGCTCAGTTCTTCGCCGTACTGTCGCTCCAGGCGACGATAGGCGTCGAGAATCTCGGCGCGGAGGTCGTCGGGAATGCCGGCTTCGTAAACGATCCGGCGGGCCTGGCGGCCGCGGCGCTTGAGATCCTCCACGTCGTCGGGATCCAGGTCGTCGAGGACCGCGTGCAGCTTGTCCCAAGCGCCAGCTTGGGTGAGGACGTAGCGGTAGGCCTCGGCGGTGACGGCGAACCCGTTGGGCACCCGAACACCCTTGGGGGTCAACGCCCGGTACATCTCCCCCAGGGAAGCGTTCTTGCCCCCCACCAGAGGCACGTCGTCGATGCCCAGCTCCTCGAAGAAACGGATGAAACGATAGGCCATGGGGTCCTCCTGCTGCCGGCGGATTTGGTTTCCATAGGGTAAGTGATCTAATGCTAAAAGCAAGGACGATCACAGGTTTGCTCCAGGTCAAATCTTGAGCCGCTTCCGGTCCTACAATCGAAACCTGGAATCATTTCAATCGGAAACCTCGGGACGCCTCCATGCAGAACATCGACGCCGGCGTGCGCCGCAAACAGACCCGCATCCTCGGGATGAGCACCTTCGCCTTCACCGTGTGTTTCGCGGTGTGGACGATCTTTTCCATCATCGGTCTCAGGATCAAACAGGAACTGGGACTCGACGACACCCACTTCGGGATTCTCATCGCCACCCCGGTGCTGACCGGTTCCCTGAGCCGCATCTTCCTGGGGATCTGGACCGATCAGTACGGCGGACGCCTGGTGTTCACCCTGCTGATGCTGACCACCTCGGTGGCGGTGTGGCTGTTGGCGACGGTGACGAGCTACCCCTGGTTTCTGGCGGCGGCGCTGGGGGTCGGCTTGGCGGGCGGCTCCTTCGCCGTCGGCATCGCCTACGTGTCGCGCTGGTTCGAGGCGGAGAAACAGGGCACGGCGCTGGGGATCTTCGGTATGGGCAACGTGGGGGCGGCGGTGACCAACTTCGGCGCACCGTTCCTCGTGGTGGCCCTGGGCTGGGAAGACACCGCCCGGGTTTACGCCGCTATCCTGTTCCTGACCGCCCTGGTCTTCTTTTTCCTCACCGAGGACGACCCGGTCACCGCTGAGCGCAAGCGCAAGGGCGAGAAGGTACCGGCGGCCTTCATGCAGCTGGAACCGTTGAAGAAGCTCCAGGTGTGGCGTTTCGCCCTCTATTATTTCTTCGTCTTCGGCGGCTTCGTCGCCCTGGCCCTGTGGCTGCCACGCTTCTACCAGGGCGCCTACGGCCTCGACATCAAGACCGCCGGCATGCTGGCGGCCGCCTACGCCCTGCCCGGCAGCGTGTTCCGCGCCCTGGGCGGCTGGCTGTCGGACAAGTACGGCGCCCGCCGGGTGATGTACTGGACCTTCATCGGCTCGCTGATTTGTCTGTTCTTCCTCAGCTATCCCAAGACCGACTACGTCGTTCACGGCGTCCGTGGCCCGATCCGATTCACCCTGGCCACGCCACTATGGCTGTGCGTGATCCTGACGGTGGCCCTAGGCTTCTTCATGTCCCTGGGGAAAGCGGCGGTCTACAAGCACATTCCGGTGTACTATCCCGGCCACGTGGGGGCCGTCGGCGGCCTGGTGGGCATGATCGGGGGGCTCGGCGGCTTCTTCCTGCCCATCGTCTTCGGGGTCTCCAACGACCTGATCGGCGTGTGGACCAGCTGCTTCATGGTACTGTTCGGTATCACCGCCGTCTCCCTCATCTGGATGCATCTGGCGATCCGGCGCATGGAAATGGCGGCGCTCAAGGAGGAACTGCAAAAACTGCCGGAACTGCCGGAAATGGCCCACATGCATCATATGAAGCTGGTCCCGGAGGAAGATCCGGATCAGCCCAATCCTTAGAGTCGTTCATTGGAACGATCTTTGCTTGCTTCAATGGGTGTATTTCATCAACAACTGAAGGGAATTGAAACGGCATGAAAAGAAACATCCTCGCCGCACTGTGCCTGAGCAGCGCCACCGGTTGGTGCACCGACCTGCTGCAACCGGCCGCCGATTTGTTACAGGGGGACTGGGGCCGGATTCGGGCGGACGTCCGCTACCGCTACGAATACGTGGACGAGGAAGGCGACAAACAGGAAGCCCACGCCTCGACAATGCGTCTGCGGCTGGGCTATCTGACCCCCAAATTCCGGGGGTTTCAGGTCTATGGCGAAATGGAGGGCAATTGGGTCTTGGGCCGGGAACGCTACAACAGTCTTCGCAACCACAAAATCGAACGCGCCATCGTGGCCGATCCCCAGGAAACCGAGCTCAATCAGGCCTGGTTGAGCTACACCGGCATCGAGGGGATAACGGTCAAGGTGGGCCGTCAACGGATCGTCCACGACGACCACCGTTTCATCGGCAACGTGGGCTGGCGTCAGCTGGAACAAACCTTCGACGCGGTGACGGTGCGCAACGAATTGCTGCCCGATGCGGTGATCGAGGCCGCTTTCCTGTGGCACGTGCGCGGCATCCTCTCCAACACCATCGACATGACCTCGCCGCTGTTGCACATCACCTATACCGGCCTGCCCTTCGGCAAGATCGCCGCCTACGGTTACTGGCTCGACTACGACGACCGCAAGGACAGCGCCAACTTCACCCTGTCCACCCAGACCTACGGCATCCGCTTCGCCGGGAGTCATCCCGTCATCGATACCGTCAAGGGGCTGTATCATCTGGAATACGCCCGGCAGATGGACTATCAACGCAACCCCAAGGATTTCGCCACCGACTACTATCGCTTCATGGCGGGCCTGTCGGCCTACGGGGTGACGATCAAGGGGACGGTGGAGAATCTGACCGCCGATCACGGCCAAGGCTTCGCCATGCCCCTGGCGACCCTGCACGCCTTCCAGGGCTGGGCCGACAAGTTCCTCAGGACACCGCGCAACGGCGTCCGCGACGTTTACGCCACCGTCACGTTCGATCTGTGGGGCGCGAAACTGATGGGCGTCTATCACGACTTCCGCGACGAGAACGGCAACGAACGATACGGGGAGGAGTACGACGCCCAGTTGACCCGGAACTTCGGCGACCACCTCAGCGTGTTGCTCAAATACGCCTACTACAACGCCAAGGGGTTCTCCACCGATACCCAGAAAGTCTGGGGACAGGTGGCCCTCCACTTCTGAACGGCCGAAAAACCGGCATCAAACGCGGCTCAAACGATCCCCGAACCGGCCCGTCAACCGGCGGGCGGTTTCCAGCTCGGCGTCGAGATCGAAGCCGGGAGAGAAATCCAGCCTCTGGAGACGGGACCGGTAACGGTCGGGACAGCGGGCCAGGGTGTGCCTCACCGGATTGTGGGCGGTGTGCCCCAGACCGCAATGGCTGGCTTCCAGCCATCGCCCCAGCTGTTCCAGTTCCTGGACGTCACCGGCGGTACCCCAGCCCCGGCGGATTTTTTCCATCAACCGCTTCTGCAAAGCGGTCCCCACCCGGCAGGGGGTACAGAAACCGCAGGATTCGTGGGCGAAAAAAGCGGCGAAACGGGTGACGATATCGATCAGATCCCGGCCGGCGCCGAAAACCATGAAGGAACCGCCGGTGCCCAGGTCCTCGTAGGCGATGCGACGCCGATATTCGTCCGGGGCCACGAAGGTGCCGGCCGGACCGCCCACCTGCACCCCCAGAGTTTCCCCGGCCCCGCACAGATCCAGCACCTCGGCCACGCTGATCCCGAAGGGCACCTCGTAGATGCCGGGCCGGGCACAGTCGCCGCTGACCGACAGCAGCTTGGTGCCCCGGGATTTCTCCGTCCCCACCCGGGCGAACCAGTCGCCGCCGCGGGCGGCGATGAAACTGGCGGCGACGAAGCTTTCCACGTTGTTGACCACCGTCGGCTGTCCCCACAAACCGCAAGTGACCGGATACGGCGGACGGTTGCGCGGCGTGGCGCGCACCCCCTCGATGGAATCGAGCAGGGCGGATTCCTCCCCGCAGATATAGGCACCGGCGCCGACGACGATTTCGATCTCGAAATGGAAATCCATCCGGCCGCAGACGTTGCGTCCCAGCAGCCCACGGCGGCGACGCTGTCGCAGCACAGCCGTCAATTGCGGCACCAGCCATTCGTACTCGCCGCGCAGGTAGAGGAATCCCTGGCGGGCGCCGGTGACGAAGGCGGCCAGCGTCATGCCCTCGAACACCGCATCGGCACGGTGTTTGAGCAATTCCCGGTCCTTGAAGGTGCCCGGTTCGCCTTCGTCGGCGTTGCAAACCACGTAATGGTCACCGGCGGTCTCCTGGCAATAGCGCCATTTGAGTGCCGTGGGAAAACCCGCACCGCCGCGGCCGCGCAGGCCGGAAACCGTCAACTGCTCCAGCATCCATCCAGCCCCGTGGCGCAGCGCCGGCTTCAGCCCCGTCCCCG
>JALSSF010000202.1 GCA_026984375.1 Methylothermaceae bacterium | reverse complement strand
CGCGCCGACCCGGACGACGATGACGAGCCCTTCAACATGGCCTATCTGGCCATCCGCGGCAGCGGTGCGGTCAACGGCGTCAGTCGATTGCACGGCCAGGTCAGCCGCCGCATCTTCACTCCCCTCTTTCCCCGCTGGCCGGAAGTGGAAATCCCGGTGGAACACGTCACCAACGGGGTCCACACCCCTTCCTGGGACTCCCCGGAAGCCGACCGTCTCTGGACCGAGGTTTGCGGCGTGGAACGCTGGATCTGCGATCCTTGCCAACTGGAGGCGCAGATTCGCAAGGTGCCGGCGGAGACCTTGTGGGAATTCCGCACCCGGAACCGCCAGCGCCTGGTCCAGTTCATCCGCGACCTGCGCGCCTGCCGTCCCGGCGCCTTCAACTATCTGCCGCTCGACACCCCGCTGCTGGATCCCAACATCCTGACTCTGGGATTCGCGCGCCGCTTTACCGGTTACAAACGGCCCAACCTGCTGCTGACCGATCCCGGACGCCTGCTCCGGCTGTTCACCGACCCCCTGCGGCCGATGCAACTGGTGCTGGCGGGCAAGGCCCATCCCCAGGACTGGGAGGGACAAGCCATGATCCGCGACTGGATCGCTTTCATCCGCCGGCACCCGGAAATCGCCGGGCGGGTGGTATTCCTGCCCGATTACGACATCCAGATGGCGGAACAGATCGTCGAGGGCGTGGATGCTTGGATCAACACGCCCAGACGCCCGTGGGAGGCCTGCGGCACCTCGGGGATGAAAATCCTGGTCAACGGCGGACTCAACATTTCCGAGCTGGACGGCTGGTGGGCGGAGGCCTACGACCCGGCGGTGGGGTGGGCCATCGGCGACGGCCAGGAACACGACGCCGATCCGGCCTGGGACCGCTTCGAGGCCGAACAGCTTTACACCCTGCTGGAGCGGGAAGTGGCTCCGGCCTTCTACCAGCGCGACGGCCGCGGCATCCCCACCGCCTGGGTCGCCAAAATGCGCGAAAGCATGGCGCGCCTGACCCCCCACTTTTCCGCCAACCGCATGGTGCGTCAATACACCGAACAGTACTATCTACCTTTGAGCCGGCGCCTGACCGGCCGCCACCGGGAATCCCAGGCCCAGGGACGGGAAATCCTGGCCTGGCGCCGCCATTTGGAGGATCAATGGCACACCCTCCACTTCGGCGAACTGGAAATCGGCCGCGAAGGGGAAAACCACCGTTTCCGCATCCCGGTCTATCTGGGCAACATCGCCCCCGAGTCGGTCCGGGTGGAAATTTACGCCGATCCGATCGAAGCCGGGGAGCCGCCCTGGCGCTTTCCCATGAGCCCGGCCCATCCGCTGCTGGGGGCGGTGGGCGGTTACCTTTACGTGGGCACCGCGCCGGCGACGCGTCCCGTGGACCACTACAGCGTCCGCATCCTTCCCCATCACCCGGAAGCTCTGATCCCCCTGGAGATCGACAGAATTCTGTGGCATCGCTGAAGGGCCTCATTTGGCCCGGGTCTCGTGGCTCTTGGCCAGAAAGCACAGCTCGACGATGTCGTCGAGCCGGGCCTCGGCCAGCGCGATACAGGTGTCGGCGGCACCGTAATACATCTTCAGACAGCCATCCTCGACGATGGCGCCGCAGGGAAACACCACGTTGGGCACGTCGCCGACCCGTTCGTAGAGTTCCTCCGGCCCGAAAATGAAGTTGGGGGTATAGCCGATCACCTTTTCCGGATCCGCCAGGTCCAGCAGCAGGGCACCGACCCGATAGATGCGCCCGCTCGGCGTCTCCCGCACTCCGTGATACAGCACCAGCCAGCCGGCATCGGTCCTGATCGGTGGCGTCGAACTGCCCAGCTTGGAATTGCTCCATCCCGGTTGGGGCGCCAGGATGGCGTGAGCGTCGCCCCAATACACCAGATCCTTGGAATACTGGATCCAGATCGCCCCCACCCCGCCGGCGAACCCGCCGGGACGGTCGAGCATCACGTAACGACCGCCGATCTTCTCCGGAAACAGCACCGCGTCCTTGTTGGGCACCTCGGTGATCAGGGCGATGCGTTCGAAGGTTTCGAAATCCCGGGTCCTGCCGATGGCCACCCGGGGACCGTGGGGACCGAAGGCAGTGTAGGTGACATACCAGGTCCGGTCCTCGGGCACGTAGGTGATGCGCGGGTCTTCGATGCCGTAACGCTCGTAGAGTTCGAAAGGCGGTTCCGCCGCAGGGCTGATCCAGGGCTTGGCATCCACCCGAAAGCGGTAACCGTCCTCGGAGCGGGCCAGGGTCAGGTGACTGTGGCCGTTGAGATCTTCGACCCGGAGCAGCAGGAGATACTCGTCGCCGAACTTGCAGGCGGCGGCGTTGAAGACCGTGTTGCACCAGTAGGGAATGTCGTCTCGGGTCAGGATCGGATTGCCCGGATAACGTTTGAAGGGATGCAGCTTGTCCATTTCGTCCTCCTCAATCCACCACGATGACCTGGGAGCCGATGTCCGGATAGGTGCGCAGCGTTTCATAAAGCGCCATATGTCGTCCGGCGATCAAGGGCCAGGCCAGCTTCTCTCGCACGTAGCGGCGGGCGTTTTCTCCCATTCGGCGGGCCAGCTCCTCGTCGCGCAGTAGCTTGGCGATGACCTCGGGGTAATCCTGATCGGAATCGACGATCGTGCCGGCACCGGATGCCTGAATCAACTGGCGCATCGATGGGGTGGCGCTGGTGACCACCGGGCGGCCGAAGGCGAGACAGTGGGCGAGGATACCGCTTTGCGAGGTGATCTTGTAGGGCAGCACCACCACGTCGGCGGCCGACACGATGGTGTCGAAGGTCTCCTGGGTCAGCTGCCCCAGAATCACCCGGATGTGATCGCGGGCCGGGGAAGTGCGGATGTGTTCGAACAGCCGGTTGCGGTAGTCGGCGTATTCCTGGTTGCGGATCTTGCCCGCCAGCACCAGCAGGGCGTCGGGGCAGCGGCGCAGAATCTCCGGCAGGCAATCAACGATGCGCTCGAAGTTCTTGCTGGGACGGAAATAGCCGATCAGCAGGATGATCTTTCTGTCCCCCGGCAGGCCCAGCTTCGCCTTGGCCTGCGGCACTGGGTCCACCAGACGGGCGCCATGGGGGATGACCTCGACCTTGTCGGTGAAATGGGGGGGAAAGTGGCGCTTCAAGGTGGCGAGCTGGTAGTCCTGATGGACGATGACCCGGTCGCTGTTGGCCAGCACGTTTTCGATGATCACCCGATGGGCGTATTCGGGATGCTCGTACACCGTGTGCAGCGTGGTGACCACCGGCACGCCGATGAGACGGAACTTGACGATCACCGGCAGGATGTTGATGCCGAAATGGGGGCCGTACAGACCGAACTCGTGCTGGATGTGGACGATGTCGGGGGTGAAACGGAGCGCCACTTGGTAGGCCTTGTCGTCCAGATCGTTCTCGTTGAAGGCCGGAAACACCTGCCGGCCGCTGGCGCCCAGGTGGCTGACCACGTAGACATCCGCCCCCTTTTCCCGCAGGGCCTCGATCAGGTAGGCGGAATAGGCGGCGATGCCGCACTCAATGGGGGGATAGCTGGAAATGTAGCCGATGCGCATGCGATCTCCTGAATTCAGAATCTAGGAAATCTCGATGACAAACATACAAATGGGGACATCGTGGTGAATCACAAGATATCCATACCACCACGGATACGGAGTGAGGTGACCGACGGGAGCACCCTTACGGATGCCCCCGTGATCACCGGCGCTAGCGGTCGAAGCTCTTTTCCAGGCTGTGGCACAAGTCGCAGGCTACCGGCTCGCCGGCCTTGAGGCTGGCGAGCACCCGGCCTTTGCGATCCTTCAGCATCCGGTCCACCGGCGCCTTGGCCAGCCGGGTTCCCCGATGGTCGGCGCCATGGCAGGCGGCACAGGGATCGCCCTTGGCGTGCTCGAGGAAATCGCCATGCGCCTCGATCCAGTCGGGATCGGCCACCGGATGCATGCCGTGGGGACCGTCGAGGGTGCCCTTGGGGAAGCTGCCCGGGGTGTGGCACACGGTACACTCCATCAGAGTGCCCCGATGGCCCTGGAGCTGCATCGCGGTCACGTTGTCGTTGGCGTCGGGATTGCGATTGGGCCAGATGGCATGGGGGCTGCCGTGGCAGCTTTCGCAACCCAGGCCGCCGTGGCCGTGGCTGTCACGGTACAGGGTGCCGGGGTTTTCGGCGAAGCGCGGCGTGGCCGGCGACAGCGGGGTGGCGGCCGGGTCGTTGGGATCGTAGGCCAGCGTCCGCACCGGCGTCTCCCCGAGACCGCCGTGACAGGCGCCGCAGCGGGGCTCGTCCACCCAGGGGGTGCGCGGTGCGCCCTTGTCCTTGAGCGGGTACAGACCACCGACGGCGAGCAGATCGCCGTGACAGTCACTACACTTGCGCCCGGCGGTGAACATGGCGCCGCGGAAGCACTGAGTCACCTTGCCCGGGTGGCACAGGAAACAATTCTGCTCCATGGGCACGTCGGGACCGACGGGAATCAGCGGCCGGCTGCCGCTGCGGTCGGCCGGGTCGATCAGCACCGGCATCCCGTCGCCGTCCCGCAGCAGACGGCCGTCGGCAGCCAGCTGCAGGCGGCCGTGGAAGCCGTGGGCCACCTCGGACATGCTCGGCAGGCCGGGAACACCTGCGGGGCCGCCGACGGCGGCCAGGGCGTTGGAACGGTGGCAGCCAGCACACAGCACCGGTTTCCGGTTCAGCAGATCGGTACCGTGTTTGGCGTCGTGGAGAGCGAGGATGTTGTGCTTGGCCGCCTTCTCGATCTCGGTGCGGTCGGCGCCGGCCGGATCGACGAAGAGGTCCGGCCACACGGCGGGATCGGCCCCCACCTTGCCCTTGGTGTGGCAGTCGCGGCAGTCCACCTCGTAGGAAACCGGCGTGACCACGTCGGTGGTGGCCAGCACGTCACCCGTCGTCTTGTCCACCATCTGCACCCGCAGCAGCGGATAGGCGTTGAAACGCCCCTGGTCGTCCACCGGCGTCATGGGAATGCCCTCGGCGGTGAACCAGCGATGATCGGACAGATAGAGGCCGAAGTCCTGCGGATCGTTGGCGACGTAGGGATCGGCGATGCCGGGCATGAAGCGGCCGTGGTCCGGGTTGTGGTGCACCGGCAGGCCCTCGTCGGGTTGGAGCAGGCCGGAAGGAAGGCCGAACAGCAGCTCGGCGTTGGTTTCCCCGTTGGGACCGATCGGGTCCCAGAAATCGGACTTGGCGATCTGGGCCGTATCGGCGCTGCTTCCGACCGGATAGTTCCGGCTGGTGGAATTGATCGAATCCGGCCCCACCGGATCGTTGGGATTGGAAGCGGCCGAGTAACGCAACGCCACTGCCGAATCGTCCAGCAATTGCGGCTCGCGGCCGCGGCGCAGGGCGTGGGCGTTGACGGTGTTGAAAGGCGGCAGCACGCTGAAGGGATAGGAACGCAGATCGGCACAGTGCATTCCCAGGTCGTTGAACGGCAACACCACGTGATTACCGTCACCGGAACCCGCCTGCCCCGGGGCCGGCTGCTGGGGCACCATGTCGCCGGCTGCCGGCGGATTGCCGACGATCACCGTGCGGGTGGCATCGCAGCGGTTCCCATGGTCGTCGGTGACATAGAAGTGGACCTGAAAGCGTCCTTCCCGGTCGAAAACGACCGGCGTCGGATCGAGGACCGTGGGACGGGCGTCGGCACCGCCGCTGAAATCCCACTCGAAGCTGAGGGGATCCCCCTCGGGATCGCTGGCGCTGCCGGCGAAATCCACCGCCTGCCCTACGTCGACCGACACCGGATCGGCGGCCGGTGCGACGATGGCGCAATCCGGCGCCAGGTTGGCACTCGGTGGCGGCGGGGCAGCGCCACCGCTGCAGTTTTCCGGAGCGTGCTCGACCTTGCGACGGTCGCTCAGATCGTCCACCCGAACCTCGATCCGGCAGGGCACCTCGGCGCCTGCCACCGGTTGCAGGCGGAATTTGAGCGAATCGTCATCGCCCTCCCGGCAAAGCAGCCGGCGACCGGTGACGGCATCGTAGAGACAGGCCTGATAACGCTTCCTGCCCTTGACTTTGATCTTGACCTCGAGGCGCTGCTTCTCGTGCTTATATTCGGCTTTCTTGATTTTCAGTGTTATCTTATGCTTGTCCTTTTCCTTGTCTTTGTCGTGTTCCTCTTCCTCTTCATCGGCGGCGGCGTGCATGGACAGACCGAACAGCAAAGCGGCAAGCATCAGCCAGCGCAGCGAAATGGTGGCAAAACCGGTTTTGTTCATGTTGTTCTCCTTCGATCGTAGCAATTCCCCTGGTCGTTTATGCACGAACCGGGCCAATCGTCAATTTCATCCGGTTGCGGCGAACGGCACCGGGCCGGCGTCGCTGGGAAGCGACGGATAAATTGCGCCATGGCCATTCCCCCCGCAATTTATCCGTGGATCCGGAGCCGGCATCCCTCTGCCCGTCCGCGGAGCGCGAGTGGACGGGTGGCGGGTCGCAAAATGACGACGCTTGAGACACCGGCGTCCCTTTGCGATCATGAAGCGGTTTTGCCCCACCGCTCACGGACAATCCGACGCCAAGAGGGAAACATGGATTTTCGCTGGTTGCTGTTCCTGCTGGTGCTGCCCGTCACCGCGTTCGCCGACAATCTGGTCGACATCTATCAACTCGCCCTGCGGAACGACCCCTCGTTCCGGGTCGCCCGGGCAACCCTGAAAGCCGGTCTGGAAGCGGAGAAACTGGGACTGGCCGGCCTGCTGCCCAGGATCGACGGCGGCCTCGGCTTCAACTTCACCCGGCGGGAAAGCCTGGGCCAGTTTCCCGCCGGCGGTGTCCTGATTCCCAACAACACCAAGACCAATTCGACCACGCGCACCTGGAACGTCAGCCTGAATCAGCCCGTCTTCGATCTGGCCGCCTGGTTCAACTTTCGCCGCGGCCGGGAACTCACCCGCCAGGCCAAGCTGCAATTCGCCGCCGATCAGCAGGACCTGATCCTGCGGGTGGTGGAGGCCTACGTCGCCGTCCTGCGCGCCCGGGCCAATCTCGACGCCTCCAAAGCCCAGGAACGGGCGACCGCCAGACAGCTGGATCTGGCCCGGCAGCGTTTCGAAGTGGGACTGGCGGCGGTGACCGACGTGCGTCAGGCGGAAGCGGCCCACGATCTCGCCGTGGCCCGGCGCATCGCCGACGAGGGGGCGCTCCAGGTCGCCCGCGAGCAGTTGACGGTACT
>JALSSF010000201.1 GCA_026984375.1 Methylothermaceae bacterium | reverse complement strand
CGTCCAGATTGGAACTGGAGATGCACAAAAACCGCAACCGCTCCAGCAGGGGCAGTTCCTCGTCCTCGGCCATCGCCAGCACCCGGCGGTGAAAGGAGAGCAGGCTCAGCTCCCGGTTGAGATAGCGATTCATCACAGAAAGCGTATCACAATCCGTCAATTTAGGCCCGACGCGGCCATCCATGGCCGCTGACAGACCCTTCCCAGCCCCCTTCGGCAGAAGTGATCGGTGGTAAGCATGCAAAAACCTACAACAAACCCGCTATGCTTAGAGGCATAGCCCAACCCCTGCGAATTGAACTGGCCGGCGGGTTGTATTATGGGACTTCCCGCGGCAACCGACGAGAACCCTTATCCCCTAGCTTCCCCGTATCCAGCGCCGTCCCCTGACCAAACTGCTGACGTACTATCGAGACACCTTCCCGATCGCCGGGAGACCATGGCTGCTGCCTACGCCTCCGGTCATTACACGATGCGCCAAATAGCCACCTTCTTTGGCGTCCATTATTCGACGGTGAGCCGGGCGGTAAAACGATGGAAAAAAGTGCACGATTGCAAGACCTGACCCCCTGAACCGGGGATGCATTTTGGCAAAAATACCATTACACTCGCCCTGTCCAGGTTATGGGGAGGAACCATGACAGCCGTCTTTTCCAGCCTGCGCCGCCATCTGATCAGCGCCCCCTTGCTTTCCTGGATGCGCCGTCGCCTGCCGCCGCTCTCAGAAACCGAAAGGGAGGCCCTGGAGGCCGGCGACGTCTGGTGGGAGGCGGAACTGTTGAGCGGCCGGCCGGACTGGCACAAGCTGCTGCAACTGCCCCTGCCGTCCCTGAGCGCCGAGGAACGGGCCTTCCTCGAGGGCCCGGTGACCGAACTGTGCCGGATGCTGGACGACTGGCACATCGTCCAGGAACGCCACGACCTGCCGCCCGAGATCTGGCACTACATCCGGAACCAGGGGTTTTTCGGTCTGGTGATCCCCAAACGCTACGGCGGTCTGGAATTTTCCGCCCGGGCCCATTCCGAGATCGTCCTGAAAATCGCCAGCCGCAGCCTAACCGCCGCCGTCACGGTGATGGTGCCCAATTCGCTGGGACCAGCCGAACTGATCCTAAAATACGGCACCGAAGCGCAGAAAGAACATTATCTGCCCCGCCTGGCCCGGGGCGAGGAGATCCCCTGCTTCGCCCTCACCGCTCCCGAGGCCGGCTCCGACGCCGGCTCTATGGTCGATTCCGGCATCGTCTGCGAACAGGACGGCGTGGTCGGCATCCGCCTTAACTGGCACAAGCGTTACATCACCCTGGCGCCGGTGGCCACCCTGCTGGGTCTGGCCTTCAAGCTGTCCGATCCGGAGCGCCTGCTCGACGGTGAAACCGACCTGGGCATCACCCTGGCGCTGATCCCCACCGACGCGCCGGGGGTGGAGATCGGCGAGCGCCACGACCCCATGGGCATCCCGTTCCAGAACGGCCCCACCCGCGGCCATGATGTTTTCATCTCCATCGACCAGGTGATCGGTGGTCGTGCCGGGGTGGGCCGCGGTTGGCGTATGTTAATGGAATGCCTGGCCGAGGGCCGCGGGGTCTCCCTGCCGGCGCTGTCCGCCGCCGCCGCCAAGGTCAGCGCCCGTACCACCGGAGCTTATGCCCGCATCCGCCGCCAGTTCCACGTTCCCATCGGCCGTTTCGAGGGGATCGAGGAGGTCCTGGCCCGCATCGGCGGCTTCACCTATCTCATCGACGCCGCCCGCCGCTTCACCCTGGGGGCCATCGACAGTGGGATCAAACCGGCGGTGGCCTCGGCGATCCTCAAGTACCACACCACCGAGACCATGCGCCGGGTGGTCAACGACGCCATGGACGTCCACGGCGGCAAGGGGGTGATGCGGGGGCCGCGCAACCATCTCGATCACATGTACCAGGCCATCCCCATCAGCATCACCGTGGAAGGCGCCAACATCCTGACCCGCAGCATGATCATCTACGGTCAGGGGGCGATCCGCTGTCACCCGTTCCTGCTGGAGGAAATGCGGGCGGCCGAGGCGGGCGACCTGGCGCGCTTCGACCGGGCCCTGTTCGCCCATCTGGGCTTCTTCGCGCGCAACGCCTGGCGCGCCCTGTGGACCAGCCTGCTCCACGGCTATCTGGCGCACGTGCCCAAGGGTCCCCACCGGCGCCCCCTGCAGCACCTCAGTCGCCTGTCAGCGGTTCTGGCCTTCCTCAGCGACCTCAGCCTGGGGCTGCTGGGGGGCGAACTGAAACGGCGCGAGCGCCTCTCCGCCCGCCTGGGGGATGTGCTCAGTCACCTGTATCTGGCCTCGGCCCTGCTGCGCCTGGAACCGGAAACCCATCCCGACGAACGCCCGCTGCTGGACTGGGGTCTGGCCTGGTGCCTGCATCGGGCCGAGGAGGCGGTGGCGGAACTGCTGGACAACTATCCCTTCCCCTGGCTCGGCTGGATGCTCAAGCATCTGCTGCTGCCCTGGCGCCCCCTCTTTCCGCCCCCGGACGACCGCCTAGACCATTCCGTGGCCCGGTTGCTGCAGACGCCGTCGCCGGCACGCGACCGCCTGACTTCGGGCATCTTTCTGCCCGACGGGGCGGACGAGCCCCTGGCCCGGCTGGAACAGGCCCTGACGGCGGTAATCGCCGCCGAGCCCGTCAAACAGCGCCTGCGTCAGGCGGTACGGGAAGGCAAGCTCGCCTCCGCCGGGGACTTGGACGCCGCCCTGGCCGCCGGGGTGATCGGTGCCGCCGAAGCCGAAGCCTTGCGGCAGGCCCGGCACCTGACCGCCGAAGTCATCGCCGTCGACGCCTTCCCGGCAGACCGGTTCGCCCCGATGCCGAAGGAGGAACACCCATGAAATCGGAACCGCCCCTGAGCGGCCGACCGGTCTATGTCATCGACGGCAGCCGCACCCCGTGTCTCAAAGCCCGCGGCCGGCCCGGCCCCTTCACCGCCGCCGATCTGGCGGTGCGCGCCGGTCAGCCGCTCCTGGCCCGCCAACCCTTCGAGCCCACCGAGCTGGACCAGGTGATCCTCGGCTGCGCCATTCCCGGTCCCGACGAGGCCAACATCGCCCGGGTCGCCGCCCTGCGCCTCGGCTGCGGCAAGGCGGTGCCGGCCTTCACGGTGCAGCGCAACTGCGGCTCGGGGATGCAGGCTCTGGACTCGGCCGCCCGCGACATCGCCTCAGGACGCAGCGACCTGATCCTAGCCGGCGGCGCCGAGGCCATGAGCCACACCCCGGTTCTCTACAACGAGCAAATGGTCGCCTGGCTGGGCCAGTGGCAGAAGGCCCGATCGCCCCTGGAGCGGCTCAAGCTGCTGGGCCAGCTGCGCCCGGCCCATTTCGCCCCGGTCATCGGTCTCCTCCGCGGGCTGACCGATCCCACCGTGGGACTGATCATGGGGCGCACCGCCGAGATTCTCGCCTGGCGCTTCAACATCCCCCGCGAGGAAATGGACGGCTTCGCTTTAAGAAGCCATCAGCGCCTCGCCAAAGCCCAGGCCGAGGGCCGATTGGCGGAAGAGATCGAGATCCTCTACGACGAGCACGGTCATTATTACGACCACGACGACGGTGTCCGCCCCGACACCACCCTGGAGCAACTGGCCAAACTCGGCCCCATCTTCGACCGCGACTTCGGCCTGGTGACCGCCGGCAACAGCTCCCAGGTCACCGACGGTGCCGCCTGGCTGCTACTGGCCTCCGAGGAGGCAGTCAAGCGCTACGACTTGAAGGTCATGGGCAGAATCGCCGACTGCGCCTGGGCCGGTCTCGATCCCGCCACCATGGGACTGGGTCCGGTGTATGCCACCGCCGCGCTGCTGGCGCGCAACCGGCTCGATCTGGACGCCATCGACTACTGGGAGATCAACGAGGCCTTCGCCGCCCAGGTGCTCGCCTGTCTCGAGGCCTTCGCCGACCCCGACTTCTGCCGCCGCGAGCTGGGGCTCGACGAACCGCTGGGGGAAATCGATCCGGAGCGTCTCAACGTCGACGGCGGTGCCATCGCCGTCGGCCACCCGGTGGGCATGAGCGGGGCGCGGATCGTGCTGCATCTTTTGCGGGTATTGCAGGAAAAGGGCGGCCGCCGGGGCGTGGCGACCCTGTGCATCGGCGGCGGCCAGGGCGGGGCGATGCTGGTGGAAACCGGTGGATAATCAGGGCCGACGGTTTTCGTCAGGAATATGTCTTATTCTGGCTGCAACACCTGCAAAATCGCCTCGAGCCTCGACAGCAGCGGAGGCAAATCGTGGTGGACAATGGCTTCGATGATCGCGTAATCCACGTCGAAATACTCGTGGATGATGCGGTTGCGGGTATCGGCGATGTCCCGCCAGGGAATCTCCGGATCGAGGGCCTGGGTCTCCGGACTGATCTGTCTGGCCGCCTCGCCGATGATCTCCAGCAGACGGGTGATGGCCAGGGCGGTTTCGCTGTCGGGATCCAACTCGCTGATACACTTGCCATCAGCCAACTCGCACGCGCGCCGGCCGGCATCCAGCATGTGGCGAATGCGGACGGCATCCCCCAACCTAGGCCGCTTCAGTGCTCCGTTCATACTGCACTTCCGCTTCCTTCATCACCTGGTCACGGAAATAGCGGCTCAGACTGCGATAGGTGTGGAGATCGACCTCCCGCCCCAACAACGCCGACAGTTCCCGCTGCAAACGTACGAACCCAAATCCCGGAACATGACCAGGCTCAAACTCCACCAGAACGTCCACGTCGCTTTCCGGTCCGAAATCGTCCCGCAGGACCGAGCCGAAGAAGGCCAAACGCCGGATGTGATACCGGTGGCACAAGGCTGCAAGCGCGGCTTTGGGGCAAGCAATCCGACTTGACATCATTCACCCTACCGAATCGGCGGAACCCAATAACACCTTACCCCTTTTTTCCTTCTCCGCAAGATTCTGACCGCTTTACCAGGAAAACACTCAGGGCTTCACGCAACTTGTAGGTGGTAACCCATGAATCCGTATCGCCATTTCCACCTCGAAACCGACGATCAGAAATTCCTGTGGCTGTGGTTCGACGCCCAGGGCAGCGCCACCAACGTGCTGTCCTCGGAAGTGCTGGCCGAACTGGAACGGATCGTCGCCGAACTGGAGGCCAACCCGCCCGGGGGGCTGGTGATCGCCTCCGCCAAGCCGTCCGGCTTCTGCGCCGGGGCTGACGTCAGGGAATTCACCCGCATCGCCGGCCGCGACCAGGCCATGGCCCTGATGCTCAAGGCCCATGACCTCTTCCGCCGCCTCGAATCCCTCCCCTGCCCCACCCTGGCGCGCATTCACGGCTACTGTCTCGGTGGCGGCCTGGAACTGGCCCTGGCCTGCGACTACATCGTCGCCCTCGACAACGACCGCACCCGTCTGGGGCTGCCGGAGGTGCGCCTCGGCATCCATCCAGGCTTCGGCGGCAGCGTGCGCCTGATCCGCCGCATCGGCCCGCCGGGAGCCTTCGACCTGATGCTGACAGGCCGCACCGTCGACGCCCGCCGGGCAAAACGAATGGGACTGGCGGACCATGCCGTGGCCGAGTGGCTGCTCGACCGGGCCTGCCGCCAGGTGCTGACGCAACGGCCGCCGCGCCGGCGGCCACCGCCGTGGATGCGCCTCCTCGACACCGCGCCGCTGCGCCCACCGCTGGCCGCCTATCTGCGCAGACAGGTGCGGCGACATGCCGACCCACGCCATTACCCGGCCCCCTACGCCCTCATCGACCTGTGGCGCCGCCACGGCACCTCCGACGCCATGCTCCGGGCCGAGGCCGAATCGGTAGCCGACCTGCTCCTGACCGACACCGCCCGCAACCTGGTGCGGGTATTCTTCCTGCGCGAACGCCTCAAGGGCTTCGGCCGCGGCGACGACACCTTCGACCACGTCCACGTGGTCGGCGCCGGCACCATGGGCGGCGACATCGCCGCCTGGTCGGTGGTCCAGGGGCTGAAGGCCAGCCTCCAGGACCGGGGGCCCGCGTATCTGACCGCGGCGATCCAGCGCGCCGGCCAACTGTTCGACAAACGCTTCCGCCGCCGTCACCAGCGCGTCGCCGCCCGCGACCACCTGATTCCGGATCCCAAGGGTCTGGAGATTCCCCGCGCCGACCTGGTGATCGAGGCCATCGTCGAAAACCTGGAGGCCAAGCGGAACCTGTTCAAAGTCCTGGAAGGCAAAGTCACCGAGGACGCCCTGCTGGCCACCAACACCTCCAGCATTCCCCTCGAGGAAATCGCCGCCGTCCTGCAACGGCCGGAACGCCTGGTCGGCCTGCACTTCTTCAATCCGGTGGCCAAGATGCCCCTGGTGGAAGTGGTCAGTGGCCGGCAGACCGATCCCGAAATTGCCGCCAAAGCCGCCGCCTTCGCCCGGCGGATCGACAAGCTGCCCCTGCCGGTGAAAAGCGCTCCCGGCTTCCTGGTCAATCGGGCGCTGATGCCCTATCTGCTCGAGGCGGTGATCCTGATGGAGGAAGGGGTGCCGGCCGAGGCCATCGACCAGGCTGCCACCGACTTTGGCATGCCCATGGGACCGGTCCGGCTCGCCGACACCGTCGGCCTCGACATCTGCCTGGCGGTGGCCGAAGTTCTGGCCAAGGAACTGGGCGCCGAGGTGCCGGAAAGGCTGCGGCAGATGGTGGAGGCCAGCAAACTGGGGATCAAGAGCGGCGAAGGTTTTTACCGCTACAAAGGCCGCAGGCCGGTCAAAACCAAGCCCGGCTCCAGCCCCCTCTCCCCTGAGGACATCCGGGACCGCCTGATCCTGCGCCTGGTCAACGAATGCGTGGCGGTGCTGCGGGAAGGCGTGGTCGAAGACGCCGATCTGGTGGACGCCGGGCTCGTCTTCGGGGCCGGATTCGCCCCCTTCCGCGGCGGGCCGATGCATTATCTGCGGCAGCGCGGGGTGGCGACGACCCGGAAACGGCTCGAGGAACTGGCGGAAAAGTACGGACCGCGGTTCCGTCCGGATGTGGGGTGGGAACAGATTCTGTCAATTGCCAAAGATTGAGCCGTGGCAGATCCATGGCGCCGAAGTCCGCCACGTCGCGGGTGACCAACGTCAGACCGTAAACGAAGGCGGTAGCAGCGATCAGGGTGTCCCGTTCCGTTTTTGGATCCAGTTGACGTGGTCAAGTCATAACGGACACCCCAGTTAAGCCACATTGGCCAGGTGGCCATTTTTCTCGAAAACATCCGGGCTCTGGTAGTCCAGATAAGAATGAAGCCGATGGCTGTTATAGAACATCA
>JALSSF010000200.1 GCA_026984375.1 Methylothermaceae bacterium | reverse complement strand
AGCGAGGTGTGGCCCAGGAGTTCCTGGACGTAACGAACGGGTGCCCGCCGCACCAGCTCGGTGGCGAATCGGTGGCGGAATCGGTGAGGGGAGATCAGGTGCTTGTGCCCGTGCTTGTTCTTCAGCCGTTGGTAGAAGCAGGAAATTTGCTCGGCCGTGAGGTGGTCGCCGCGATAAGCGTGGTTGAACAGCGTGATGTTGAAGATCTGCCCGTCGACAAGATATCCATGCCCCGCCACCGCCCGGGTTTTCTTGCGCAGAGAGCCCAGTTCCTTCGCCAGCGGCGGCAGTACCGGGATCGTCCACTGTCGGAGGTTCTTGCTGGTTTCCGAGCGTAGCAGCACGGTTCCCGCCTCCAGGTCCAAATCTTTCCATCGCAATCCCGCCAGCTGGCGTCTGCGCATGCCGGTGTAATAGAAAGTCAGGGTCACGCACCACCAGAACCAGCCGCACGGCTCTTGCTCGAGGGCTCGTCGATAGAATCGGATTGCTTCGTCGTCGATGACCTTCTTGCGCTTCTTCGCGGTTCGCACCAAGTCAACCTCCAGGAAGGGATTGCTTTCCAGCTGTCCGGTGCGAACCGCCAGGTTGAAGATGGCCCGCATGTGCCGCAGGTAGGTGTTCCAAGTGGTGGTCGTAGCGCGGCCGAGCACCTGTTCCCGCCATGCCAGTACGGATTCCAGGGTCACCTCGTCGCAGTACCGGATTCGTGTGTCCCGCTCGAACATGCCGGAGATCTGGAGATAGCCGCACTGCGTTTTTTCGGCGAGCTTGCGGCAGCGGAGATAATCCTCGCACAGGGAGCGGATCGTCCTGCTCATGACGCCTCCTTCGGTCCTTGAATTGGGACCGACAAGATATCTTCGCGGGAAGATGATGTTCAACGGGGTGGTGCAGGTTCGTCGCTCCGATCCTGGCCGTCTTTGCCTCGAAGGTGAGGATTCGGGGGTGGAAGATGGGTGTCGGGGAAGACCTCGTCAAGCGACGATTCCGGGATCAGGAACCCCTTGATGAGTCCGCGCTTGCGACTTTTTTCGCCCATCACCCGATAGCTATGTATGTTGGTTCCGTCGGGTAGCTTGAGGTGCAGCTTGAGTCGGGCGAAACGGCGCTGCACCTGCTGCCAGCTCGCTTCCGGATTCGGGTCCTTGTAGTCCTTGAAAATGGCCGGACTGACGAGCAGCAGGCCCTCGGACACACGGTGCAGGCGCCCGGAAGGTCGGTTGATCTCCAGCAAGTCTTTCCGCAGATTCTCGCGCAGCCAAGCGAGGAAGCGCGCGCCCGATCCCGACAGTTCTGGGGGAGGGGGTGTTTCCTCGCCTGGCCCGTCGGCGACGTCCGGGCCGGCGTCGGCCGCGCCCGGCAGGGGCGGGGGCGGCTGTTCGGAGCGGACGGGGGCTTCTTCGAAAGGATCGGGTTCCGATGGGGTTTCCGTCAGGGAATCGGCCGGTGTTCCATCGTCGCCTGGCGGGCCGGCTGCCCGCGTCGGCGTTCCGTCCACGGCGGTGTTCAGTACCTCCACCTTCCCGGCGAAACGTTCCGGTGCCGAATCGGGATCGGGCCACAGCTTGCGGAGCGGGAAGCGCAGGACTGTGAGCTCGGCGGCCTTCGGCCACTCTGGAGCGAAAACGCGGACCTTCCAGATCGCCTTGTCCTGGTTGACGGTCAGGCAGCCGGCCTGCTGCAGGGCGTCCATGAGGCGATCGTTGCGGCTGGGAATGCCGCCATGGCCCTCCTGCTCCAGGTGCTCGCGAAGGGCGTCCAGGGCGCGCTTGCTCACCAGCCAAAGGGACTCTCCGTCCACCCAGCCCGCCGCGCCCCGGCCGTTGAGGGGCAGCCGGCCCTCGTCGAGCAGGTAGCGCAGGCCTGTGAGCAGGCGTTCGTGAAGAGGCTTCTGCCTGGCGCCGGGAAGCTGCTTCTGGTCCCCGGCCAGGTCCTCGGCCACCGAGCGGGCGTCGGCGAGCTGCACGATCTCCCCGATCACCCCGGCGTTCTCCCAGTCCCCGCAGAGCGCCGCGCTCCATGGATCGAAGACATCGGGATCACCGGCCAGCCATTCCAGCCCCGCAGCGGGAATCAGCCGCTGCGCGAAGAACGCAGGCAGCCGCTCGTGCAGTCCGTGCATGCGGTTCTTCCGGTGGCGCATCCGGTAGGCGTGGCAACCCTGTTCAGGCAGGGACCCGCGCCAGGGATTCCAAATGCCCAGCTCCCGGCCGCTTTCCTCGAGCATGCGCACCTCGACGTCCGCCACGGGCTTGCCGAAATCATGGAACAGCGCGGCGGAAACCACCGCGTAGGTCCAAAGATCCTGCCGGGCCGCCAGCTCCTCGGCGGTGGCGCCGGCGGGCAGCAGCCGCTTGCGGCGAAGCCGGACGGCATGGAGCGCCACCTCGATGCCGTGGCACAGGGCGCCGCCCGGCGAGCGGTGGTGATGGGCCTCCGAGGCCGGAAGCTCCTGGCAGAAGGCCGCCAGCTGCTCGAACAGGGGCGTGTAGAGCGCCTGGTAGTGACGGCCCGGTATGCCCACCATGCGCCGGATCTCGTGCAGAAGCCCCCGGTGCGCCAGGAGGAGCTGTCCCGGCGGCTTGCACGGGAATGCGTCATCGGGGAGGGTGGCGCCGCCCTGCCGCGGGCGGATGAGGAAAGGGATCTTCATGGGAACGCCCGAGCATGTCGGGATGGTTTCGCCGTGTCGAGGGGAAATCGAACATTGGGGGCGGGAGATTTTTTCCTGATGCCGCAGCAGCCTGAACAGCTGGTGGTATCTGCCTTACGATGAAGTCGAAGACGGCAACCGGTTCGAGCAAGGAGCGCAGTATATAATGCTCGACAAATTAGACATACGTGCCTGAAAAGGCGAGCTGCGCGGTCGGCCATGGCAGGTTCAAAAGAACACAAAGCGGTATTCAGACCACGGGCAAGGCTCCTGGAACTGTTGGGCGATCAGCTCATCCGCCATCACCGCATTGCTCTCTTCGAACTGGTGAAAAACGCTTATGACGCAGATTCGCCGAATGTGTCGGTGTTGTTGAAGGATGTGGACAAACCGGACAGGGGACTCATCGAGGTCCGGGACGAGGGCGAGGGCATGGACCTGGAAACCGTGCTCAATGTCTGGCTGGAACCTGCCTCGGATCACAAGGCGAAACGTCGTGAGAACGACGTGCGGACACCAAGATTCGGACGCCTTCCGGTTGGGGAGAAGGGCGTCGGCCGTTTTGCCGTGCAGAAGCTCGGCCGGCGGGCGGAGCTGGTGACCCGGCGGGCCGGCCACCCTGAAATCGTGCTGGAGATGGACTGGGAAGAGCTGCTCAGAAGCCATTATTTGTCGGATGCGGCACTCACGGTGTATGAACGCGAACCGGAAGTGTTCCGGGGGGGCGCACATGGCACGTTGCTTCGCCTGAGCGGGCTGAAGGACGCATGGACGCGTGGCGATGTTCGGCGTGTTTACCGGTCAATTTCTGCAATGGTCTCCCCTTTTGCGTCTCAGGACCGTTTCGATGTCCGGTTCCAAGTGGAACCGGACAGGGGATGGCTGGATGATCTTTTCTCGGCGGAAAAGGCGCGGGAGTATGCGCTGTTCCATTTCGATTTCACATTGGACGACGAGGGCCTGAGTTGGGACTATAAATTCACGCCTTATGCCGCTCTCAAGGCCGACTTCCCGGTTCTCAAAGACAGGGCGAAACGCGTAGAAAAGGATGAATCCTTCGAGTTTTTCCGGTTGGCGCCTCCTGAAGAGGAAAAACGCTGGAAAAAACGTGACAGCCGCAAAGAAAGAATCAGCCTGAAGAAAGCGGGGATCGGGCCGGTCAAGGGACGGTTTCTGGTGTTCGATCTTGATCGTGAGGTGAAAGCCAGACTCCACGATGTCCAGGGTTTGAGCCAATTCCTGAAGGAGCAGGGCGGTGTGCGGGTTTATCGCGACGGCATGAGGGTGTACGACTACGGTGAGCCGGAAAACGACTGGCTCGGCCTTGACATGCGGCGTGTGCAGACTCCGGCGAAGCTGGTAAGCAACAATCTGATCCTTGGTGAAATACACCTCGACCTCGCGACAAGTACGGCGCTTCAGGAAAAAACCAACCGGGAAGGGTTCGTCGAGAACGAGGCTTATCGGGAGTTCCGCTATGCGGTGATGTGCACCCTGACGGTTCTGGAGGCTGAGCGAAAAATCGACAAGGATGCCATGCGGCAGGCATTCAAGATTCGAAAGGAGGCTGGCGAGACAGGTATTGACTCCCCGGAATCCGCCATCGACGCCCTGCGGAAGAAAGTGGTCGAGGCGGGCATGGCCGACAGACTCGGAACTTACGTCAACCGGGTGGAGAGGACCTACAAGGAGGCGCGTGAGGTTCTGATGTCCGCTGTTGGGGCCGGTCTCGGTCTGTCCCTGGTGTTTCATGAAATCGAACGTGGGGTCCGCGGACTGGTCTACGCGCTGGAGCATGGTCAGAGCGCATCAAAGGTCACTGAAATGGCGCGGCAGCTCGCGGAAATGCTCGAAGGTGCCTCCTTCCTGGTCAGAAAGAGCGAGCGGGTGACACTCAAGGCGTCCGATCTGTTCCGGTATGTCGCTTTTTCAAGCCGGCCCCGCTGTGAATATCACAAGATTCGTCTGCTGAATGGTTTCGAAAATCTCAGAGACAAGGATTTTTCCTTCAAGGGATCGCGCCGCATGTTGACGGCCACCCTGACCAATCTGGTTGACAACGCCATCCACTGGATCAATGTTTCCGGAAAAGAAGGGGATGATCAGCGGTGCATCTGGGTTGGGCCGTCTCACGACCTGGAAGGGCCGGCCATCGTGGTTGCCGACAGCGGCCCAGGGCTCCAGGATCCGCCGGAAGAAGTGGTCAAGCCGTTTTTCACCCGAAGGCTGGAAGGTATGGGGCTTGGGCTGTATTACGCCGATATGGCAATGAAGGCGCATAACGGCAGGCTGGCATTCCCCGGGCACGCCGATGTCGACATACCGGCGGCATGCAGGGGTGCTGTTGTGGCGATGGTGTTTTCAGGTGAAAGAAAGAGATGATGGGAATAGCCGCACCAAGGATATTGATTGTCGATGACAAGCAGGAGCACGGCGAGGCAATTGTCCGCAAGCTCTGGAAAATGGGACACGCGAGCCTGTTTGTAGAATATGACCAGCAGCGGCTTATGGATGGAGAATATGGGCCGTTCGAAGGTGTGCGTCTGATTTTTATGGATCTCGATCTAGCCGGAGAAGGGCGCATTGGTGACGGTTCGCGCGCGTACGCAGATGTTCAGGCTGTCGTCGAGACAATTCTTGGCCAAGGGAACGGGCCTTGGGCGTTGGTCACCTGGACTAGGCATGCGGATCATGCGGAGCAGCTTTGGGATCATCTTCAGGATCGGCTTCCCGAGCATCTCAGGCCATTGAGCAGCCATGTGATGGATAAGGAGAACTTGCTTGCTGATGGGGGTGCTGCGGACTTGACGGATGAATTGGGGACGATCCTGGCACATGAGGATGCTGTCAAGTGTCTGCTCAACTGGGAATCCGGTGTGCTCAACTCGGCGAATGAGGTCATTGCAGAGCTTGTAAAAGTGGCGGCAACACTTGATGGCGATTCCGGAGAAAATCTGGGCGCACTGTTATATGAGCTGGCCCGGGCAGAAGTCGGAAAGACGATTGATCAACATGCAGACCGCTCACTGCCACTTTACCGGGTGCTGACAGCCTTGCTGTCGGACCGGCTTGGTAGCGGTGTGCCTGAAGGAAAAAATGCCTGCTCTAGTGATTACGTGAAAGAACTGGAGGATGTGGGTCTAACGGACTGGAAACGCCGTATCAATACGATGATCAATCTGGAGATTTGCACGGAAGTTGGCGAAATCAAGACTTCACCAGGTGTTTTAACTGAGTTGCCAGCAAGGGAAGAAGTGCAGGTGCTGGGGGGTCTGGACTCCGATGATAAAGCCGGAAAATTTATCAGGCGGCATTTCCTGTGTCTGCAAAAGAGCGTTAAAAGTCCCCGTAAGAAGGCAATATCCTCACAGTGTGAACTATTGCTGATGGATGTCACTCCACCCTGTGACCATGCACAGAGGAAAGCGGTCTGGCGCAGGTTTGTGGTTACCTGCCGCGTGCCGATTGATCATATCGAGCATGTCTGGGCTGTTGATTTCAAAACGGACGCAAATCAAGTCGGGAGGCTGAAAGGCGAGTATTTGAAGGTCTCACCAGAATTCATGGATGACGCCGGTGGATTTGTCTTGCTGGTCAATGCAAATTTGCAGTTGACTCTTCCCGAGGATCATCTTGAAAAACTCGGCCAGCCGAAATATCGGGTAAGAGAGGCGATGCTCGCAGATTGGATGGGATGGCTTGGCCGGCACGCTACACGTTTGGGGCATGTTTGGCTTTCAACGTCTTGATCACTTGTTGTGCAATGAGATCCGGGTTGCTGATCACCTCGTGCTCCCAGAACCGCAAAACCTTCCAGCCTTGTGACTTGAGAAGGCCGTTCACTTCCTTGTCACGATTCTTGTTTTTGCAGATTTTTTCCCGCCAGAAGTCTTCGTTGGTTGCGGGCTTCTGATAATGTTCCGGGCAGCCGTGCCAGAAACAGCCGTCCACGAACACGGCAACGCGTTCAGTGGGAAAGACGATATCCGGCCTGCCGGGCAGGCGGTTTTTCACGCGGTATCGGAATCCTCTGTGCCACAGCACTTTGCGCAGAAGCAGTTCTGGTTTGGTGTCCCTGCCCCGGATTGCACGCATGCACTTCCTGCGCTGACTCTTGGTCAGTACGTCTGCCATTGGGATGTCGTATGCATCGGCTTCAGACGGCTGCGGCAAGCCTGTCGGTTGCCTCGCTGATCTTCCCGATTCTGCGAAAAATGACTTCCATCACCGGTGAGCAGACACCGTTGCCGCACAGCTTCACCTTGTCACGGCGGGTACCGTAAGGGAGTTTGTGCCCCCATGCGCCCATGGCGCGTATCAGTTCTGGTGGTTGCAGCATCCTCAGCATGGGTTCGCCCTTCTGCCATGTCACCAGACCGAAGCGGTCGAGCGTGGTGACCGTTCTCAGCGGCACATCCAGGGGCTGCCATCCTCCGGCGTAATCGGAACCGTAATAGACGATCAGGAAATCCTCTCTTTCCCCGAGTGCATCCATGGCGCGTTCAGCACGCTCTATGGTGGCCCTTGCCCGGCCGGGTTTGTACAACGGGCGGCTGGGATGGGTGCCAGGTGGATCCAGGATTTCGTTGGCTTTTCGGGGTTGCCGCCTGTGGGCGGAGAGGAGCTCCTGTTTTGAGACCTCTATGCCGTACCGGTTGCAGATCAAGAACAGACGTTTGCGAGACTGGGGAGTGCCGAATTCGGCAGCATTCAGCAGAAGCTGACTGACTGTGTAGCCGTATTCCTCCAGGGTGACCAGCAGCTCCTCATGCCGCTCCCACTTTTTCATCCGGTTCACGTTCTCGACGATCACCCATTCCGGGTTGAATGCCTCGATCCAGGGGAAAATACTGATGGCTGTCTCCCGGCTTTTTTCGCTTCCCGGCCTGGCTCCCCTGGCGATGGAATGGGCGGTGCATTCGGGCGATGTCAGGAGTACATCCGGCCTGAACCGGTGTTTGTAACGGAAAGGATCGATATCCTCGATGTTTTCCTTCAGGACCGTTGATTCGGGGAAATTTGCCTTATAGGTTCTGGTGGCCAAGCCCCAGGCATCGACAGCGAGCAACGGTTTTCCGCCGCCACGCACGGCGCCGTGTGCCCCGAATCCTCCGCCACAGAAAAGATCGATGAACGTCAGCATGTTACGGAATAAAGTTTGTCGAGCCCGGACTCATGTAGGCGGACCACCCTTGTTTCCACTATGCCAGGTTTGGCCGTCTGCGCCAAGATCATTGCATGCCGATTTCCTGGGGCGGGCTGAAACACCGCCTGCCGTACGCTGAAATACTGAAAAATAGTGTATTTAATAGAAAAATATGCTAAAAGATTGCAAAATCAAGACGAAAATACGCCTTTAGAGGCAATCAGACATGCTGATCGAATTCACGGTCCGGAATTTCCTGTCCATTCGCGAGCCGGCCACTCTGAGCCTGGTCAAGGGCAGTGGTGACGAGCTGCAGGAGACCAACGTCATGGTGCCGGATGCGCCCCGCATGCTTCCCTTGGTGCGAAGCGCCGCGATCTACGGCCCGAATGCGGCCGGCAAGTCCAATCTCATCAAGGCGCTGACAGTAATGCAGAAGATGGTCCAGGAGTCGGCGCGGGAGAGCCAGGCGGGCGAACCGTTGCCGGTCACGTCGTTTTTGCTGGACGAAAGCAGTGCCGCAAAACCCTGCGAATTCGAGGTCCATTTCATCAGCGAAAGGGTACGCTACCAGTACGGCTTTGCGGCCACGCGGGAGCGTGTCACCGAGGAATGGCTGTTGGCCTACCCCAAGGCGCGCCCCCAACGATGGATCGACCGTCGATATGATGAAGAGCGCCAGGCCTATGTCTGGGGCTCCATGGACAAGCTGACCGGCAAGAAACGGCTATGGCAGGAGGCGACGCGCCCCAACGCCCTGTTTCTGTCCACCGCCATCCAGTTGAACAACCAGCAGCTCCAGCCGGTCTTCAAATGGTTTGCGGATATTTTGCATGTGGCAGGCTTCGGACGTTGGTCCCCGGGCTTTACCGTCAGGTTGTGCGAGCAGGACGAGGCCAGAAAGGAAGTCGTTGCTTTCCTGCGTGCGGCGGGCATCGATATCGACGATGTCGAACTGGAAAAAGAAGAATTCGACATTAATGCCTTGCCGGATGATATGCCAGATTCTGTTAAAGACGAATTGGCCAGACAGCTCAAGGACAAGTCGATCGTCAGAGTGAAGACGATCCACGTTCTCGATAGCGGCAGGAAAGTACGATTCGATCTCGATGACGAATCCGATGGCACTCAGAAAATCTTCGCCTTGGCGGGTCCCTGGCTGGACACCCTGGAACACGGCTATGTATTGGTCATCGACGAGCTGCATGACAATTTGCATCCGCTCATCGTCAGGTTCCTGGTCAAACTGTTTCACGACCCGGAGACGAATCCCAGAAATGCGCAGTTGATCTTCACGACCCATGACACCTCGATTCTGGATCAGGAGGTCTTCAGGCGGGATCAGATCTGGTTTTGCGAAAAAGATGAATCGCGCTCGACCCTGCTCGTTCCGCTCACCGATTTCAGACCGCGCAAAAAGGTCGAAAATCTGGAGCGCGGTTATTTGTCCGGCCGCTATGGCGCCTTGCCCTATGTCAGGCGAATCAAGACCGCCATGGGATTCTGAGTGGGCAGCGACGACCTGCATCGCAAGCGCAAGGCGCGCCGGGCAAAGGAGCTTGCCCGGCGCAAATCCAGCCGGGCGCCCTATGACCGGGTGCTCATCGTTTGCGAGGGTTCGAAGACGGAGCCGAATTATTTGCGGGAGCTGATCGACTATCTGAGGCTGAGCAGCGCGAATGTGGAAGTCGACGGCGACAGCGGATCGTCACCCATCAACGTGGTCAAACACGCCAAACTGCGGTATCGCGAGGAACAAGCCAAAGGAGATGCGTTCGATCGCGTCTTCTGCGTCTTCGACAAGGATGCGCATTCGACGTATGCCGAGGCGATGCGTGCTTTGAGTGGACTCAAGCCGAGAGGCGTTTTTCAGTCGATACCTTCGGTTCCATGTTTCGAATACTGGCTGCTCCTGCATTTCGCATACAGCACCAGGCCCTATCATGCCTCTGGACGGAGGAGTGCTTGTGATTGCCTGATTGGCGAGCTGCGAAATTATATGCCCGGTTATGCAAAGGGTGGCAAAGGGATATTCGAACAGGTGATGGCCCAGACAGACCAGGCCGTCGCGTTCAGCGAGCGAGCGTTGCAGGCGGCAGAGAAAGCAGGAACGGACAACCCGACAACCAGGATGCATGAGCTGGCCGAATACCTGAAACGGCTCAAAAGATAGCGGTTTCCGGTGGTGTCGGGCAGGACTGGAATGCGGTCATTCGGATATTCCCCCTGGTGCGTCGGGGGATGTGGGACGAAGGCCGGGAGTCCCCTGCCCAGGCCGCCCTTTTCCGCCTTTTGCATCGCTTGCCCTCGCTTCAGCAAGCGATGCAGCCCTTTCGGATAGGGCCTTTCCCCTTGACTGCCCCTTCCCTTGCGGCCATTTTTCCCTTTCCTGCCCCTTTTCCTTTTCCGCAGGCCAAAAAAATCCCGCCGGCGTCCTGGAGGCGGGCGGGATCGATGGGCAGGCGACGAGATTCCGGGCCAGGGCCACCTCGATGGAGTCTCCACGGGAAGGCTGCCCCGTGGGGGGTGGGGATCCAGGCGGGGATTCGGATCGAGCTACATCAGGCCGCGCTCCGCGAAAGACACCAGGCCCTCCCGGCCCACCACGAAGTGGTCCAGGACACGGATCTCGACCAGGCGCAGCGCCTCGACGAGTCGCTGGGTGATGCGGCGGTCCGCCTCGCTCGGCTCCGGCATGCCGGAGGGATGATTGTGGTAGAAGATGAGCGCCGCCGCGTTGCGCGCCAGGGCCTTCTGCACCACGATTCTTGGATGAACGCTGCATCCGTCCACGGTTCCGTGGAACAGCGTCTCCCGGGCGATCACCCGGTGGCGGTTGTCCAGGAACAGCGCGCCGAACAGCTCCGCCGGTTCTCCGGCCAGCAACAGTTGGACATGGCGGCCGCAATCGCGGGGGTTGAGCAGGGCCTCCCCGGGACGGTTGCGCCCCGCCAGGATGTCGAGCGCCAGCTCGATGACCGATTCCTGCTCCCGGGCTGTGAGATCCCGGGCTCGGACGCGCTCGAAGCGGTCGCCGGAGGTGGCGACGAGGTTGAGTTTCTGCATGGTCTCCTCCAATCGAAAAGGGGGAGGCCTCCCCGGCGGGAAAGGATCTCCCCGCGTGGGTGAACGTGAAATGGATCAGTCGGTGGCGGACAGCCTGCCCTCCCGGATGAGCCGGGTGACCAGCGCCTCTACTGCGTCGTCGCCCAGGTCGATGACCCAGGCGGAGACTGCGTGGCCTTCCAGCCGGCGGATCCAGCCTGCTTTCCGGAAAGCCTCAATGACCACCTTCCTCCAGTGCGGCAGGAGGGGCAGGTGGCAGCTGGCGCGGACTTGCTCCCACAGCCGATGCTGATGCAAATGCCGTTGCCCGGCTTGCGCGGCGGCGTCGTTCCGGTGGATCAGCATCGCCCGCCGGTTCGAGCGGTCGGGTTCCCTGGCCAGGCGGTCGAACAGCCACAGATGCACCAGGGTGCCGAAGATCGTCTGGGATGAGGTCCGTCCAGAGTCGCTCTCCAGTCGCTGCGGGTCTCCGGTCCGCGCCGTCAGGCAGGCGCCATCCGGTTGTTCCAGGCGGGCGTGCTCCAGGCCGCCCTCGCGGACGGGCAGGGAAAGCCTGGCGCGGAACTCCTGTATGGCGGTGTCCCGCCCCCACAGGGACAGGAACAGCAGGTTCCCGCCCTCGTCGGCGAGCATGGCGTCGGCGAAGAGGCCGGGCGCGTCCACCACCGGCATCAGCAAGGGCGTGGTGGATGAAGTTGATCGTCGTGGTTTCATGGCGTTTCTCCTTCGGTTGGGCAAAGGGAAACGCCGCCCCGGCCGGGGAAGCGTTTCCCCCGTCGGGTTGACTTGGCGCGGACATGGGTTATGCTTCGCCCATGTCCACGCCTCGTTTGAAAATCATTCCCGGCAAGCGGGACGACTTGGAAAAGGAAGCGATCCAGCTCATTTTCGCGCCCAAGGCCATCGACCAGGGGCGGTGGAGCCGCATCATCGACCGGCTCACCCCTCGCCGGGATCACCTGAAGCCCGTGCCAGATCGAGGCGGGCGATAAGCTCCTCGTCGATCAGGCGCCGTGCCAAGCGCAGGTCCGACCGGCCTTCCCCGGTGAGCATGGAGGCCTGCTCCAGCTGCTCGATTTCCTCGATCCGTTGCCGGATCTCCTCGTCGCCGGCCTGTTCCAGCCAGGCGATGAAGTTTTTGATGGTTTCCCTGTTCATGGGCTCCTCCGCATGCAAAAGGCGGGGAGGCCTCCCGGCGGGGAGGGGCCTCCCCGCGTGGGTTGGAATGAATTGAAGGCTGGACCCCCGGCCCGGAAGCCGTGCGCCTGTTCATGGGTCCTCAAGGCGCTAGGGCGCGGGATCGCTCCCGCAAGGGCACCGCTGAATCCGCAGCGGCGACGGTTGAACCCTTGCCTTTCCCGAGCATCGCGGCGCGGTGTTCGGGAAAAGCCCCGCCTGGGCGGGGCAGGGTTGGCGATTCAGCGAATCACCAGCACTTTTCCGTAGTCCGGGCTTCCGGGCGTTATGTCCAGCGCCCGGATCACCGGCACGAAGCGGTCGATGAGGATCCGCGTTTCGGCGATTCTGCCGTCGGGCTTCTCCTCGACCTGGGTCTTGACCTCCTTCTCCTTAGTGGGTATCGCCCTTGATGAGGTATTGCCGCCCATCGGCTGCGGACACCAGGCCGGATACCTGTCCGGCGGCCAGGGCCAGCGCCAGGTGCCAGTCCGAGAGCGCCCGCAGGGGACGGCGGCCGGCTTGCCCCGCGCGTCCGAAGCCAAGGTCGAACCGGTCCCACAGCCCCCGGTGACGGGTCAGCTCCTCGGCGAGCTGGCGAAGGTCCAGCCGGGAAGAGGCGAACTTCGCCTCCTGGCGGGGCGGCGCGGGCGGGACGCGGTAGCGCGCTCCTCTCCAGGCGCCCGGAAGCACCGGAAACGGATCCTCGGCATGCGATTCGAGCCGCTTGCGCACTTCGCCGACGCCGGTGGCGTCAGCGGAACGGCGCCGGATTCCGAAGATCACCGCCTGCTTGAACCGTTGCTCCGGTGCGCTCCAGGCCCACACCCGCTCGAAGTGGGTGGCGATCCAGGTGGCCAGTTCCCGGTCCAGGGAATAGGCGGGGACGATGAGCACCATCACGCCGCCGAAGGCCAGCCAGGGGATTGACAGGCTGTAGAACAGCTTTTCCAGCCTGGCGCGTCCCTTGCCCTTGTAGGACAGCCCCGCCTTGTCCGCCACCAGATCGCCGTAGGGTGGGTTGAGCCACAGCAGGCCGAACTGCCGGCGGCCGATGATGCAGTCCTGGGCGTCGCCGTGGATGCAGCGGTCCAGGAGCTGCTTGGCATGCCAGGCGCGATCCTCGTCGTACTCCACGCCGAAGGCCTCGGTGCGCTCCGGCCCCAGGTGGTGCTTGCACTCGGCCAGGGCCACGCCCTCGCCGCAGCAGGGATCGAGGATGCGCAGCCTGCCTTCCTCCGGACCCTCGATGGCCTGGAGGATCCGGGACAGCGTTTCCTCGTCGGTTGGAAAATACCCGTTCTTGATGAAGTTGCGGGCAAGTCGTTGAAACATCAAAGCCATGATTGCCTCCGAATCTTGCGATGCCGGGGCGGCTCCCTGCCGGGAGCTTCGCCCCGGCGGGGTGGATGGGACAGGATTAGACGAGGCCCAGCTTGCGGAGCCAGGACGGATGCCCGTGGGGGCAGGTGCCGTCCGGCTCCACCCAGCAGCCGTCGGTGGCCTCGCAGCCGCCGTCCTCGTCGTGCCAGCGCTGCAGGATGGAAAGGATTTCATCCATGTCGCTGGTGCCGAAATATGCCCTCAGCTCGTCGCCGATGCGCTTGCGGGGCGCTTGCCTGTCGATGTCGCTCATGGTGCTTCTCCTCTTGGTTGAAGGAAGGGGAAACACCGCCCCGGCGGGGCAGCGTTTCCCCGTCGGGTTGGATCAATCGTCGCCTGCCTCTTGGCATTCCCAGTAAGGGCATGGGAGCTCGACGCCCCACTCGTCCTGCCACTCGGACAGATGGCCGATGGAAGGCGCGCACAGTTCCCCCGGGACCTCGTGGAGGCAGTTCGCGCACCGTCCGGTGGGCGCGGCGCCCGCCGGACAGCACAGGCCGGCGGCCATGGCTGCGTCGGCGGGATGGACGACCAGCGTCCGTGGTTCGATTTCGGCGCAGGCCTCGATCAACACCCGTTGCAGGATGTCGATGGCCACGACCCGAATGCCGGGTATCTGGAAAATGAAGTAGGGTTCGCTCAGTTGCATGGTGGTTCTCCTTGAACAAGGCGGGGAACCACCGCTCCCCATGGGGAGGGTGGCTCCCCGTGGGATGAGATGATGCGGATCAGGCGGCCAGTTCGGCGGTCGCGCGGATCGGGCTTGCCGTGTACCACTCGTCGCCCCAGGGCGAATCGTGGTGGAAGTTCTGGATCTGGATCTCCCGCCCGTCGATGAAGATGCGGAAAGCGCATTGGGTCCTGGGCAGAATCTCCTGAAGGAACGTCCTGGCGTCTCTGGCCAGGAAGCTCTTGTGGCCTGAGGACTTCCGCCAGCCGAAGTTGCGCACCTCGACGTGCCAGCATCCTCCGGGATTGATCTCCTGGAGACGCTCGGTGAGCGCCTCGAGGAGGCATTCCCACTCCCATTCCATCAAGCCGGGATCCCGGAGGGCGGCCTCGAAGGCTCGCTCCTCGCTGTCGTGCGCTCCGCTTTCCACCAGGAACCTGGCGTGGCTGGAGAGGATCTCCGTTTCGTCCCAGACGAAATCCGGGCCTTTCTCTTTGGTTTCGCTCATGGTGTTTCTCCTCTTCGGTTCGTGAAAAGGGGGAAACACCACCCGGGGGGAAGCGTTCCCCCCAGGGGTTGGAAGATGGACCGGCGGCCGGAAAGCCGCGCGCCTGGTGTCGGTCCTCGAGGCGCTAGGGCGCGGGATCGCTCCCGCAAGGGTGCCGCTGAATCCGCAGCGGCGGCGGTTGAATCCTTGCCTTTCCCGAACACCGCCCTGAGATGCTCGGGAAAGGCCCCGCATGGGCGGGGCAGGGTGGATCGGGCGCTATACGCGAAACAGCCCGTCCGTCATTTGTGGGTTGAGTTCAAGTGCGCAACCGTTCACTCGCAGATGCTCCGTTGTAAATGCTTCGATCCAAAGCTGGCATTTGCTTTCCTGGCAGTGAAATATGCCATCAAATATCTCTTCGCCAGCGTCGTTGAATACGGGTGTTCCCGACATGATTGGACATATCTTACCGTTCATTTTTTCACCTCCTCAGGATGGCTGAGCGTCCAGATTTGATCCAGGGGCCGGAACTGGTATCCGGCGGCCTTCAGGTGATCCCGCTGACGGCGGAACCGTGAACGGTCCACTGTGGGGTCGAGCTTCCTGGGCTGGGCGTCAGGGGTGTAATCCACTTCCACGATACGCACCCAGGCGGGGTTTTCCGCGACGATGGACTGGATCACGCCGCCTTCGGTGGCGATGACCACCCGGTTTTCCTAGACATCCGGCTCCCCATCCAGGCCTCCCGTGGCGCGAAGCGCCAAGGCATGGGCCTGGTCGAGCAGCGCTTGTTCCAGTTCGGCCTCGTGCCCGGACAGCGCCTCGACGAGGAGCAACGCTGCCCTCATCGCCATCTGGCGCCGGCGCAGGGCGTCCACGCTGGGGTCCGGAAGAGGCCATTCCTGGTGTGGCTCCAGCCTCTCACGGATCCTGCAGGTGACGTGGGAGCCATCGGGTTCTTCCAGCAGCGCGTCGCGAATGACGCGCTGCTGGAAGAACGGGTTGTCCGTGTGCAGCTCTTCGGGGGATTCCATCAGTTCCCGAGCTATCCACAGAGCGTCCTCTTCGCTGTCCGCGTCGATGCCGACGCGGATTTCGCGGACGAAAGGGACTTGGCATTCGACGATGTATCTCCGTTTCATGGTCTTTCTCCTTGGTTCGTCGCGCCGGACGCCGCTCCGCGCGGGAGGGTTTCCCGGCGCGGGGTTGATTGAGATTGAAGTCAGGCTTTCGCCAGCCGTGCCCTGGCCAGCCCGGTGAGCTTGCAGACGGGGGCGACGGCGCGGCCGACGGTCACCCGCATCGGGGTGACCTTGACGATCCCGGCCCGCACCAGGGCATCGAGAATGCCTTCGTTCTCGGACCAGTTCTTGATGAGCACCTCGTCTCCTTCCAGGAAAACGTCCGGTGCGTTCACCGTCGCTGTGGCGAAGGGCATGCCTTCTGGATCCTCGAGACGGATGGCTACGTGCCCGGTGTCCCTGTAGCGGGCGAACCTGACCACGCACGTGGTGCCCAGGAAGGTGCAAGTCAGTCGTTTTTCCATGGTGTTTCTCCTTTTGGTTGATGAGAGGGGAAACGCCGCCCTGCAGGGGATGTTTCCCCGACAGGGTTGGAAGATGGACCGGCGACCGGGAAGCCGTGCGCCTGTTCATGGGTCCTCGAGGCGCGGGGGCGGGATCGCTCCCGCAAGGGCGCCGCTCGTTGCGCAAAACATAGCTGAGTGGCAATTCGTCGAGAGCGTCGGGGTCGTAGTATCGAAAGGGAAACGCCGCCCCGACCGGGGAAGCGTTTCCCCGTCGGGTTGGATGGTTGCCGGGATCAGCCGGTAAGGCGCAGAACGGCCAGGGTGAGGGCGACCAAGGCGATCATGGTGCCGACGTTCCACCGCGTGGCCGTGGTGATTTCCCGCCTGATGTCCGCGAGAATTTCCGACCGCAGGGTAGATACCTCGCTGCGCAGCTCGGCGATGTCCTGCTTCAGCTCACTGCGGACTCCGGCGATTTCCTGGTGGAGCTCGGCGATGTCCTGCTTCAGCTCACTGCGGACTCCGGCGATTTCCTGGTGGAGCTCGGCGATGTCCTGCTTCAATTCGCTGCGGACCCCGCCGATTTCCTTCTTGACTTCGGCGATGTCGCTTTTGGTGGCCAGGTTCTGCAGCACGAAGTCGGTCAGGGCTTCCGCTTCCGCTTCGGCGATCGCTTCCGCCTGTTGCTGCGGCATGCCGGCCTTCTCGAGGCGCCTGGCGAGCTTGAGTGTATCGAAAGCAATCATGCTCATAGTGTACCCCCTGAACGGAAAAATTGAATCATGAGACCCTGGGGGCACGAGGCCTCCAGGGTCGGGTTGATCGTCAGGCTGCCTGCCGGGCCTGGTTGCCGGGCAGCGGATACCGCTTTCCGTCGACCTTGGCCCAGTGGACCTTGAGCAGTCGGGCCTTCAGGCTGACGCCTGTCTGGCCCGCCTTCTCGCCACGCTGGTAAGTGAAGGTCTCCGCCACCAGGTCACCGAGTTTGAAGCCCACCAACACCTTGGTGTTCTTGTCCTCGATGGCGTCCTTGAGCGCCATGATGGCGTCCTTGGCGGCGGCTCCCGACACGCGGCAATCGAACCTGGTGTATTCCACGGCGTGTCGGGGGCCGTGGAGCGCGGAAATGTCCACGGCCAGGAAGGGTTCGCCCCGTCTTGGCTGCACCAAGCGAACCCGGTTGAGGTAGCCGACGCCGGTGGAGTGCAGATCGAAATACTTGGAGGTGTTTTCCATGGTGTTTCTCCTGTGAAAAAACCGGGAGAAACGCCATGCCCTGCCGGGATGAGTTTCTCCCGGTAGGGGTTGGATCGGTTTGAGTTGTGGATCCCGGCCCGGGGGCCGCGCGACCAAGGCGGATCCGAAGGGTCGCGAAGGGCGCCGCTCATGGCGGCAAGGGCGCAGCATTTAACCCTGCTGCAAGGGACGAAATCAATTTCATTATCGGCCGATGAACGGCGAGATGTCAAACGCTATTGTCATCATTCTGATGGGTCTTGGCCTGGCGGGCATTGGTTATAAGGCAAAGCGAAATAGCAAAGCGGTCTGACAGAACATTAGCTACACCCCATGCTTCTCCCGTCACGGTTAGCCTTGGCGGGTTTTTTGTGTGCGAATTCGGAATGCAGTCGGTAAAGAAAACGAGGAATTTTCTTACCAGATCGGAAAATGGAGGATTTCTGTAATTTCGTCCCGGGAGAAAGTAAAGTAACCCAGTAAGGAAAACAAAGTAAGGAATCGCCCGGGCATGCCGGGTTTCTTGACCTGCCGGAGGCCGCCGCAATGAAGATCGGATACGCTCGCGTTTCGACGCTGGAACAGAACCTCGACCTGCAGCGGGACGCGCTGGAGGAGGCCGGCTGCGAGAAGGTGATCGTCGATCGGGTAAGCGGGGCGGCGGCCCGCCGCCCGGGCCTCGAGCGATTGCGGGACCTGCTGCGGGAAGGAGACACCCTCGTCGTCTGGCGGCTCGACCGGTTGGGCCGCTCGCTCCGGGATCTCATCGACTGGGCGCAATACCTGGAAGGGCAGGGCGTGGGCCTGCAAAGCCTCCAGGAGTCCATAGACACCCACACCCCGGCCGGCAAGCTCACTTTCCACCTGTTCGGCGCCCTGGCCGAGTTCGAGCGCAACCTGATCCGGGAGAGGACCCTGGCGGGACTCGAAGCGGCCCGGGCACGCGGCCGCAAGGGCGGGCGCAGGAAAGCCCTGAACCAGGAGAAACGGAAGATCGCCGTGGATCTCTATCGCGAGAAGAAGATGAAGGTGAAGGAGATCTGCGAGCTGATGGGGATCTCCAAGCCGACGCTCTACGGCTATGTGAGGGAAGCCGAAAAACCGGCGGAGGGTGAATGAACGAAGGAATACAGCGGTCCTGGCTGAACAAGGAAAAGCGGCGCTACTACCGGGCCTGGCTGATGCGGGATCTTCTGGGCGACTGGGTGCTGGTGCGTGCTTGGGGATCCACTGAAAGCCGGCTGGGCGGCGTCAAGCAGGAATTGATGCCAGACTACGCCTTGGGGAAGGAGCGTCTGCGCCGGTTAGACCTGCGCCGCCGCCGTCGGGGCTACGAGCCTGCCGGGGGCTCGTTTTCCGAATGAAGGCCGTGGATGTTGCACAAGCTATGGCTGGCGGAACGCCTGGACCGCGATTCCGGGAAGCGCCGGCGCGACCGCCGCCAGGCGGAAGCCGTCCATCTCCTTCTGGTCCGGCATTTGCCGCAATACCCCCTGGACGACGCTTTCTCAGCCGGGCTGCCGGGGGGGCTTGCGCGGGATGCTCGGCCGGCTCCCACCGGCCCGAGAGGGCGCGCCGCCGTCACGGGATCCAGGTTGGTGACCGGTCCGGCCGTGTGGGGACCACGCCTCCCCGGGCTGGCGGGAACCGGCACGTGAATCCCCGGCGTCGCGAGCGGTCCAGGCATGCGTGCGATGCCTGGACCCTGGTGCATGTATACGGCGCTTAATATTAGGTATGGACGGCGCTCGCGGCAATCGGCGTCCTGGCTCGATGCGTCCGAATCGGGCATCGAGCCATTGGGGCAGGCAGCCCGAACCCGCACCGGGGGGCTTCGGCGTGAATCCCGGGCCGTTCCCCTCGATCTTCATGGCCCGAGGCGCTACAATCCGCTCATGGTCGCGTGCGTGGATTTGTTTTGCGGCGTCGGAGGATTGAGCTACGGCCTTTCGCTCGCAGGCGTCGAGGTGGTGGCCGGGGTGGACCTGGACGAGAATTGCCGCTGGCCCTACGAACGCAACGTGGGCGCCCGGTTCCTCCACGCGGACGTCGATTCCCTCGATGCCGGCGTTCTTTCCGGTCTTTTCGGGCGGCGGGAACCGAGGTTGCTCGCCGGTTGCGCGCCTTGCCAGCCGTTCTCGACTTATGGAAAAACGAGGCGCAGGCCCGACGAGAGGTGGCGGTTGCTCGACGCCTTCTCGAAGGCCGTCCGGGCGTCAGGCCCGGAGTTCGTCACCATGGAGAACGTGCCCGGCCTCGGGCGCCATGAGATTTTCCGCAAGTTCGTCGGAACGCTCCGGAGCGAAGGATATTCCGTCGAGTGGGACGTTTTGCAGTGCGAACGGTACGGCATTCCGCAGAGGAGGCGCAGATTGGTGCTGGTGGCGTCCCGCGTGGGCGGAGCCAGGCTGCCGGAGCCCACGCATGCTGAACCGGTGGACGTCGCTGATGCGATCGGCCATCTTCCCCCCGTGGAGGCTGGGGCGCCTTCACGGAAGGGTGCCGACCCCCTGCATGTGGCGGCGGGGCTTTCTCCGTTGAACAAAGAGCGGATCCGGCATTCCAGACAGGGCGGCACCTGGAGGGACTGGCCGGAACGCCTCGTGGCGGAGTGCCACCGAAAGGAAAAGGGCGGGACCTACCCGTCCGTCTACGGACGCATGCGGTGGGACGAGCCCGCTCCGACCATCACCACGCAGTGCTACGGTTTCGGCAACGGTCGCTTCGGCCATCCCGAGCAGGACCGCGCGATCACGCTGCGCGAAGCGGCGATTCTGCAATCTTTTCCCGAATGGTGGGAGTTCGTGCCTTCCGGCGGCAAGGTCGAGTTCGGCCCGGTTGGCCGGATGATCGGAAACGCCGTGCCGCCGAGGCTGGGCGAGGTCGTCGGGCGGGTCATCGTGGAGCTGGCGGAAGGCCGAACGTTCCCCGCAGCCGATCCTCCAGGCCCTCGGGATCCCGCGTTTCGCACTCCCATATCGTGACGACCCGCCAGCCGAGCCGCCTCAGGGCCTCTTCGTTATCTCTGTCCCTTTCGACGTTGCGCTCGAACTTGGGCAGCCAGTAGTCCCGTCGGCTCTTGGGCGTGGACGCTTTTACGCAGCCGGGATGGCGGTGCCAGAAGCACCCGTGCACGAAAAGGCAGGTTCGATGCTTCGGGAAGATGAGATCGGGCGTTCCTGGTAGATCCTTCCGGTACAGCCTGAAGCGCAGCCCCAGACGGTGGGCCGCTTTGCGAACAGCCAACTCCGGGCCGGTGTTCTCGCGCCTCACCGCACGCATGATCTCGCTGCGGCTTTTCGGAATCACGGTTCGTCGGCGTCGAGGATGCCGTCGATGAAATCGATCTTGCGGCTCCTTTCGAGATACTCCGAATAAGCCTGCTTCGCCCGCACGATCAGCTCGTCGTAGGTGAGTACCTTGGAGCCGGGCATGACGGAGGAAATCGCGGTTTCGGCATTTTCAGGCTTCGATCCGAGCACGATGACTGCTTCGAACCTTTCATGGAACTTGGCCTTCAGCGCCTTTTGGTACTTTTCCACCTGATCGAGCAGTTGACCCGAAGACGGTTTCGCGCTGGCGCGTTTCAATTCCACCAATACCGCCTTGCCGGAGACGGTCCTGTAGCGGATGTCGATTCTTCCGTATCTCTCGTTCGTCGCCTCGTCGTCGGCGAATTCGGGAAGGAGCCGGAGGCGTTCTTCCATGGCCTCGTCTTCCGTCGGGCGATCCCAAGACGGATCGAGAAGCCAAAGATGGTCGAACAGATACTTCTGCAACACCTTCTCCCTTGCGTCGTCGTCTGTCAGTTTCGAGAATTCGGAAACGGCTTCGAGGCGATTGCTCACGATGTCGCGGTAGAGCGCGGCTTCGAGAGAATCCCGCGCGGAAAGCACCCTCAACAGCGCGTCGGTTCCTTCCCGCAGGGCTTCCTCCAGCGCTTCCGGATCCCCCCGCAGGCGCAGCCTCTCGAAGCCGTAGATGGCATGGCGGACGAGCTCCTTGCGATCGCGTTCTTCTTCGTCGCTTTCGATCTCCATGGCCGCGATGCGGCCGAGCAGCTTCTCGGCCTTGCTTTTCCATCCGGATTCCAACTTTCGCAACCACTCGTCGATGCGCGGATACCGGCTTCTCAATTCGTCGGTCTTGTCCTGGTTTCGAAGTTCCGTCCAACGGTTGCCGATCTCGTTCATGCTCGCCGTCAGGAACGCGGACAACGCAGCGACCCGCTCGTCGTCTTCCCGCAGCCGCTGACGGTCGCTCGTCACGATGTCGTCCTCGCCGGTCTCGTCGAGCCAGTCGGCCTCGATCTGTCCCGTGACGTACTTGGTGAACAGTCCGGCGCTCGAAATCTTCGGGAGGATGTCCTCCTGAACCAGTCTGCCCCGGCTCAGGACGACCACGGAATTGAGGTTGCCTTCGGGGGTCGCCAGCTGCTTGGGCTTGTCCACCGTCCCGATCCAACCGGAGATTTTTCGTTCTGGAGGCCATCCTGCCTCTCTGGCCCGGAGGTCGAACCGTTTCGGTTCCTCGCCGCCGTCCGGCACCGAAAAATCGGTGCCTTCGAACACCCAGGCATACTGGACGAATTTGAGGTCCGCCCGGTCCCTGGAGGTGACTTCGACGCCATCGACGTAGACGCGGAAATCTTCGCTGCCGACGACGCTGAAGCGCCTGGCGAGCCGGCGGCGCAGCGACTCCGGCTTCGTTTCGCGAAGTCTGAATTTCTTCAGCTTGGACAGGACGACGACGGTGCCTCGGTCCGAAAGCTTTTGGGCATGTTCCGGATCCACCGGTCGTGGATGATAGACCTCGTATCCAGGCTTCTTCATCTTCTCCCGCAATTCTTCCACGTCGATGAGCAGCGCGACGATCCCGCCGCCGCGCCGCTTCGTTTCGATGCGAATCTCGTCCGCTATGGAGAACAACGAGAGCTTGCCGATGCCCTTTCGCCCCATGACGGGCCGGCGGAGTTCAGCGGTTGTTTCTCCCGAGTCGTCCCTTCTGCGGTAGCCTACCCGGAGATACCTTTCGTTGACGGCATCGACGTCCATTCCGACGCCGTCGTCGGCTAGGAGGATGCGGTCGTCGTCGATGTCGAGATCGAGCCGAACGGTTTTCGCGTCGGCGTCCCAGGCGTTCGCCACGGCTTCCGTCAACACGGCTGCGACGCTGCTGTACAATCCGTCGGCCAGATGATCAAGGACGTTGAGGTCTACGGTCAGGCTGAAGAGAGGGTTCTTCTCATAGTCGTCGTCCGTTTCCATCGGTTCGTGCCACGCGTCGCCATGGGTGCGGTTCAGTGTAATCGATCGGCTGGTGAGGATGGAATTCCCGGGGCGGGCCGGTACGGTCCTGGTTCCGGCCGCAGACGCCGAGCCGTCAAGCGTCTCTCCACGCTGGGGCGCCACGAGCAGTTCCGGGTTCCCTTGCCGTGGGGCAGGACCCGTCACGGCTTGGCGGAGCGGATCAGCCGGAGATTCCCTCGAAAAAGAAGGAAACCTGCGGCAGCTCCAGCTCGAACCCCTGTTTCTCCAGCCATGCGATCTGCTTCCTGCTGAAGCGGACGCCCTGCTGGTAATCGAAATACCGCATTTGCATCAAGTAGCGCATTTCCTCCAGGGATCGCCCGTTGCGCGTCGCGTGGCAGCTCTTGCAGGAGAGCAGGGGCGGCAGGTCGTCCCTGACCGTCGCGAGGGTGGGCGTCATGTAGCGTTCGAACCAGCTGAGGGGGATGCCGCAGTATGCGCAATGGCCTTCGGTGCAATTCCAGGCCTTCCCCTGAGGGGAGCGGCCCACCGGGCGGACCAGGGGGGCGTCGGGGACGTCATCCATGGGCGGACGGCCGACCGGAACGCCCCGGAGCACCCTGTAGGGCGCTTCCGTTCCGATGGCGTGCGTGATGAGCCGCTTGTCGAGGAGCGTGGATCGTAGCCGCTCGCCGGCGCGGCTTTCGGAGAGCAGCAGGAGGCGCTGCCCGGGCAACGGACGGATTCCTCTCTGCAGGTCGTACAGCTGCGTGAACGCCTTGAAGGCGCGCCATGGCAGCTCGATCGCAGACGAGGAGGGCGTGGCGGCTTCGTGACTGCCTGGCTCGGGTTTCGCGGATTTCATGAAGACACTTCTTATACGATGGACCCGGCGATTTCAACCTTTCTGGGCGTCCCAGGCGAAGAAGTCGCATCGGGGATAGCCGCTGCAGCCCAGAAAGGGCTTGCCTGCGTTGCGCCCTTTCTTGAGCTTGCGGGACACCAGCGAGCCCTTGCCGCATTTGGGGCACTCGTCGCCGGCCTTGTGCCCTCCTTGCTGAGCGCGGGGCTTCCTCTCGCCAGGCTTCCCGTCGTCGTCCGGCAGGGTGGCCCGGCAGTCGGGATAGCGGTCGCAGCCCCAGAACCATCCCCTGCCCTTGCCGCCGGCCTTGCGTCGGCGCAGGTGGCCCTGGCCGCACTCTGGGCAGGGGCGGGCGGCTTTCTCTTCCTCGCTTTCGATGAGCGGCCTGCCGCCGTCGTCCTCGGCGGTGAACCGGCATTCCGGGTAGCCGCCGCAACCCCAGAAAGCGCCTTTGCGCCCCTTACGCCGGCGCAGTGGCGCGCCGCACTCGGGGCAGGAGAAGGTCTCCCCGCCAGGGACTTTCACTTGCAGGGAAGACAGCTTCCCGAGTTCCTCGTCCAGCTGCCTGTCCACGCGGGCCACCAGCTGCCGGTAGCCCTGGCGCCCCTGCGCGACGCGGTCCAGCTCCTCTTCCACCTGCCTGGTG
>JALSSF010000199.1 GCA_026984375.1 Methylothermaceae bacterium | reverse complement strand
CTGGACGCTTTCGAAGCCGTCTTCAACGGTGATTTCGAAGTGGTGGAACAGCATCGGCCGTGGCTGGCGGCCGAATGGGAATGGGACGGGGTGACGGCGCAGAACTGCTGGCGGGCGGAAACTTTGTACGGCATTGCTCCGGCTTCGGGACGGGCCATGCTGCCCTGTACCACCGCGGGCTCCGCAGTGGCGGCCGGGATGTGGAACCGGCTGGAGATTCCTGCCGGGGTGACGGAACTGCCGGTGACCTTCGATTGGAAACTGGTGACCGAGGAATTCACCAGTTACCGCGGCACAGGTTACACGGCTTATAACGACGGACTGATTGCCGAACTGGTGAAGGTGGATGAAGAGGGTCGGGTAGTCGGGCACGGCAGTGTCCGCTTTGAGCGGCATATCAACCAGGTGATGCTGGGTGAGGAATGGGATCCCGGCGACGACGAGCTTTTTCCGACCCGGCATGCTTCCTTCCGGTAATCGAACTGGCACACGGACACGGTGGTGTTTCCGGTGGAATACGGGGCGGGGCGTTATTATCTGCGATTTTACGTCGAGGACGTCTGGGACGCCAACGGCGTCACATACGCCCTGATCGATCGGGTGCGGCTGCGGGCGATGTGATGGGAATAATTGGCCCCGATACGCCGATTTGGCAAACTCCGGGAGGCTTGGTTCTCGGGCTGTTGATTTTGGGGTTGGGATATCTCATCTTCAGGATGTGGTTTGGTTTCTCCTTGCCACGTGCCGGGATCGTCTTCGTCTCGTCGCTGGGAATGGCGGCGTTGATCGGGGTGGGGGTGCTCGGATTGTGTATGTATTGGTCTTGGCCGTTGTGCCATTCCACCTTCAAGGTGGTGCGCCCCGATGCACGGGGGCGGGCGGGGGTAGTCCTGAGCCGGGTATTGATTGGGAGAACTCGGGCCTTTCTGGAAAAACCGGGTGGGTTTCTGCTGGGGAGACGATGGCCGCCGGCATCCTGGCTGCGGCCGGTGCGTGCCTGGGAACGGGGGGTGAGGCGGGCGCTCACCGGGGTGGGGGTTCAATATCACGATTTTGCTTCTCTTCATTTCTACTACACGCCCCATGCCGATCAAATCACCGAAAACTTCAGGCTTGTTGCTCTGGATCAGGTCAACGTGGAGGTACTGCTGGCCCGGGGGCTTGTACATCTCCGGGCTTACCTGAATAGGTGCTTGCAAGGAAGGGGGGATTTCTTCCCGATCGGAATTTCGTTAGACGCCTATCTGATGCGGGTTGTCGAGGATCTGGCAGGCTACCGTGCAGCGATCCGCCAAGGGCGTTCGGCGGCCGTGTGGATGCTTCGGGGATATACCTGGGTGTTGCAGCCCGTGATGGAGGCGGTGCGGATAGAGTTCGATGGCGTGCTCACGATGCGAGAGGCCCAAGAGCCGATGGACGAGGCGATCGCGGCATTGCGCCGGCTGCAACAGCCTTGGCCTTGCCTGACGGGGTGGTGTTTTCACCCGCCTGCGACCGTTTCCGCTGATATGGAAATCCTTTGGCATTCGTTGGGCCGGGTGCTCGAGAAGCAGTGTCTGCTGGAAGACGCTCATGATCACGAGTTCCGAAAACCACCCCGCTGCTGCCGCAATTTCTTTGTTGGTACCGGTTTGTCTTTCCAGACACAGTTACGGCTCACGGCGTGAGCTGGTCGAGCAGCTTCTGGACGAACGCCAGCCTTTCACCGGGATCTTCCAGGTTCGCCTGGAAGCGCAGCATTGGCGGGCCATCCAGGCGAAAGAGATCCGGTTGGGTCTGCACCAGTTTGAGCAGGGCCTCGACATCGATGGCGGGTTCCGGGGTGAACCGGATCCGACCACCCCCCTGGTTGGCATCGATTCTCTCGATTCCCAGGGATTTGGCTTTCAGCTTCATTTCGGCGATGGCGAACAGGTTTTTGGTCGCCTCCGGCAGTAGCCCGAAGCGGTCGATCATTTCCACCTGCAGTTCCTCCAGCGCCTCGGCGTTTTCGGCGTTGGCGATGCGTTTGTAGAGAACCAGGCGGGTATGGACGTCGGGCAGGTAGTCGTCGGGAATCAGCGCCGGCAGCTTCAAATCCACTTCGATGGTTTCGTCTTGCGTCTCCTCCAAGGACAGTTCTTTGCCCTCCTTGAGGGCCTTGACTGCCTTTTCCAGCATTTCCGAGTACAGGTTGAAGCCGATTTCCTGGATCTGGCCGCTCTGTTCGTCTCCCAGCAGTTCCCCGGCGCCGCGGATTTCCAGATCGTGGGAGGAGATCAGGAAACCGGCGCCCAGTTCGCCGGAGGCCTGGATGGCCTCGATGCGCTTGACGGCGTCCCGGGTCATCAGCTTCTTGGGTGGCACCAGCAGATAGGCATAGGCGCGGTGATGGGAGCGGCCCACCCGGCCGCGCAGCTGGTGCAGCTGGGCCAGTCCGAACAGATCGGCGCGGTGGATGACGATGGTGTTGGCCGAGGGAACGTCGATGCCGCTCTCGATGATGGTGGTGCAGAGCAGGACGTTGAAGCGCTGGTGGTAGAAGTCCAGCATGATGCGTTCCAGCTCCCGCTCCGGCATCTGGCCGTGGGCGATGCGGATTCGGGCCTCGGGCACCAGGCGCTGGATATCTTCGGCGATCCGCTCCATGGTTTCGATCTTGTTGTGGACGAAATAGACCTGGCCGCCGCGGCGGATTTCGCGCAGGATCGCTTCCTGGACCAGGGAATCGACCCATTCGCTGACGAAGGTCTGGATGGGATGGCGTCCTTCCGGCGGGCTGGCGATGATGGAGATGTCCCGCAGCCCCGACAGGGACATGTTGAGGGTGCGGGGGATGGGGGTGGCGGTCAGGGTGAGCAGGTCCACCTCGCTGCGCAGTTTCTTGAAGTGCTCCTTCTGGCGCACGCCGAAGCGCTGCTCCTCGTCGATGATCACCAGGCCCAGGTCCCTGTATTTGACGCTTTTCTGGATCAGCTTGTGGGTGCCGATGAGGATGTCCACCTTGCCTTCGGCAAGGTCGGCGAGGATCTGCTTCTGCTGCTTCGGCGTGACGAAGCGGGACAGCACCTCCACCCGCACCGGCCAGTCGGCGAAGCGGTCGCGGAAGTTCTGATAGTGTTGCTGGGCCAGAAGCGTGGTCGGCACCAGCACCGCCACCTGTTTGCCGCTCTGGACGGCGACGAAGGCGGCCCGCATGGCCACTTCGGTCTTGCCGAAGCCGACGTCGCCGCAGACCACCCGGTCCATGGGATGGGGGGAGCGCAGATCGTCGAGGACCGCTTCGATGGCGGCGGCCTGGTCCGGGGTTTCCTCGAAGGGGAAGGCGGCGGCGAAGGCGCGGTAGGCCTCCGGATCGAAGCGGTGGGCGAAGCCCTGGCGTGCGGCGCGTTTTGCGTGGATCTCCAGTAGTTCGGCGGCCACGTCGCGGATGCGCTCCTGGGCCTTGCGGCGGATCTTTTTCCACTGGTCGCCGCCGAGGCGGTGGAGGGGGGCGTTCTCCACGTCGGCGCCGCTGTAGCGGCCGATCCGGTGCAGGTCGGCCACCGGAACGTAAAGCCGGTCGCCCCCGGCGTATTCCAGGGTCAGAAACTCGGTTTCCACGCCGCCCACTTCCAGACGCTGCAACCCGCGATAGCGGCCGACGCCGTGATCGCGGTGGACCACCGGGGCGCCCACGGTCAGTTCGCTCAGATCGGCGATCAGGTTTTCGATCTCCCGGGCGCCGCCAGGGCGGCGGGGTTGGCGGACCCGTTCGCCGTAAAGCCGGGTTTCCGGAATGACGGCCAGGTTCGGCTCGTCGCTCCACAGGCCCTGTTCCAGGGGAGCGATGGCGATGCCGAGCTCTGGACGCCGCTGGAGAAAGTCGCTCCAACCGTCGACGATTTGCGGTTTCAGGCCGAACTTGGCCAGGGTTTCCAGCAGGGTTTCCCGGCGTCCCGGGCTTTCGGCGGTCAGCAGCACCGGGCCCCGATGTTGCGCCAGGAAGTCCTGTAACCGCCGGGCCGGTTGTTTCTTCTGCGGTTCCAGGGCGACGTCCGGCAGGGGCCGGGTGGCGAAATCGACCTGTACCGAAGCGGCCGAGCGGGGAAACAGTTCGATGCGGGGATAGGTCTGCCAATGGCGCTGCAGTTCCTCCGGCGGCAGATAGAGGGTTTCCGGCGGCAATGGCGGCCGGTCCAGGTCGCCCCGGCGGAGCTGATAGCGGGTTTCGACTTCCCGGAAGAAGTCCTCGCAGGCCGACGGTGCCGCGGCCAGCGCCAGTATGGTTTGCTCAGGGAGATAGTCGAACAGGGTTTCGGTCCGGTCGAGGAACAGGGGCAGGTAGTACTCGATCCCGCCGGGCAGAAAGCCGCTGCTGACGTCCTGGTACAGGGGGCTGGTGCCCGGGAGGTCCGGGAAGGCGGCCCGGAAGGCCCGGCGGAATCGTTTGATCGCCTCCGGGTCGGTCGGAAATTCCCGTCCGGGAAACAGTTCGAACCGTTCGATTCGGTCGATGGAACGCTGGGTCTCGGGATCGAAAGTGCGGATGGATTCGATCTCGTCGTCGAAGCGCTCGATCCGCAGAGGTCGGTCGGAGCCCATGGGGAACAGGTCGAGAATGGCGCCGCGGACAGCGAATTCCCCGTGCTGCTGGACCTGGGGAGCGCACTGATAGCCGGACTGTTCCAGTTGCCGTCGCAGGGCCTCGACATCCAGCGTGTCACCCACCTTCACGGCCAGGCTGTTTCCCAGGACGTGGCGCCGGGGCGGCAGGCGCTGCATCAGGGTGGCGATGGGGGTGATCAGGACCCCGTGCCGGGTCTGCGGCAGCCGCACCAGGGTGTGCAGGCGCTGGGAGACGATTTCCGGCAAAGGGGAGAAGACGTCGTAGGGCAGCGTTTCCCAGTCGGGAAAATGCAATACCGGCGCCTCGCCCTCCAGGAAGAAGGCGATGTCCTGTTCCAGTTGCCGGGCACTGTGGCTGTCGGGGGTTACCACCATGAAGAACCGCCGGGTGGCGGCGATGGCCCGGGCCAGGGCGAGAGGGGTGGCGGCATCCGCAAGTCCGCGCCAGTGCACCGACTGGCCTACCTCTCGGGGAACGGGGGGATGAAGCGGAGAGCGGGAAACCGGTTGTTGGGTCGTTGCCGTCATTGCGCGATCGATCTGGACGAATTCAATTCAAAGTTGGACGAAAAGGCGGGGGATTATATCCGCTATCCGGTCATTTGGGTTTTTCCGTCGTCAGTCCCAGGGACAGCCAGGCCTGCATGCCGCCGCGGTACCATTTGATTTTGTCGGCGGGATAACCGAGGGAAAGCAACCGTTGAACGACCTGATAGGAATCCGGATTCCAGTAGCCGTTGCAGAAAAGCACCAGAGTCTTGGCGTTGCTGAAATCCCATTTGTCACCGTTTCGTTTGGCGTTGAAATGTTTTTCCAGCAGGTGGGGCATTTTGTCCTGGAATTGATCGTAGGGCAGGTTGATCGCCAGGGGAATCGTTTGCCGCTCGTACCATTCGTCAGGCCGGGTATCGATGATCAGGACGTCGTCGCTTTGGGCGCGCTTTTGCAGATAGGCGATTAGTTCCAGTTCCCCCAGCGTTTCCACCCCCGGCGCGGCGACGCTGGGCTGAATGCAATAAGGCGGGCAGGGGCGCGAGGTTTTGTCGAAAGGGGGCGGTATAGTGTTCGCCGGGTCTTGAATTCTTTCGATCACCACGGTTCGGCCGGCTTTGGTGATTTCGATACGACCGATATGCTTGCTTAACTTGACATGGATGGTTTCCCCGTTTTCCGTTTCCCCGGGGACGGCCGGTGCCGGTGACAAACCTGTCAAGAGAATAAAATATATATATCGAACCTTGGTGAGGAAGCTTGGGTTCATAGTATAATTAAGTACAATTACCAGGTTATATATTACTATTGGATTGGAGGTTGATTTTACATGGATATGCAAATCGAGCAGATCGAGAAGCAGTTGGAAGGCTTGTCGGAAGCAGAATTGCAAAAGGTATTGGAGGATACCCGACGGGTTCTGGAGGAAAAACGAAAAAAACGGCAGGAGGAAGTCAAACGGCAAATTATCGAATTGGCCGACTCCGTGGGCCTGGAAGTGTCCTTCCGGGTGAAAGGAAAACCCGGGGAAATCCGGACCGTGCGCAGAAGGGGCAAGGCGGCGCCGAAATACCGCCATCCCGCCGACCCGACGCTGACCTGGAGCGGGCGCGGCCAGATGCCCCGCTGGTTGCGGGATCTGGTGGACCAGGGCCACGACAAGGAGGAATTCCGCATCCGCGACTGATTCCCGCTCTCAGTCATCGAGGTAGCGCCGGGTCAGGTCCGAATAGGCGTCGATGCGCCGGTCGCGCAGGAAGGGCCAGATCCGGCGCACCTTTTCACCGCGTTTCCGGTCGAGGCGGGCGAACAGGACCTGATAGTCCGCTTCGTCGGTGTGGGCGAGCAGTTCCCCCTGGGGACCGGCGATGAAACTGTGGCCCCAGAAGCGGATCCCCGGAGTCCGCCGTTCGGGATCCGGTTCCAGACCGGTCCGGTTGCAGCTCAACACCGGCAGGCCGTTGGCGACCGCATGGGCGCGCTGAATCAGGATCCACGATTCCAGTTGCCGTTTCTTTTCCGCTTCCTCGTCGCGGGGATCCCAGCCGATCGCCGTGGGATAGATCAACAGTTCCGCCCCGGCCAGGGTCATCAAACGGGCCGCTTCCGGATACCACTGGTCCCAGCAGACCAAAACCCCCAGTTTGCCGACGCTGGTCGCGATCGGTTCGAATCCCAGATCGCCGGGAGTGAAATAAAACTTTTCGTAAAAACCCGGATCGTCGGGTATGTGCATCTTACGGTATTTGCCGGCGATCCGCCCGTCGCGTTCGAAAACGATGGCGGTATTGTGATAAATCCCGGGGGCGCGTTTTTCGAAAACGGAGGCCACCAGAACGATGTTCAGCGTTTCGGCGAGCCGTCCCAGGGTTTCGGTGGTCGGTCCGGGTATGGGTTCCGCCAGGTCGAAAAAATCGGGATTTTCCACCTGGCAGAAATAGGGCAGGGTGTGCAGTTCCGGCAGCACGACCAGATCGGCCCGTTGGGAGGCGGCCTGCCGGATACCCTGGACGGAGCGTTCGAGATTTTCCTCCCGGTCGTCCGAACAGGCGTGTTGCACCACGGCGACGATAGGATCGTTTTTCATGGGGGTAGCACCAGTTCGATGGGCAGTGGATAGTTCATGGTCATGCAGTGAAGGCTACCGTACTGCTGGATCAGGGGGCGGGCGGGAACGGGGATGATCTCCCGCTGCGGGAACGCCCGCTGCAGGCAGCGCCGGGCCGCCATGTCCGCCGGATCTTCGTATTGCGGTAGCAAAACCGCGCCGTTGATGACGAGGAAGTTGGCGTAGGACGCCGGCAGACGTTGGCCTTCCCGGTTGTGGATCGGTCGCGGGCCGGGCAGGGCGATCAGTTCGTAGGGTCTGCCGTAGGGGGTGCGGAAACCGCGCAACTGCGCCGCCATGGCGGTCAGAGACGCGAACTGAGGGTCGTTCGGGTCGTCGCAGCTCTGGTAGAGGATGGTGTCGTGGTCGGCGAAGCGGGCCAGGGTGTCGACGTGACCGTCGGTGTCGTCGCCCGCCAGTTTGCCGTGATCGAGCCAGAGAAAGCGTTTTATTCCCAGATGTCGGCGCAGGATGGCTTCCGCCGCCGAAGGATCCGGATTGCGGTTGGGGTTCTGGATCGAGTGCCGGGTCGCCAGCAGGGTGCCGAGGCCGTCGGTCTCCAGGCTGCCTCCCTCCAGGACCCAGTCGATCCGCCGATAGGGGATGTCCCCGAAGACCCCGGAATGGTACAGAGCCCGGCCGAATTCATCGTCGGTCCGGCTGGGGTATTTTCCTCCCCAGCCGTTGAAGCGGAAATCGAGCAGCCCTCCCCGCCCTTGGTGGTGCCAGACGCCGATAGGGGCGGTGTCCCGCACCCAGACGTCCCGGTAGGGAAGCTGGACGAAACGGAGCCGCGCCGCCACCGGATGGTAGGCGTTCAGGCGTTCCTCGATGTCCCGCCGGTGCTGGGCGTCCCGGCAGGCGATCAGAACGTCCTGGTGGCGGCTGATGGCGACCACGGTGAGGGCGTAGCTGCGTTCCACCGCTTCCAGCCACGGGGCGAAATCGCCCTCGGGATGGGGCCAGGCGAGCAGGACGAACCCCTGGGGGGCCCATTCCGGCGGCAGAGTCACCGGGTCCATTGCAGCATTTCCTCGGCGTGGGCCAGGGTTTGCGCGGTGATCTTCAGCCCCCCCAGCATCCGGGCGATCTCCCGGCGCCGGCTTTCGTCCCCCAGGGGAACGACCCGGGTCTCGCCGACCTGTTTTTCCACCAGGTAGTGATGGTGGGCCTGGGCGGCGACCTGGGGAAGATGGGTGACGCACAGGACCTGACGGTCGCCGCCGAGTTGGCGCAGGTGGCGGCCCACGATTTCCGCCACCCCGCCGCCGATCCCGGTGTCCACTTCGTCGAACACCAGGGTGGGCACCGGACGATTCTCGCTGCAGGCGACCTGAAGCGCCAGGCTCAGGCGGGACAGTTCCCCGCCGGAGGCGACTTTCGCCAAAGGACGGGGGGACAGTCCCGGATTGGTGGTGACCAGAAATTCGATCCGGTCGAGCCCTTCCGGACGCGGATCGGCGTCGCCGTCGGTTTCGACCGCGATGTGGAATTCCCCGTGGGGCATACCCAAGTCCCGCATCAGCGCTGTGATCCGTCCGGCCAGCTTCCCGGCGCTCTCCCGACGCAGCCGGCTCAGCCGCTCGGCGGCCTGGCGATAGCGCTGTTCCAGTCGTCGCAGCGCGGCTTCCAGTTCGGCGAGTTCCTGTTCCCGGTCCGCCAGACCGTCGAGTTCCCGGCGCAGTTGCTGCAGCCGCTGGGGCAGTTCGCGGGGATCGACCTGATGTTTGCGTGCCAGGTCGTGGAGCCGGCCGAACAATTGGTCGAGATGGTTCAGGCGTTCGGGATCGGCTTCCAGTCCGTCCAGTTGCTGGCGCAGGCCGTGACCGGCCTCTTCCAACTGAATCCTGGCGCTGGACAGTAGTTCGACCGTTTCCTGCAATCGCGGCGCCCAGCGGCAGACCGTCTCCAGTTCCCGGATCGCCTGGTCGACCCGGTCGATGACCGCGGTTTCCGAATCGTAAAGTTCGTGCAGTTGCTGCTGGGTGGCGGCCAGAATGCGGTCGAGGTTGGCCAGTTGGCTGAATTCCTCCTCGAGGGCGTCATAGTCGAGGTTTTCGACACCGGCTTGCTCCAGTTCCCGGATCTGGAAGCGCAGAAATTCCTCTTTCAGGGATTGATCGGCGCTTTGTTGCCGCAGCCGCTGCCAACGGGTCCGGGTCTCACGCCACCGATGGGCCAGATCGACCACCTGGTGCGCCAGCTCCTGATGGCCTCCGTGCAAATCGAGGAGATGGCGCTGCTCCGCCGGATGGCGCAGGCGCAGGTGGGCGTGCTGGCCGTGAATTTCCAGTAATTGCCGTCCCAGGGTCTGCAGGGTCTGCAGGCTGACCGGGCGGTCGTTGACGAAGGCCCGGGAACGCCCCTTGACGGCGATGCTGCGGCGGATCAGACAGGCGTCGCCGCTTTCCAGGTCGTTGTCCCGGAGCCAGCGGCGTGCTTCGGGGGTCCGGTCCAGAGCGAATTCCAGGATCACCTCGGCCCGGTCCGCCCCGCTGCGCACCCAGTCCGAATCGGCCCGTTCCCCCAGGGCCAGGCCGAGCGCGGTCAGCAGGATGGATTTGCCGGCCCCGGTTTCCCCGGTCAGGGCGGTGAAGCCGGGCTCGAATTCCAGATCCAGGTGGCGGACGACGGCCAGGTCGCGAATGGTCAGTGCGGTCAGCATGATCGGCGTCAGCAGTTGCTCCAGTGCAGTTTGACCCGGAGGATTTCGAAAAAGTCGTAATCGACCGGATGCAGCAGGCGGAATGGTTTGTCGGCCTTGCGGATCACGATGTGGTCGTCGATCAGGACCTCGGGGATGGAGACGGTGTCGCAGGTGACCTCGGCGCGGATTTCCTTGGCGCTGCCGAAGGCGATCTCCACCTCGCTGTCGCCGGCGATGACGATGGGGCGGTTGGTGAGGGTATGGGGGTTGATGGGCACCAGTTCGATGGCGTCCAGGGTGGGGTGGAGAATGGGGCCGCCGCCGGAAAGGGCGTAGGCGGTGGAGCCGGTGGGGGTGGATACGATGAGGCCGTCGGCCCGCTGCGAGTTCAGAAACCGGCCGTTGATGCGGGTGATGATTTCGATCATGCTCGGTGTGATCCAGCGGTGGACCACCACCTCGTTGACGGCCACTTCCTCATGGATGATCCGGCCCTGGCGCAGGATGCGGGCCTGCAGCATGAGGCGCTCTTCGGTCAGATAACGACCCGACAGGATTTCGTCGAGTTTGGCCAGGGCCTGGTCCGGGGATATGTCCACCAGGAATCCCACCCGGCCCAGGTTGATGCCGATCACCGGGGTGTCGAACTCGGCCACGGCCCGCGCCGCATTCAGCAAGGTGCCGTCGCCGCCCACGGCGATGACGACATCGCTGTGTCTGCCGATGTCCTCGGGGCTGAAGGCCGTCGTGAGACCGAGGATTTCCCGGCTCGCCGGATCCGGATACACGGTGAAACCACGCCCCTGGAGATGGCGGTACAACGCCTGTAACGTTTCGCCCACCCGCTCGACGTTCGGCTTGGCGACGATGCCGATGGCATGGAAAACGGAATTTTTCACAGGAAACGGCCGTCTCAGAAGCAAACCAATTATATTAGGTGTTTGTTGACAGATCATCCAGATGTTGCTACTTTTGGCACTCATAGAGGAGGAGTGCTAACAATGAGCCGGATGAGTCAGTCACTGGAATTGACCGAGCGGGCTCAGCATCTGCTGAAGGTGCTGATCGAACGTTACATCGACGAGGGTCAGCCGGTGGGATCGCGCGCCCTGGCGCGGGAGGCCGGTCTGAACCTGAGTCCGGCGACGGTCCGCAACGTCATGGCCGATCTCGAGGAGATGGGGCTGGTGACCTCCCCCCACACCTCCGCCGGCAGGGTGCCTACGGTGAAGGGGTATCGCCTGTTCATCGACTCGCTGCTGACCGTCAAGCCCCTCGATCAGGAGCTCATCCGGCGCCTGTGGGAGGATCTGGAGGATCTGGAGGATCCCCAGGAACTGCTGGAAACCGCCTCCCACCTGCTGGCCCGCATCACCCGCATGGCCGGGGTGGTGACCCTGCCCCAGCGCCGCCAGATCGCTTTTCAGCATATCGAGTTTCTGCCTTTGTCGGGTGGGCGGGTGCTGGTCATTCTGGTAACCGACGATCAGGAGGTCCACAACCGGATCATCCGGCCGGCCACCCCGTTGACCCCGGCCCAGTTGCAACAGGCAGCCAACTACCTCAACGCCCATTTGAGCGGCCGCCGTCTGACCGAGATCCGCGCGGCGCTGGTCAACGAGGTCCGGGCCGCCGGCAGGGAGCTGCAGAGCCTGCTGGAAATGGCGCAGCGCCTGTTCAGCTCGGAAGCGCTGGAGGAGGATTGTCTGGTGGCGGGCCAGACCAATCTGATGTCCTTCGCCGAATTGTCCGACTGGTCCCGCCTGCGCGAGCTGTTCGAGATCTTCGAGGAAAAGCGCAATCTGATCCATCTGCTCGATCAGTGCATCGAGGCCGAAGGGGTGCAGATATTCATCGGGGAGGAGTCGGGCTACCAGCCGCTGGAGCAGTGCAGCCTGGTGACCCGCACCTACACGGTCGGCGATCGGGTGTTGGGGGTGCTGGGGGTGATTGGGCCGACCCGCATGCACTACGAGCGGGTGATCCCCCTGGTGGACGTCACGGCCCGGTTGTTGAGCACCGCCTTGAATCAAAAGATCACGTCCCCATCTTAGTGGTTCCCTACGGATTCTGGAAAACACGCTGGAGAAGCTATGACAGAGGAAACGAAAGAACCTCAGGAAGTCTCCGCCGAAGAGACGCCGGCGACCGAGAGCAACGAGGCCGAGATCCTACGCCGGCAGCTGGAAGCGGCGGAGAAGAAGGCCGAGGACAATTGGGACAAATTGTTGCGTTCCCAGGCGGAACTGGAGAACCTGCGCAAGCGCATGGAACGCGAGCTGCAAAACGTCCAGAAGTATGCCCTCGAGAAGTTCGCCAAGGAGCTGCTGACGGTGGTGGACAGCCTGGAGCTCGGGCTGCAGGCCGCCCTGGAGACCGACAACGTGGACAAGATCCGCGAGGGGATCGAGTTGACCCTGAAACAGTTGCTGACGGTATTGGAGCGTTTCAACATCCGTCCCGTCGATCCCCTGGGGGAAAAGTTCGATCCGGAATACCATCAGGCCATGGCCACCGAGGAAGTCAAGGGAGTGGAGCCGGACACGGTGGTCAAGGTGTTCCAGAAAGGTTACCTGCTCAACGATCGCCTGATTCGTCCGGCGCTGGTGGTCGTCGCCAAAAAACCGGCCGAGGAGCAGCCTCATATCGAGGCTCAGGCATAAGCTTGAAATGGGAGCCGAGTGTCCCTAATTTTTAGGGCAGCGGCGGGCGAATCCATTCCATAAAGGAAACCAGTTTCATCAGACGGAGAGCGAGCAATGGCAAAGATTTTAGGTATCGATTTGGGCACGACCAATTCGTGCATGGCGATCCTCGAAGGCGGCAAGCCCCGCGTGATCGAGAACGCGGAAGGCACCCGCACCACCCCTTCCATCGTCGCCTTCACCAAAGAGGGCGAGGTGCTGGTGGGTCATCCGGCCAAGCGTCAGGCGATCACCAATCCGGAAAACACCCTGTTCGCCATCAAGCGCTTGATCGGACGCAAGTTCGACGACCCGGTGGTGAAACGGGACATGGAGATGGTGCCCTACAAGATCGTTCCGGCACCCAACGGTGACGCCTGGGTGGAAGTGCCGGCGACCGGCAAGAAAATGGCGCCGCCGGAGATTTCCGCCCGGGTGCTGAAGAAGCTCAAGGAAGACGCCGAAGCCTTCCTGGGGGAGGAAATCAAGGAAGCCGTGATCACGGTGCCGGCCTATTTCAACGATTCCCAGCGTCAGGCCACCAAGGATGCCGGGCGCATCGCCGGTCTGGAGGTCAAACGTATCATCAACGAGCCGACCGCCGCAGCCCTGGCCTTCGGTCTCGACAAGCAGAAGGGTGACCGCAAGATCGCCGTCTACGATCTGGGCGGCGGCACCTTCGACATCTCCATCATCGAAATGGCCGACGTGGAAGGCGAGCGCCAGTTCGAGGTGCTGGCCACCAACGGGGATACCTTCCTCGGCGGCGAGGACTTCGACAAGCGCATCATCGACTACCTGGTGGACGAGTTCAAGAAGGACACCGGGATCGACCTACGCAACGATCCGTTGGCGTTGCAGCGTCTGAAGGAGGCCGCGGAAAAGGCCAAGATCGAGCTGTCCTCGACCCAGCAGACCGAGATCAATCTGCCGTACATCACCGCCGACGCCACCGGGCCCAAGCACCTCAACGTCAAGCTGACCCGGGCCAAGCTGGAGGCTTTGACCGAAGATCTGATCGAAAAGACCCGGGGGCCCTGCGAACAGGCCCTCAAGGACGCCGGCCTGTCGGCGGCCGACATCGATGACGTGATCCTGGTGGGCGGTCAGACCCGGATGCCCAAGGTGCAGGAGTTCGTCAAGCAGATCTTCGGCAAGGAGCCGCGCAAGGACGTCAACCCGGACGAGGCGGTGGCCCTGGGTGCGGCGATTCAGGCCGGCGTGCTGGGCGGCGAGGTCAAGGACGTGCTGCTGCTCGACGTGATTCCGCTGTCTCTGGGTATCGAAACCCTGGGCGGGGTGTTCACCAAGCTGATCGAGAAGAACACCACCATCCCCACCAAGGCGACCCAGATCTTCTCCACCGCCGAGGACAACCAGACGGCGGTGACGGTCCATGTGCTCCAGGGGGAGCGGGAAATGGCCCGGGACAACAAGTCGCTGGGCAAGTTCGATCTGACTGGAATCCCGCCGGCGCCGCGGGGCGTGCCGCAGATCGAGGTGACCTTCGACGTGGACGCCAACGGGATTCTGCACGTGTCGGCCAAGGACAAGGCCACCGGCCGGGAGCAGTCCATCGTCATCCGTGCCTCCAGCGGTCTGACCGAGGAGGAAATCCAGCGGATGATCCGCGATGCCGAACTGCACGCCGAAGAAGACCGCAAGTTCAAGGAACTGGTCACGGCGCGCAACGAGGCTGACGGTCTGATCCACGCCACCCGTAAGAGCCTGGAGGAACTGGGCGACAAGGTGTCCGCCGGCGACCGGGAACAGATCGAGGCCGTCATCAAGGAACTGGAAGAGCTGATCAAGGGTGACGACAAGGCGGCCATCGAGGCCAAGACCCGCCAGTTGGCGGAATTGTCCGGCAAGCTGGCCCAGCAAGCCTACAGCGCCGGCGCCGGTGAGGCCGCCTCCGGAGCGACCGGTGGCGAGTCCACCGCCCAAGCCCAAACCGGCGGTGAAGAAGTGGTGGACGCCGAGTTCGAGGAGGTCAAGGACGAAGACAAGAAGTGACCGGCATCCATGGGCTAAGCTTTAAGCTGGATTAACCGAGAGGAAATGCCGCCGGCCTGAGGCCGGCGGCGCTGTTGTATCCATGGCAGAAGATTATTACGCAGTTCTGGGAGTTGCGCGCAATGCCAGCGAGGCGGAGATCAAACGCGCCTTTCGCAAGCTGGCGATGAAGTACCATCCCGACCGCAACCGGGACAATCCCGAGGCGGAGGAAAAGTTCAAGCAGATCAAGGAGGCCTATGACGTTCTGAGCGATCCTCAGAAGCGGGCGGCCTACGACCAGTTCGGCCATGCCGGGATCCATGGGACGGCCGGCGCTGGTGCCGGGGCCGGCTTCGGCGCCGATGCCTTCAGTGACATCTTCGGCGAGGTCTTCGAGGACCTCTTCGGCATGGGCGGGCGGGGCCGGCGGCGCAACCGCCCGCGCCGGGGTGCGGATCTGCGCTACAACCTGGAGTTGAGCCTCGAGGAGGCGGTGGCCGGTACCACGGTGGAAATCCGGGTGCCGACCTTGACGGCCTGCGACGAGTGCGGCGGCAGTGGCGCCCGCCCCGGCCATTCGCCCTCACCCTGTTCCCTGTGTCACGGACAGGGGGTGGTGCGCATGCAGCAGGGTTTCTTCTCGGTACAGCAAACCTGTCCCCAGTGCCAGGGCAGCGGGCAGGAGATCCGCCACCCCTGTCCCAAATGCCGGGGACAGGGACGTATCCAGCGCACCAAGACCCTGTCGGTCACCATCCCCCCCGGGGTGGACACCGGCGACCGCATCCGCCTGGCGGGCGAGGGCGAGGCCGGGGAATTCGGCGGCCCTCCCGGCGATCTCTATGTCCAGATCCAGGTCAAGCCTCATCCCATCTTCACCCGGGAGGGCAACGACCTCCACTGCGAGGTACCCATCAGCTTCACCACCGCCGCCCTGGGCGGGGAACTGGAGGTTCCGACCCTGGATGGCAAGGTGGTGCTGAAGATTCCGCCGGAGACCCAGACCGGAACCCTGTTCCGCCTTCGGGGCAAGGGGGTCAGGCCGGTTCGGGGTGGGCCACCCGGGGATCTGATCTGCCGGGTGCGGGTAGAGACGCCGGTTCGGCTCAACAGGGAGCAGATCGAACTGCTTCGGAAGCTGGACGAATCGCTTCAGGGCGGTGGCCGCCACCACAGTCCCCAGGCCCACGGTTGGTTCGACGGGGTCCGGCAGTTTTTCGAGAAACTCACCAGCAAGGGAAACGGAAAATGATACGGATTGCCATTCCCGGGGCGACCGGGCGCATGGGAAAGACCCTGGTGCAGGCGGTGGCGGCTGCGGACGACATGGTCCTGGCGGCCGCCACGGCAAGGCCGGATTCGCCGGACCTGGGGCGTGACGCCGGCGAACTGGCGGGCATCGGGCCGCTGGGGGTACCGCTGAAGGGCGTCATCGCGGAGGACACGGATTTCGATGTGCTGATCGACTTCACCCTGCCGGAGGCCTGTCCCCATTTCGTCGAACTGTGCCGCCGCCGGGGGCGGCGTCTCGTCATCGGCACCACCGGTTTGAGCGAGGCCGACCGTTCGCTCGTCGAGGCGGCGGCCAGGGAGATTCCCATCGTGCTGGCGCCCAACATGAGCGTGGGGGTCAATCTGGCGCTCAAGCTGCTGGATCTGGCGGCCCGGGTACTCGGGGACGAGGTGGACGTGGAGATCATCGAGGCCCATCACCGCAACAAGGTGGACGCCCCTTCCGGCACCGCCCTGCGGATGGGGGAGGTGGTGGCGGCCGCCCTGGGGCGCGATCTGAGCGAATGCGCCGTGTACGGACGCCACGGGCACACCGGGGTGCGCGACCGAGCTACCATCGGATTCGCCACCATCCGAGCCGGGGACATCGTCGGTGAGCACACCGTGCTGTTCGCCGGTGAGGGGGAACGGCTGGAAATCACCCACAAGGCGTCCAGTCGCATGACCTTCGCCCGGGGGGCGCTCCGGGCGGCCCGCTGGCTGATGGATCGGGGGCCGGGCCTCTACGACATGCAGGACGTGCTCGGGCTCAAGAATTGACGCCATGGGGTTTCTGCTTTAAAGTTCTGTCTTCCGAATGACAGAGTGGCGGTTTTTGCTGCGAAATGACGCAAAATCTGCCAGGTCATCGAATTTCAGGTTAACAATTACAACTTCAAGTGGAGCAATATCATGGCGAAAAAAGTAATGATTCAGGTTGCGTTGGATACTTTGGATCCCCAGGTCACCTTGGATCTGGCGGCGAAAACTGCTCCGTATATCGACATCATCGAAATCGGCACTCCCTGCATCAAGTACAACGGCATTTCCCTGGTCAAGGAAATGAAGTCCCGTTTCAGCGACAGGAAGGTGCTGGCCGATCTGAAGACCATGGATGCCGGTGAGTACGAAGCCAAGCCCTTCTTCGAAGCCGGTGCCGACATCACCACCGTGCTGGGAGTTTCCGAACTGGCCACCATCAAGGGTGTGATCAAAGCCGCCCATGAACACAACGCCTGGGCCCAGGTGGACATGATCTGCGTGCCGGACATCGTCGCCACCGCCAAGGCGGTCGCCGAAGCCGGTGCTGACATTCTCGGCGTTCACACCGGGCTGGACCAGCAGGCCGCTGGCATGACGCCGTTCGGTGATCTGAACAAGCTCACCAGCTTGGGCCTGAACGTGATGATTTCCTGCGCCGGTGGCATCAAGCCGGAAACCGTCGCCGACGTGGTCAAGGCCGGTGCCGACATCGTCGTCGTCGGTGGTGCCATCTACGGTGCCGACGATCCGGCGGCCGCCGCCAAGCGGATGCGTGAACTGGTGGACGCCGCTGCCGCAGAGGTCTGAGAATGAATCCCCATCGCAAGCTGGTTCTCGACAAGATCACCGACATCCTGGCAGCCACTCCTGACGATTACGAGGATCGGCTGACCAAGATGATCGATGAGGCCAAGCAGGTCTTCGTCGGCGGCATGGGCCGCAGCGGTTTGGTGACTCGTTTCTTCGTCATGCGCCTGATGCATGCCGGCTATCGGGCGTTCGCCCTGGGTGAAACGGTGACCCCGGCCATTTGTGAAGGTGATCTTTTTATCGTGATTTCCGGTTCGGGAGAGACCGGTTCCATGATCACCAACGCCAAGAAGGCCAAGGAAATCGGTGCCAAGGTGGTGTTGCTGACTGCCAAGAGCAAATCGACCTTGGCCGAGATCGCCGACGAAGTGCTCCAGATCGGTACCGATGACAGCTATGCCAAAGTGGTGGGGTTGCCCATGGGTACCATGTTCGAGCTCTCCACTCTGATCTTCCTGGAGGCCCAGATCTCCCACGTGATTCATGAAAAGGGCATTCCGGAAGAGGATATGCGGGCCCGGCACGCCAATCTGGAGTGATCCGGTCGGCGAGACTCCGTTGAACGAAAGGCAAGTGTCTCCGGCACTTGCCTTTTTTACGGCGTCTCGAGCGTGGTGATCCGTTTGCTGACGAATTTTTTCCATTCTCTGACATCATGACGCCAGCCACCCGCTACAGTGTTACCGTTTTGATCCCGGCGCTGGTTTTCGCCGTCACCCTGCCGGTCAATCTGTTTTTCAACCAGCCCCTGATCACCTTCGTCCCCACCTTGGCGGCCCTGTGGTGGTCTTCCCGGCGTATCGACGCCATTCGGTGTCCCGGGTGTGACACGGCCTTGAGAAAGGGGCGTTTTTTTCTCTTTGGTCTGGACCGGTGCAAAGTGTGCGGTCATCCGCTGCGCTGAGGCCGACCCTCCTGTGGGAGTGATCGATGGTCGCTGACGGACCCTTCCGGGACCAGGTGATCGGTGGTAAGGCCGCATGGACAATTCGAAACTGGATCACTTAAAATGTAAAATCATTTTCATACGGCAACGGTCGAGACGGGATGCCTTTCGGGCCATCCCGTTTTGTTTGTCCCGGAGAAGGCAGTGAGCGAAAGAGCGATTTTGGCTTTGGAGGACGGCACCGTGTTTCACGGTGTCGCCATCGGGGCATCGGGATGGCGCGTCGGTGAGGTGGTGTTCAACACCGCCATGACCGGCTATCAGGAGATTCTGACCGATCCTTCCTACGCCCGGCAGATCGTCACCCTGACCTACCCGCACATCGGCAACACCGGTGTCAACGCCGAGGATGTGGAATCGGCCCGGATTCAGGCGGCGGGCCTGGTGGTCCGCAACGTTCCGGCGGTGGCGAGCAACTGGCGCATGGACGAGCCGCTGACCGATTATCTGGTGCGTCACGGGGTAGTCGCCATCGCCGAGATCGACACCCGCAGGCTGACCCGGATTCTTCGCGACCGGGGAGCACAGCGCGGTTGTCTGTGGGCGGGTCCGGATGTCGACGAACGTTCGGCGGTCGCGAAGGCCAGGGATTTCCCCGGCCTCAAGGGCATGGATCTGGCTCGTGAGGTCACCTGTGGGGCCCCCTACGTCTGGGAACAAAGCGACTGGCGCCCGGGGCGGGGGTACGGGCGGGTCGGCGCCGCCCGTTTCCGGGTGGTGGTGTACGACTATGGCGTCAAGTTCAACATCCTCCGCCTGCTGGCCAAGCGTGGTTGCGAGATCACGGTGGTTCCGGCGACCACACCGGCGGCCGAGGTGCTCGACCGCCGGCCTGACGGGGTGATGCTGTCCAACGGTCCCGGCGATCCGGAACCGTGCGATTACGCCATCGCGGCGATTCGGGAAATCCTGGTCGCCGGGGTGCCCGTCTTCGGCATCTGCCTGGGCCATCAATTGCTGGCGCTGGCCTGCGGGGCGCGGACGGTGAAGATGAAGTTCGGCCATCACGGGGCCAACCATCCGGTGCAGGATCTGGAGACGGGCCAGGTTCTGATCACCAGTCAGAATCACGGCTTCGCCGTCGACGAGGCGACGTTGCCGTCCTGCCTGAAGGCGACCCACCGTTCCCTGTTCGACGGCAGCCTTCAGGGGATCGCCCACCGGGAAATGCCCGCCTTCGGTTTCCAGGGGCATCCGGAAGCCAGTCCCGGTCCCCACGACGTGGAAGGCCTGTTCGACCGTTTCATCGACCTGATGGCAGCCCGCTGATATGCCCAAAAGAGACGACATTCACTCCATTCTTCTGATCGGGGCCGGGCCGATCGTCATCGGCCAGGCGTGTGAATTCGACTATTCCGGGACCCAGGCGTGCAAAGCCCTGCGAGAGGAGGGCTACCGGGTGATTCTGGTCAATTCCAACCCGGCTACCATCATGACCGATCCGGAAACCGCCGATCGTGTCTACATCGAGCCGGTGGACTGGCAGACCGTGGCCCGCGTCATCGAACGGGAGCGTCCCGACGCCCTGCTGCCGACCATGGGGGGGCAGACGGCGCTGAACTGCACCCTGGATCTGGTGCGCGAGGGGGTGCTGGAGCGCTACGGGGTGGAGTTGATCGGTGCCCGTCAGGAGGCCATCGAGAAGGCCGAGGACCGTGACCTGTTCCGGCAGGCCATGCGCCGCATCGGCCTCGAAGTGCCTAGAAGCGGGGTGGCCCACAGCATGGAGGAGGCCTTTCAAGTTCTGGAGGACATCGGCTTTCCCGCCATCATCCGGCCCTCCTACACCCTGGGCGGCAGCGGCGGCGGCATCGCCTACAACCGCGAGGAGTTCGTGGAGATCTGCGATCGCGGCTTGGAACTGTCGCCGGTGAGCGAGTTGCTGATCGAGGAATCGATCCTGGGTTGGAAAGAATTCGAGATGGAGGTGGTGCGCGACCGCAGGGACAACTGCATCATCGTCTGTTCCATCGAGAACCTCGATCCCATGGGGGTCCACACCGGCGACTCCATCACCGTGGCGCCGGCCCAGACCCTGACCGACAAGGAATACCAGCGCATGCGCGACGCGTCGATCGCGGTGTTGCGCGAGATCGGGGTCGACACCGGTGGTTCCAACGTCCAGTTTGCCATCAATCCGAAGGACGGCCGGCTGGTGGTGATCGAGATGAACCCGCGGGTCAGCCGGTCCTCGGCCCTGGCCTCCAAGGCCACCGGCTTTCCCATCGCCCGGGTGGCGGCCAAGTTGGCCGTCGGTTACACCCTGGACGAGCTGCGCAACGAGATCACCGGCGGGGCGATTCCGGCTTCCTTCGAGCCCAGCATCGACTATGTGGTCACCAAGGTGCCGCGCTTCGCCTTCGAAAAGTTTCCCGACGCCGACGACCGCCTCACCACCCAGATGAAATCGGTAGGGGAGGTGATGGCCATCGGCCGCACCTTCCAGGAATCCCTGCAAAAGGCCCTGCGCAGCCTGGAAATCGGGATCGACGGCTTGTGCGAAAAGCTGGATCCAACGGCCGACGATGCCCGCGACCGCTTGATATGGGAACTGCGCAGTCCCGGTCCCGACCGCCTGCGATACGTGGCCGACGCCTTTCGTTTCGGCATGTCTCTGGAGGAAATCCACGAGCACTGCCGTATCGATCCCTGGTTCCTGGCCCAGATCGAGGAACTGGTCCGTACCGAACAGGATCTCAAGAAGCGCACCCTGGCGACCCTGGATGCTGAGGAACTGCGCCGTCTCAAGCGCATGGGATTCTCCGATTCCCGCCTGGCCGCGTTGTTGGACAGTTCCGAACTGGAAGTGCGGACCGCGCGTCACCGGTTGAACATCCGGCCGGTCTACAAACGCATCGACTCGTGCGCCGCCGAGTTCGCCTCGAGCACGGCCTATCTGTATTCCACCTACGAGGAGGCGTGCGAGGCCGAACCCACGGACCGGCGCAAGATCATGATCCTCGGCGGCGGTCCCAACCGTATCGGTCAAGGGATCGAGTTCGACTACTGCTGTGTCCACGCCGCCTTCGCCCTCAAGGAAGACGGCTTCGAGACCATCATGGTCAACTGCAATCCGGAAACCGTCTCCACCGACTTCGATACCGCCGACCGGCTCTATTTCGAGCCTCTGACCCTGGAGGACGTGCTCGAGCTCATCCACCTGGAAAAGCCTGAAGGGGTGATCGTCCAGTACGGCGGCCAGACTCCGTTGAAGCTGGCCCGGGACCTGGAGGCCGCCGGTGCGCCCATCATCGGCACTTCGCCCGATTCCATCGACCTGGCGGAAGACCGGGAACGGTTCCAGAAACTGGTGGAGCGCCTGGGACTGCGGCAGCCGGAAAACCGCACCGCCCGTTCGCTGGAGGAAGCGGTGCTCAGCGCCCGGGAACTCGGTTATCCGCTGGTGGTCAGACCGTCTTACGTTTTGGGCGGCCGGGCCATGGAGATCGTCTTCAACGAGGAGGAGCTGCGGCGCTACATGGTGGAGGCGGTGAGCGTCTCCAATCAGTCCCCCGTCCTGCTCGACCGATTCCTCGACGACGCCGTGGAGGTGGACGTCGACGCGGTGTGCGACGGCGAGGTCGTCTGGATCGGGGGGATCATGGAACACATCGAGCAGGCGGGGATCCATTCGGGGGATTCGGCCTGTTCCATTCCGCCCTACGAGCTCGATGCCGAGCTGCAGGAGCGTCTGCGTGATCAAGTGCGCCGTCTGGGCGAGGCCCTCGGAGTGGTGGGGCTGATGAACACCCAGTTCGCCATCAAGGATCGGGACATCTACATTCTCGAGGTCAATCCCAGGGCCTCGCGCACCGTGCCTTACGTGTCCAAGGCCATCGGCCTGCCGCTGGCCAAGATCGCCGCCCGCTGCATGACGGGACGCACCCTGGCCCGGCAGGGGATAAAGGAAGAACGGGTGCCGTCCTGGTTCGCGGTCAAGGAGGCGGTGTTCCCGTTCATCAAGTTCCCCGGTGTCGATCCCTTGCTGGGGCCGGAAATGAAATCCACCGGTGAGGTCATGGGGGTCGGTTTGACCTTTGGCGAGGCCTATGCCAAGTCGCAGCGGGCCGCCGGAACGAAGTTGGTACGCAGCGGTCGGGTGCTGATGAGCGTGCGCGACCGCGACAAGGCCGGATTGGTCCCCATCGCCCGGGGACTGTCGGAAAAGGGGTTCGAGTTGGTGGCCACCCGCGGCACGGCCAAGGCCCTGCAGCAGGCCGGGCTGTCCTGCGCGGTCGTCAACAAGGTCGGTCAGGGACGGCCGCACATCGTGGATCTGATCAAAAACGGCGAAGTCCAGCTCATCATCAATACCACGGAGGGGAAACAGGCCATCGCCGACTCGTTCCGGATTCGGCGCGAGGCGCTCCAGCACCAGGTCAGTTACACTACCACTCTGGCCGGGGCCCATGCCATTTGTCTGGCCTTGGAGGCGCTGGATACCGATCGGGTCTATTGCCTACAGGACTTGCACGGACAACTCGAGGATCGCCGATGAACAAGGTACCCTTAACCGTCAAAGGTGCGGAAAAACTCAAACGGGAACTGCACGAACTGAAGACCGTGGCGCGCCCGAAAGTCATTCAGGCAATCGCCGAGGCCCGGGCCCACGGTGATTTGAAGGAGAACGCCGAGTATCATGCCGCCCGTGAGCAGCAGAGCTTCATCGAAGGGCGCATTCGCGAAATCGAGGCCAAGCTGGCCAACGCCCAGATCATCGACGTCACCCAGGTGAAGGCGGACGGCCGGGTGGTCTTCGGGGCCACGGTCGAGCTGGAGGATCTGGAGACCGGTGACGTGGTCACGTATCAGATCGTCGGGGACGATGAGGCGGACATCAAACAGGGACTGATTTCGGTGTCCTCGCCCATCGCCCGTGCCCTCATCGGCAAGGAGGCCGAGGACGTGGTGGAGGTGAAGACCCCCAAAGGAATCCGGGAATACGAGATTCTCGCCGTCCGCTACGAATGATCCGGGGCGATTCGCGCCCGCAGCCGGGGGCCGGCACGACACCGTGCCGGCCTGTTCGTGTCTCAGGGCGTTTCCGGGTTCTTCCGGTACAGGGTGACGACACGGCCCAGCAGCTGAACCGGTTCGGCGTGCAGGCGCTCGCAGATGGTCCGCACCATTTCCTGGCGTGCCTTGCGGTCGTCGGCATTGACCCGCACTTTGATCAATTCATGCGCCGTGAGGGCGTGGTCGATTTCCGCCAGCACCGCGTCGGTCAGTCCGCGCTGACCGAGCAGAACCACGGGTTTCAGGGCATGGGCTTTGGCCTTGAGTCGGTGTTTCCGTTTGGCTTCCATGGAATCGATCGGGGATGTGAGCGGCGTTATCAGTATAGCGGATCTGAACCCCCGGTGATGACAGGGGTCTAAAAGTGAGTAAAATGCTAAGGCATTGACAATGGCGAGAACCCGTAGCAGCGGCCGTTGGCTGACGGAGCATTTCAACGATGATTACGTGCGTCAGGCCCAGGCCCTCGGATATCGCTCCCGGGCCCGGTTCAAACTCGAAGAGATCCAACGCCGCGACCGCATTCTGGGTCCGGGGATGACGGTGGTGGATTTAGGTGCCGCCCCGGGCGGGTGGTCACAGTATGCGGTGGAGCAGGTCGGCCCCGAGGGGCGGGTGTTCGCTCTCGATATCCTCCCCATGGATCCCATCGCCGGGGTGACTTTCCTGCAGGGGGACTTCACCACCGATGAGACTTGGCACCGTTTGCAGGATTTGCTCGGCGGGCGATCCGTGGACGTGGTATTGTCCGACATGGCACCCAACCTGAGCGGCAACCGCAGTGTGGATCAGCCGCGGTCGATGGCTCTGGCCGAGCTGGCTCTGGATGCGGCCGAACAGCTCTTGCGTCCGGGCGGTTCCTTCCTGGCGAAACTTTTTCACGGCGAAGGGTTCGAAGCCTTTCAGAAACGACTGCGCCAGGAGTTTTCCCGGGTGGTCACCCGCAAGCCGAAGGCATCGCGGGGACGGAGCCGGGAAGTCTATCTGCTGGCCCGAGGTTTTCAATCCTAGTCTTTAGGGCTATTGTTCAAGTAGACAACCATGGACAATACAACGGACGTATTGGCAACAAACCGGAAGGAGCCGGTTGGGAGAGAGACCATTGAGTAACATGCTGAAAAACATACTCCTGTGGGTGGTGATCGCCGCGGTGTTGATGTCCATCTTCAACAACTTCGGCGCCCGTAAGCCCGCAGGGGCGAACCTGTCGTACACCCAGTTCATCGAAGCGGTCCACAGCGGCCAGGTCCGGCAGGTGGTCATCGATGGCAACACCATCAAGGGGATTACGAGCGGCGGACAGAAGTTCGTCACCTATGCCCCCAACGATCCCCATCTGGTCGACGATCTGTTGGAAAATCACGTGGAGATCAAGGCACAGCCGCCGGAAGGCCAGTCGCTGTTGATGCAGATCTTCATTTCCTGGTTCCCGATGCTGCTGTTGATCGGCGTGTGGATCTTCTTCATGCGTCAGATGCAGGGCGGCGGTGGTGCCGGTCGCGGGGCGATGAACTTCGGCAAGAGCAAGGCCCGCCTGATGGAGGAGGACAAGATCAAGGTCACCTTCAAGGACGTGGCCGGCTGTGACGAAGCCATCGAAGAGGTTCAGGAAGTGGTCGACTTCCTCAAGGATCCGAGCAAGTTCCAGAAGCTCGGCGGCCGCATCCCCAAGGGGATCTTGATGGTCGGCCCGCCCGGGACCGGTAAGACGCTGATCGCCCGCGCCATCGCCGGCGAGGCCAAGGTGCCGTTCTTCACCATCTCCGGTTCCGACTTCGTGGAGATGTTCGTCGGCGTCGGAGCCTCGCGGGTCCGCGACATGTTCGAGCAGGCCAAGAAGCACGCCCCCTGCATCGTCTTCATCGACGAGATCGACGCGGTGGGTCGCCACCGGGGTGCCGGTCTCGGCGGCGGGCACGACGAGCGCGAGCAGACCCTCAACCAGCTCCTGGTGGAAATGGACGGTTTCGAGGGCAACGAAGGCATCATCATCATCGCCGCCACCAACCGTCCCGACGTGCTCGACCCGGCGCTGCTGCGTCCGGGGCGCTTCGACCGCCAGGTGACCGTGGGCCTGCCCGACATCCGTGGCCGGGAACAGATCCTCAAGGTCCACTTGCGCAAGGTGCCGACTGCGGACGACGTCGATCCCAAGGTCATCGCCCGCGGAACCCCGGGCTTTTCGGGGGCCGATCTGGCCAATCTGGTGAACGAGGCCTCCCTGTTCGCCGCCCGGGCCAACAAGAAGCTGGTGGACATGAGCGATCTGGAGAAGGCCAAGGACAAGATCCTCATGGGCGTGGAGCGGCGCTCGATGGTGATGAGCGAGGAAGAAAAGCGCATGACCGCCTATCACGAGGCCGGTCACGCCATCGTCGGTCTGTGCGTGCCGGAGCACGATCCGGTCTACAAAGTGAGCATCATGCCCCGCGGCCGGGCGCTGGGGATCACCATGTTCCTGCCGGAGCGGGATCAGTACTCGGCCTCCAAGCGCAAGCTGGAAAGCCAGATCTCCAGCCTGTTCGGCGGTCGCATTGCCGAGGCCCTGATCTTCGGGCCCGAGGCCATCACCACCGGCGCCTCCAACGACATCGAGCGGGCCACCGACATCGCCCGCAACATGGTCACCAAGTGGGGGCTGTCGGAGAAGCTTGGGCCGTTGGCCTATGCCGAGGACGAGGGCGAGGTGTTCCTGGGACGCATGGTGACCCAGCACAAGCACATGTCCGAGGAGACGGCCCGGAAGATCGACGAGGAGATCCGCGCCATCATCGACCGCAATTACCAGCGGGCCGAACAGATCCTCAAGGAGAACATGGACAAACTCCATATGATGGCGGAGGCTCTGATCAAGTACGAAACCATCGACCGGGCCCAGATCGACGCCATCATGCGCGGTGAAACCCCGCCGCCCCCCAAGGACTGGGAAGACAATCCGCCCGCCGAGGGCAAGAAGGCGGCGGCTGACGACAAGGAAAGCGCCGAACAGCCGAGCGCTGGGGTCAGCCCGCTGGGAGGTCCGGCGGGACAGCATTTCGAGTAAGTTTCGACTCGTTGTACCGGCCCTGCATCCGACGGAGGGATGCAGGGTTTTTTTATGCTCTGGTGTCCAAGTTGGGTAGCTTTGTGTTTTATACTTGAGAGTATCCGTTGTCCGATCGCAAAGAACAGGGAGTGCACCCATGAGCAAACGCTATTTTGGCACCGATGGCATTCGTGGCCGTGTCGGGGAGGCGCCGATCACGCCGGATTTCGTCCTCAAGCTGGGTTGGGCCGCGGGGCAGGTATTTCGGGAGCAGGGTCCCGCCCACGTGCTGGTAGGCAAGGACACCCGGATTTCGGGCTATATGTTCGAGTCCGCCCTCGAGGCCGGACTGTCGGCGGCCGGGGTCGACACCCATCTGCTCGGACCGATGCCGACCCCGGCGATCGCCTATCTGACCCGGACCCTGCGGGCCCGCACTGGCATCGTCATCAGCGCTTCCCACAATCCCTATCCCGACAACGGCATCAAGTTTTTTTCCGCCGCCGGCAAAAAGCTGCCCGACGAACGGGAGGCGGCCATCGAGGCGATGTTGGAGAAACCGATGTCCACGGTGGCCTCCGAACAACTGGGAAAGGCCATGCGGATCGCCGACGCGCCGGGCCGGTACATCGAATTCTGCAAAAGCACCGTGCCTTCCTGCATGGATTTGAGCGGACTCGACATCGTCCTCGACTGCGCCAACGGCGCCACCTACCATATTGCCCCCCACGTGTTCAGCGAGGTGGGCGCCCGGGTCAGCGCCATCGGCGTCGATCCGGACGGCTTCAACATCAACCGGGACTGCGGCTCCACCCGGCCGGAGAAGCTGCAGCGGGAGGTGGTCGCCCGCGGCGCCGACCTGGGCATCGCGTTCGACGGTGACGGCGACCGGGTCGTCATGGTGGACCACACCGGCGCGCTGGTGGACGGCGACGAACTGCTCTACATCATCGCCCGTTCCCGGTTGGCGGCGGGAAAAATGCAGGGCCCGGTGGTCGGGACCTTGATGACCAACCTGGGACTGGAACACGCCCTGGCCGAACTGGGGCTGGAGTTGAAGCGGGCCAAGGTGGGGGACCGCTACGTCATGGAAATGCTGGAATCCTGTGACGGCATCCTGGGGGGAGAAAATTCCGGTCACATCATCTGTCTCGACCGCACCACCACCGGCGACGGTATCGTAGCCGCGTTGCAGGTGTTGGCGGAAATGTGGCGCAGCGGTAAATCCCTTCGCGAACTCAAGCAGGGGATGACCAAATATCCTCAGGTGCTGCGCAATGTCCGGGTGCGTCACAAGCCGGACGACCTGACGGCCATCGAACCGGTGCAACGGGCCTGTGTGGCCGTCGAGCGGCGGCTCAACGGAAGCGGACGAATTCTTCTTCGTCCCTCCGGGACCGAACCGGTGATCCGGGTGATGCTGGAAGGGCAGGACGCCGATTTGATCGAGCAGCTGGCCGGTGAACTGGCCGAGGTCGTGGCCCGCAGCCTGGCCTGATTTGCTTTCGTTCCCTGATCCGGCTAGAATTGCTGGAATTTATCAGGGGGGAACTATGCGCCGACCATTGGTTGTTGGAAATTGGAAAATGAATGGCACCCGCGCGAGCGTTCGGCAGCTGGCGCAGGACGTCGCTGCCGGCGTATCGGCCGACACGGCGGTGACGGTGGGGGTGTGCCCCCCGTACGTCTTCATTCCCCAGGTGTCCGAACAGCTCGACGGAACGCCGGTCCAGGTGGGGGCGCAAAACGTAGCCGACCAGGACGCCGGCGCTTATACCGGCGAGGTTTCCGCGCCCATGCTCCGGGAATTCGGCTGCCGGCTGGCGATCGTGGGACACTCGGAGCGGCGCCTGATCTACGGCGAATCCGACGAACTGGTGACCGCCCGCTACCAGAAGGCCATCGAGCACGGCTTGTGTCCCATTCTCTGCATCGGCGAGACCTTGGAACAACGGGAGGCGGGCGAGACCTTCGCCGTGGTGGACCGGCAGCTCGAAGCGGTCCTGGAGAAGGCCGGCGTGCATTCCCTGAACCAGGCGGTCATCGCCTACGAGCCGGTATGGGCGATCGGCACGGGGCGCACCGCGACGCCGGAACAGGCTCAGGAGGTTCACGAGCATATCCGCCGGCAACTGGCCGCTCGGGATCCGGACGTCGCCGGGCAGGTTCGTATCCTCTACGGTGGCAGCGTCAACGCCGACAATGCCGGGGCGCTGTTTTCCATGCCGGACATCGACGGTGGTCTCATCGGTGGCGCCTCGCTGAAGGCGGCTTCCTTTCTGGCAATCGTGCAAGCAGCGGTTGAAACGCAGTAACGGTCATGTTGTATCAGATTCTCATCGTGTTTCATGTCCTGATCGCCATTGGCATCGTGGTGTTCGTCCTGTTGCAGCAGGGGAAGGGGGCCGACGTCGGCGCCGCGTTCGGCAGCGGTGCCTCCGGGACCGTGTTCGGCGCCCGGGGATCGGCCTCTTTCCTGTCGCGGACCACCGCCATTCTGGCGGCTCTGTTTTTCCTCACCAGCCTGTCGCTGGCTTATTTCACCGACCTGCGCGAGGAGAAGAAGGACGTCATCGAGATGCTGAAGTCGGCGGAGGACATTCCGCCGGTGGAAGAAAAGGCACCGGCCGACACGCCGGTGGTCGTTCCGGCGGAACCCGGCGAGCCTGAGAAGGTCGATAAGCAGTAACCGATCATCGCCTCGGTGGTGGAACTGGTAGACACGCCGTCTTGAGGGGGCGGTGGCGAAAGCCGTGCCGGTTCGAGTCCGGCCCGAGGCACCATTTGAATCCAGCGAAGGCCGCAATCCCTGAAGAGGGAGGCGGCCTTTCCTTTTACCGGACAGGGTTGCCGTTTTCCGAAGCCGTCAGCCGACGGTGCTTTCGTTTTGGCATTGCCGATGGAGAGACGAGGGCGGGAGATGTTCGCTGCGCAGGCGGAAGCACCGTTCCCGCCGATCGGAGAAGAAATACTCCAGGGTTCGGCGCACCGTGGAAAAGGCCAGTTCGGACCAGGGGATTTCGGCTTCGGAGAGCAGCCGGGTTTCCAGGCTTTCCGTGCCGGGAGCAAAACGGGGTCGGGTCATGCGGGCGCGGAAGAACAGATGGACCTGGTCCACGTGGGGCAGGCTGAAGACCGTGTACAGTTCGAGAATTTCCACCTCGGCACGGGCTTCCTCCAGGGTCTCGCGCGCGGCGGCCTGTTCCAGGGTTTCCCCCAGTTCCATGAAGCCGGCCGGCAGGGTCCACAGTCCCTTCCTGGGTTCGATGGCCCGGCGGCACAGCAGAATTTTTCCTTCCCATTCCGGAATGCAGCCGGCGATGATTTTGGGATTCTGATAGTGGATGGTGCCGCAGACGTCGCAGACGTGGCGTTCGCGGTCCTCCCCCGGCGGGATCCTGACCGCCAACGGGGCACCGCACTCGCTGCAGAACTTCATCGGTTCATGGCGTCGATCAGCCGGTCTTCCAGTTCGATGCGGGTGGCCAGCGCTTCCCCCAGCTTGGACAGCTCTCGGCGCAGCACGTCGTGATCGGTGAGCTGGGCGTTTTCGTACTGATCGTTGAACTTGAGGGCTACCTCGGTGGCTTCGGCGATACGGGGATAGAAGCGTTCCGCGGCCTCGACGACGCTGCGGCGGCGCTCGGTTCCCTCGATGATGCGGCGGTAGATGCCGAAATGCCCCAGGGAAATGTAATCGATCAAGACCTGGCAGAACCGGTCCAGAATCTGTTCCAGCGGCTCCTGGTGTTGGTCGAAGGGCTTCAGTTCCGCCACTTCGCAGTAAAGATGCCACATTTGTCGCCGCTCCTGCAGCAGTTCCTCGATCATTCGGCCGGTCTGAACCCGGCGCTCGCTGGAAAAGGCTTTTTCAGTCATGACAACGGGAAAAGGGTGTGATAATTTCGGCCTACTTTATTCGATCTGAACGCCGACGGCAATGTTCAGGGGCAGGATGCTTGCCGTTGGATTGCTGGTGAAGGCGGAAGATTTTCGATGGGAGAACGGTCGATGTGGATACGTTTCCTTTCCGGTTTGGCGATCGCCTTGCTGCTGGTCGCCTGCGCGGTGTCGCCCACCGGGCGCAGCCAGCTGGTGTTGATGCCGGAAGACCAATTGACCCGGATGGGGTTGCAGGCCTTCGAGCAAATCAAAAGGAAGGAGCCGATCGAGAACGATCCCCGGATCAACGCCTACGTTCAGTGCGTGGTGAAGGAGCTGACCCGTGACCTGGGCGGTTCCTGGGAGGTGGTGGTGTTCCGCTCCAAACAGGCCAACGCCTTCGCACTGCCGGGGGGCAAGATCGGTGTCTACACCGGATTGTTGAAAGTGGCCCGCAACCAGCATCAGCTGGCGGCGGTCATCGGCCACGAGATCGGCCACGTGCTGGCCCGCCACAGCAACGAGCGGGTGTCCCAGCAGTTCGCCCTGGAGCAGGGCTTGGCGGTGATCCAGGCCATCGCCGCGCCCCAATCGTCGATGGGGCAGTTGGCGATGGCGGCCCTGGGCCTGGGCGCCCAGTATGGCGTTCTGATGCCCTTCAGCCGTATCCAGGAATCGGAAGCCGACGTCATCGGTCTGGAATTGATGGCGAAGGCCGGCTTCGACCCGCGGGAGGCGATCCAGCTGTGGCGCAACATGGAGCGGCTCAATCCGGCAGGTCCGCCGGAATGGCTGTCCACCCACCCATCCCATGAGACCCGCATCCAGGAATTGCAGGCCCATCTGCCCCGGGTGCTGCCTTTGTACCAACGGGCCCGGGCCATGGGGCGGCGGCCGAATTGCCGGCTGTGACGGAAGTCAGTCCGGTCGCGCCAGGGCTTCCGCCACCCTGGCCGCCAGCCGGTCGACGGCGAGCCCCATGGCCGTCACGATACTGGTGTAATCCCGCCCTGCCAGAGATTGGCGGATTTCCGTGCGGTGCCAGGCATGATCCCGGTCACCCCGGCTCAGACGCCAGTCCACCTGCAGGCGGCAGTGGTCCGGATAGACTTGAAATTCGTGGACCTGGGTCCGGAGCACCCAGTCCGGGTGGGCGCGCGGCGCCGGCAGGGTGATGATGTGGCTTTGCGGCAGGCGGGCGGCGAGCCCGGCGCCCAGCACCCGGGTGAAGCCGGCCCTCAGGGGTTCGGCCCAGCGGTGGAATTCGGCCAGTCCGATTTTGCCGTCTTCGTGCAGGGTGACGATCTGGGGACGCTCCAGGTATTTGGGCAACCGGACCGGCGCGATGGCGATGACCTGCTCCCGCTGGGATAGCGGCTGGATTTCCCGGGGAGGCGGAAGGATATAGAACTGGGACGGCGGGCTTTTTCCCGTGATGGTGCACCCGGACAGCCAGAATACCAGGGACAAGAGCGTTATCCGCAGGATCATCGGTTATCTCCGTTTACCGTGTAGTAGGATTTCCGGTCGGGTCTGCAGCGTTTCCGCGAGTACCCGGATCTCCCGGGCCGCTTCTCTGACCGAGTCCAGGGTGTCGTGGAGATCGGTGGTCAGGAGAGACTGGGGGCCGAAATTGTCGCGCAGGGCGGTCAGAGTGCGCTCGCTTTCGTCCAGCGCCCGTTGGGCCTTTTGCAGGGCCTGGGCCGAGTTTTCCAGCAACGTCGGTATGGCTGTGTCCATCCGCCGCAGCAGCGCCTGGCTCAGGACGAGGTTCTGCTCCAGATGGCGGGAGAGGGTGGTGAATTCGCGGTCGAGATCGATCAGCAGCCGGTCGAGGTGTCGAATCGAGTGCTGGAATTCCGGCTGGCTGACAGTAGCATCGATGTGGGTGAGGGTGGAGTCCAGTTTGGTGAACATTTCCTTCAGGGGCAGCTGGCGGATCTCCCGCACCAGTTCGCTGATGGTGCTTTCGATTTCTTCCTGACTGGAAGGAATGGCGGGGATTTCGGGCAGGCCGCTCTCCAGGGCGTTGACCAGGTGAACCGGTGTGTGGGGATGGAAATTGATGTCAACGTAAAGTTGGCCGGTCACCAGGCTTTGCAGTTTCAGTTGGGCCCTCAGGCCGTTCTGGATCAGGTCCTCCAGATCGGGACGCTGCCACGGCAGGCGGCTTTCTCCGATCATCTGCACATGGCCTCGTTTCACCTCGATGACGACCTGGGTCAGCAAACTGTTAGCCTTGGGGTCATAGATCACCCGGATGTCGGTCACCTTGCCGATTTGTACCCCGCGCATCTTCACCGGGGCGCCGATGTTGAGACCGTTGACCGATTCGCCGAAGAAGATGACATAGCGGTCGCGTTCGGTCCACAGTTCTTCGCCGCCGAAAACGAA